>JBFHNV010000081.1:0-23290 GCA_041593595.1 Gammaproteobacteria bacterium
AGCTGTCCACCAGCCCGATGCCCGCCTCGCCCATGGCCAGCACCGCCTGGTTGTTCCGGACAGCGATACCCCGGGCGAAGCTCGCGGGCAGCGGCAGCGAGCTGACGACGGTGCTGCGCGAGACGTCCACCGCGTCGAAGGCGAGGATGAACAGTCGCGCGCTGCCGGGCACCGGATCGCCGCCGTCGAGCCGGGCGGCGGCCACGAATACCCGGTCGGTGGCGCGCTCGAAGTAGGACTCGATGCCGAGCGCGGCGTAGCCGCCGGGCAGCGGCACCTGGGCCACGATGCGGTCGTCGGTGCGGTCGAAGTCCAGATCGATGGTGCGCCGCAGGTCGTCCGGGTTGAGCGGGCGCTCGGTGTTCGCCGTGAAGGTGGAGGCGTCCACGTTGTAGATGACGACACCGGTGGTGCCGGCCGCCGCGATCATGAAGGTGCCGGTGGGATCCAGCGCCAGATCGCGGATGCGTCCGTCGCCGCGGATGTTCGCCTGGATCGGCTGCTGGTACTCGAAGGCGTCCTCGAGGGTGCCGCGCTGCCCGTTGTCCAGCACCACGGTGATGTCCGCGGTGCCGATGCGCCCGGGCGGAGCGATCACCTCGATGGTCTCGGTGTCGAGCACCTTGACGTCGTCCGTGTCCGCCGGAATGTCGTCGAACAGCACGGTGACCTGGTTGAGGCCGGGGCGCAGCCCGCTGCCCTTGATGGTCACCCGGGTGCCGCCGTTGAGGGATCCCTCCCGGGGGCTCGCGGACTCGAGCGACAGCGGCTCCACGTACTGCAGCGCGCCGATGCGAAGCGCGCGCCCGCCGCCCGCGTTGATCACCTCGAGGGCGGCGGGGCCGGCGAAGGCGCGCGGCACGGCGAGGGTGTAGCGGGTGCGTCCGTCGCCGAGGGCCTGCGCCGCGCTGACCGGGGCGTTGCTGCCCGCCACCAGGAACGCCGGCGAGTCGCCGTCTCGCACCGTGACCACCGCCACGCCGCCGGCCGTGGTCAGGACCGCCGGCTCGACGCTCTCGATCACCGGCGGCGGCTGCCCGTCGGTACCGGTGGTGAAGCGCAGGGTGTAGTCGAACAGGCCCGCGGTGCGCCGGCTGCCGAGCACGCCGGCGAGCTCGAGGCGGTGGGGCGCGTCCAGCGCCAGCGGAGCGGCCGGGGTGATCACGATGCGGCGCGCATCGTCCACATCGAGGACGGCGTCGAAGGCCAGCGGCTCGCCGTCCTCGGACCCGTCGTCGCGGATCAGCGCGAGGAAGCGCGACAGGTACGCGTTCTCCGTCTCTCCGGGCGGGATCTCCAGCGGGCGGTTCATCCGCAGCTCCAGCGCCACGCCCGACGCCACCCCCACGGCGCCGTTGGCCGGCACGCTCGCCACCAGGTCCAGGGTGAGGTTGTCGGCGAGGATCAGCTCCGAGGAGTCGTCGCCGCCGGTGAAGGTCACCATGATGCCGTCGTCGGTGAGCAGCGCGCTCTCGGTGGGCGGGACGCCCTCGCAGCCGTGGAGCTGGATGGCGTCGAGGAGCGTGACCCGGTCGCTGCGGCTGGTGTCGTAGAGCGACAGGAAGCCCTCGAAGCCCTCCCCCTGCCCGGGGCACCGCCGGCTCTTCACGTTGATGGCCGTGGTGACCCGGGCGTCGCGGCCGGTGATGCCGCCGGGCACGCGGAAGCCGAAGCCCTCGTGGCGCCCGAGCTCGCGGATGTGCTGCGGGCGCGCGAGATCCAGCAGTGCGAGGTCGGTGCCGTCGCGGCCCGCCGCCAGCAGGCGGCGCTCGGGCACCACCGCGCTCGGGCCGGCGACGCTGGCGAAGCCGATCTGCGGCAGCGTCGGGCGCGTGACGTCGAACACGAAGCGCCCCACCCCGCGCCCGTGGGCCGCGGTCACGTGCAGCTCGCCGCCCACGGTCTGCAGATCCCGCACCGCGAGCGGCTGAACCCGCCCGTCGGCGTTGCCGGTGTCGAGGACGGTGATCACCGAGGGCTTGCGCGGATCGGCGATGCTGATCACCGCCACGCCGTCGCGCTCGCTGGCGGCGAACAGCAGGTCGCCGGCGGAGGCGAGCGCGTGCGGCGCCTGCTCGAACTGGAGCGGCAGGCTGTAGAGGATGTCGCGGTCCTTGCCCTCGGGCTGCTCGGTCGGGTCGAGGCTGCCGGGCAGGCGGTCCTCGCGGTCGTAGACCAGGATCGCGCGTGCGTCCTCGAACGGCGGGTTGATGAACGGGAAGCTCCGGCCCTCGGCGGCCACGTAAAGCTGGCGCCCGGTCAGGTGCACGGCCTTCGGCACCAGCGCCTGGGGCAGGTTGAAGTAGCCGAGCCCGTGCATGGGGGCGGCATTGCCGAGATCGTCGCGGTCGTAGTGCACCAGCGAGATCCACCCGGGCGCGAAGAAGGTGTTGAACTCCTCCAGGCTGCTGGTGCTGGCGGCGTTGACGCCGCTCGCGAGCACGCCGCGGCCGAGCACGTACACCAGCCGCAGGTCGGGATCGTGGGCGAGCTCGACGATGGCGCCCGGCGGCAGCTTCAGCGTGTCCGGTACGAAGGTCGCGACGCCCTCGCCGAGCGCCGCGATCTCGGCGCGCGAGAACGGCCGCTCGGCGATCAGGCGGCGGTCCACCTGCAGCTTGCCGTAGAAGAGCGCGTTGGGCAGCAGGAAGCGGGCGCCGCTGGCGTCGCGGATCTCCACGTCCACGAAGCCGCGGAACGAATCGCCGAAGTCGGGCACCACCCACTCCATGCGCGACGCGCTGAGCAGCCGCAGGCGATCCTGGTCGACGCTGTCCACCACCGCCGTCTCGGGCTCGCCGGCCCGGTACGCGTGCAGCTCCACGCCCGCATGGAAGCCGAGGCCCACCACCTCCACCACGTCGCCCTCGCCGGCCTGGCTCACCCGCACCACCGGCGGGTTGATGAACGAGAGCTCGAGCACGTCCACGTAGGTGAACGCGCCCACCACCCGGTCGGAGAGGCGGTCGTCATTGACCACCGCCACCGAGGCGGGTCCGGCGAAGTGCGGCACGGTGACCGCGTGCAGGCGCTCGAAGGGGTCCTCCGCCGTGGGCGGCTCGATGCGCTCCACGTCGATGCGCTGGCCGCCGATGAACAGCTGCGGCGCGCTGCCGAACCCCGTGCCGCGGACGGTCACCTCGGTGCCGCCGGCGATGCTGCCCACCGCCGGCGTGATGGAGACGATGTCCGGGGCTGCCGCGGCGCCGGCCGGCGAGGTGGTGAAGGCGAAAACGTAGTCGGAGGCCAGCGGCTGGCCCGTGAGCGGCGCGAGGCCCGCGTCGATCACCACGTAGTACTGGGTGTCCGGCGCGAGGACGCCGGCGCCGGCGGGCACGAGCTGGATGAAGCGCCGCGCCGGCTCGCCGTCGCGCAGCGCGAAGCCGATGTCGAAGCTCGCGCTCACGTCGCGCCCGATGGTGGCGTCGCCCTCGAGCACCCGCACGTGGTCGCGCAGCACCACGCTCGCGGGCAGCGGTGCCGAGAGCTCAACGCGAATGGTCTCCAGCCCGGTGGAGATGGCGTCGCTGTCCCGCACCGGGCTGTGGTCGAGGACGCTGAGCGCGTTGAGCTCGATGCGGTTGATGCCGCGCCGGCCGGCGGCCACCTGGATGGCGCCGCGGGCCACCGTGACGCCGCGGGCGGCGAAGTCGGCATCCGTCGCGATGCGGTGGGTCAGCGCCGGCACGCTCGGGTCGAGACCCGGGTCGTCCAGCTTCGCCAGATCGATCACCTCCAGCAGCGCCTGGGCCGGACGGTCGCTCTGGTCGGAGTAGTGCACCGTCACGTAAGCCTTGTCGCCGGCCACGTGCACGTCGTAGCTGCCATCCGCCACCAGGTCCACCTGCGCCGGCACGAGCTCCACCGTGCGCAGCAGCAGCGGATGGTACGGATCCGAGATGTCCACGATGTTGAGCTGCGACACGCCGCCGTCGCCCGCCATGTCGGCGACGTAGAGCCGGTCACCCTCGATGCTCAGGCGGTTCGCGACGCCCAGCGTGTCCAGGCCCGCCACGATGGGCATGGTCGGGTCGTCCACGTCGGCCACCACCAGGCCCTCGTGGGAGGCGGCGATGTACACGAACCCGTCCTTCACCGCCACGTCGCGGGCGAAGCCGTTCGGCTTGATGAAGCCCACCCGGTACGGCGCGGCGAACTCGCTGATGTCCACCACCTGCACGCCGCCGTTGCCGTTGGCGACGAAGGCGAGGTCGTCGGCGCGGGCGATGCCGTAGAGATCGGGGAACGGCATCTCCACGCGCCCGGCCAGCAGGTAGGGCAGCCCGAACTGGCCCTCGCCGTTGCGCACGGTGAAGATGAGCAGCTCGCCCTGGCGGTTGTCCAGGTACAGCGCGCCGGTCTCCGGGTCGTCGGTGATGCTGCTCTCGAGGGCGCTCGCGAAGCCGCCGGGGCCGCCGGCACCGGTGTCCTGGAGCAGCCCGCTCTTCGCCGCGAGCACGAAGTCCGCATCGGCGTGGATCTCGGTGATGGTGCCGGCGAACATCTCCGACGCCCCCGCCATCAGGTCCGAGTACACGAAGTGGTCGCCGCCGGCGGCGAAGGGCTCGTTGGTGTCGTCAGCGATGAACAGCCCGGTGCGCGGCGCGACGTCGTCGATCTCGACCTCGCCCACGAGGAGGTTCCCGAGCCCCTGCTCGAGGCGCATGGGATCCACGTTGGACCACGCGCCCAGCAGGGCGCCGGCGCGGTCCTCGCCGCGGAACTGCGCCACGGCGGTGTAGTGCACGCTGCGCGCGGTGTCCTGCTGCCCGCCGGAGACGCTGCCGCCGGCGCCGGGGCTCGACGGCAGCAGGAAGCGCCGCTCGCTCACCGGGAGCCCCACCTCGTGCACGGTCTCGCTGCTGACCGTGTGGTTGGGCGTGGTGACGGTGGTGACGACCCGCACGCGCTCGCTGCGCCCCGGCCCGCGCGCGAGCACGTCGCCGTCGACGAAGTCCGTCCAGTAGACGTAGAAGTGGTTGTCCGGATCGCTCGCCGGGACCGGGCTGCCCGGGGCGCGGGTGTCGTCGCGGGCGAGCGCCACGTCGCGCTCGGCCACGGGCTGCCACGCGCCCGTGGCGTCCTGGCGCTCGCGCACCCAGCGCATGGACACCTGGCGCGCCGACTCCACCCCGATGTCCTCCACCGCGACCACGGCCGTCACCGTCTCGCTGGCGGTGAGGATCTCGCCCTCGAAGGGCGCCAGCACCGAGAGCTTGGGCGCCACCGTGTCCTCGATGCGCCCGACCCGCACCGGCGCGGTGCGGGTGCTGTGCCCGGCCACGTCCCAGGCCACCGCGTGGATGACGAAGCCCTGGGCGCCCTCCGGCGGCGCGATGAGCGCCCGGTAGATGTGCTCCTGGGCGGCCGAGCCGGTGAGTGCCGAGAGCGAGCTGAACACGGTCTGCACCGGCACGTCGTTGACGTAGAACACCACGCGATCGACGCCGTCGACGCCGAGGTCGTCGATGGCCTCGACCAACACCTCGATGTCCTGCCCGTCGATGATCACCGAGGCGTCGTTGGACGGCTTCACGATGCGTGCCTCGGGCGGCTCGTCGGGCACGATGGTGAGCTCGAGGGTCGGCGTGTCGGTGGAGCGGTTGCCGTCCACGTCGGTGGCGTCGGCGCGGAAGCTGAGCACGTCGCCGGCGCGGCCGAAGGGCACGTCCATGTGGAACTGGAACGGCGCCGCCTGGTCCTCGCCCATCAGCGCGTGGGCCGGCGGGTCACCGGTGGCACCGGCAGGCACCAGCGCGCGGAACAGGCGCGCCGAGTCGACGCCCGCCTCCGGGTCGCTCGCGATCACCTGCAGCACGATGCCGCGGCCCTCGGTGATCTCGGTGACGCCGGTGCCGAGGCTGAAGCCGCGCGCGTCGAGCACCTGGATCTGCTGGATCTGCGGCGGCACGTTGCGGACGAGCGTCGCCGGGCGCGCCTCCACGCTCTCGTTGCCGGCGCCGTCGCGGGCGCGCACGCGAAGCTCCAGCGCGAGCTGGTCGCGACCCTGCGCCGCATCGCCCAGGTAGTCCTCCAGCGTGCGCAGGCGGAAGCTGCCGGCGTACGGCGCGCCGGTGAAGAAGCGCTGCGACACCAGCTCGTCGTCGCCGAAGGTGCCGTCGCCGTCCACGTCGGCGAACAGCAGCGCCTCCACGGTGCTCACCGCCACGTTGTCGCTCACCTCGGCCACGTACCCGAGGCTGCGCTGCTCGACCACGGTGGCGCCCGTGGGCGGCGGGCTGGTGATCTGCACCTCCGGCGCCTCGGTGTCCGCCCGCACGTGCACCACCACCGGGTTCACCGTGGGCACCGTGCGCGCGCCGCCCGCCGGGCGCAGCTCCGTGGCGGTGGCCGTGAGCACCAGGTCCTGCCCGGCCTGCCCGTAGGGCACCCGCACCAGGAACTCGTAGGGGAACTGGGTGTCGGTGAAGCTGCGATCCCCGGTCACCAGCCCCGCCACGTTGAGTACCACCCGGTCGATGGCGAGGTCGTCGATGGCGTTGACCTGCACCAGCAGGTTCTCGCCTTCCAGGATCTCCGACTCCGTGGGCGGCTCGCCGATGACCACCGTCGGCGGCTGGTCCTCGATGATCTCGAGGGTCAGTGACTCCTCGGCGCGGTGGCGATCCAGGTCGCCGAAGGCGGCGCCGTAGCTGTCGATGGCCTCCACGCGCAGGGTCACGCGGTTGTGCGCGGACGTGTCCGGATCGAAGGCCGGCAGGGTCACCTGGAAGGCGTACGGCGGCTGGCGCAGCAGCAGGTTGACGATCTCCCGGTTGCCGTCGGCGTGGGTGGCGGTGAGGCGTAGCGAATCGATGCCCACGTCGTCGAAGGCGTCCACGATCACGGTGACCGGGCTGGACTCCACGATGCGCGCCCCGGGCAGCGGATCGACGATGTCCACCACCGGGCGCTCGTCCACCCGTACCGGGAAGCTCACGTCGCGAAGGCGCGTGTTGCCCGAGGGGTCGCGTGCCACCAGCCGCACCCAGATGTCGTATCGCTCCTCGCCGGTGAGCGACGGGTCGCCGAAGCTCGCGGCGATGTCCTGGATGCGGTCCACGTGCACCAGCTGCAGGAACTCCGGCGTGTCGATGTTCACCGTGGTCACCGGCTCGAAGTCGCGGTCGCCGATGGCGGTGATGGCGCGCAGCGGCGCCCCGTAGTCACCCACCACGTAGCTGCCGTTGGCGCGGCGCACGCCGTAGGCGGTGAACAGCTGGAGCTCGGCCACCTTGACGTTGTCGAAGGCGCGGAAGCCGAGGGTGAAGTCCGACGACTCCGTGGGCCCGAAGCCGACGCCGGGCCGCGTGATCGCCACCTCCGGGTTGATCTCGTCGGCGGCGCCCAGGAAGGTGATGGCGTGGCGCGCCACGGCGCCGTCGGAGTCGCGGATGAGCGCCACGATCTCCACCGGCTCGTTGCTGCGGATGAGCCCCGACGGGACCGCCATGACGAAGCCGGTCTCCACCGCGTAGGGGCTCGACCGGCGGCCGAACTCCTCGGCCAGGTCCACGGTGTAGTTGCGCTCGATGTCGTCGAACATGCCGTCGAAGGCCTGCTCGATGACCGCGGCGCCGCCGATCTCGTCGCTGCCCACCAGGTTGCCGCCCAGGCGCTGCAGGCGCACGCCGTTGGCGTACACCTCGATGTCGCCGTCGTCGAGCAGGCGGTCGTCGGTGGCCACCACGCCCACCTTGATCTGGAAGGTGCCGGCGACCACGAACTGTCCTTCAGCCGGCGAGGTCACGCGCACACCGGGCACCATGTTGGTGAGCGGGTGCACCAGGAAGCTGCGCCGCGCCACGTGGCCGAAGGTGTCTTCGAGCAGCAGCTCGTACTCGGTGGGCTCCGGCTGGTTGAACAGGATCTCGACGGCGGGAGCGGTGCGGGTCACCGGCTGCGCCGGGCAGGCGTTGGCGTACTCCTGGCGGTGCTCCTCGATGCGGTTGCCCAGGCGGTCCAGGCGGTTGACGGTGAAGCGCGCGAGGCCCGCGTCGTCGGCGAGCTCCGTCGAGACACGGAAGGTCTCGCCCACACGCACGAAGAACTCGCCCGTGTTCACCCGCTCCGGCGAGTCCAGCACCTTCTGGTAGCGGCCCCCGACCTTGTAGCTCTCGAACGTCGTGAGCGCGAGCTCCGGCGGCTCGTTGGGCGCAAGCACCAGGGGCAGCAGGGCGCTCGCGCTGCGCCCGCTGGCGTCGGTGGCCGTGAACAGGAGCTCCAGGGTGCCGCCGCGGGCGTCGCGTGGCACCTCGTAGGGGATGCGGTAGGTCGATCGGCCGTAGCGCCCGCCCAGGGTACGCACTTCGCGGTCACGGCCCTCGAACAGGGCGAGTTCGAGGATGCCGTCGGTGTCCTCGTCCCGCACCTCCACGTCCAGGTCCAGGCGCGCCAGCGGCACCGCGACGGTGCCCGGCGCGGGCTTGAGCACGCGGATCGCCGGCGCCTGCACGTCCTCCACCAGCCGGTAGCCCGCCAGCGGCGCGAGCGGCAGGTCGCCGCGCTCGCGGGCGAAGCGATCGATGGCGTGGCCGAGGATGCTCACCGCCTGCACGTCGTAGTGCACGGGCAGGCGCAGCAGGTGCCCGCTCAGGTGGTCGTTGCGCTGCGCGGCGACCTGGCGCCGCGCCATGACGAAGGCCGCCCGGGCATCGCCTCCCGCAGCGTCGTCCAGGAGCACGGTCACGGTGGCCTCGGCGCGCACCGGACGCTGGCGGCTGGACACGCGGTAGATGCTGCGCCCGGTGACGTTGCCTGCATCGATGCGGATCTCGCGGATCCAGCCGGCCACCGTCTCACCGCCGGCGCCGGTCACGTGGGGCGTGACGATGACGGCGGTGACGTCGCCCGCGAGCAGCGTGTCCAGATCGACGGCGTCGGTCTCGAACTCCTCCACCAGCGCGGTGCAGGCGCTGTCGCGGTAGGTGCGCACGTGGTAGCGCACCGCGTGCCCGGCGCCGGCGTCCAGCGAGAGCGCGCCGCGCAGGGCCGGGCGCGGCCACACCCGCAGTCGCCCGTTCACCGTCTCCAGGTAGGGCACGCCGTCCACGAGCAGCGCCGCAGGCAGGGCGTCCGCCTCCGGGTAGTCGAAGCTCGCGTAGGGCAGCGGGTCGTCCGGGTCCGTGGTCACGTGCCCCGTGGGATCCCGCACGCCGCCGCTGCCGACGCCGGCGAGCGAGGTGTAGACGGGGAAGTACACCGCCGGGTCCTGGGCCGTGACGTAGTCGTCGCGAAGCTCCAGGGTGTGCTGCAGCAGCCCGCCCTTGACCGGGTCCGAGGCCGGCACCGGGTCGATCACCGCGAGCGCCGGCGGCCCGTCCGGCAGCACCGACACGGCATGGCGCACGCGCGCGGTGTTGCCCGCCTCGTCCTCGGCCTCGACCACGATGGCGAAGCGCCCGGCGCCGCCCGCCGACGGCGAGAACGGGGTGATGTCCACGTCGAGCCCCGACAGGCTCACGGACTTGCCGGGGACGTCCGCGGCCTCCACCAGCGGGGTCGCCGCGGCGCCCTCCACGTACACGCGGTAGCTCGCGAGCGCGATGTTGTCCGAGATCTGCGCCGACACCGTCACCGGCTGGCGGTCGAACACGCGCTCGCCGGGTGAACCGATGCGGATCACCGGCGCCTCGCGGTCGCCGAGCACGGTGATGCGCACGCCCGGCGTGTCCACCACGTTGTAGCCGAGATCCCGCCCGCGCAGCTTGAAGGTGAAGATCTCGCCGGCGCGGTCCAGGAACGACAGGGGCAGCCGGATGCGCGCGTCGAAGTCCACGTAGAAGCGCCGGCCCACGATGACGGAGCCGAAGCTCAGCGGGTTCGGCGTGGTGAGGGTCTCGACGCGGTCCGTGCGCGCGAAGGTGGCCCAGTCGATCTCGATCTCGTCGCCGGCACTGTCCACCAGTACCGCAGTGATCTGCTCGATGTAGAGATTGTCGTCGCCGCTGCCGGTGATCTCGAAGCTGTCTCCGGGCGCGAGGTCAAAATCCGTCTCTGGCTCCGCCATGGCCAGGGACGGCGGCTCCTCGTCGTCCAGGATGACGAGATCCAGCAGTACCTCCGACTGAAGCCCGGCATCGTCCTCCGCGCGAACGCCGATTCGCAGCGTCCCCTCCAGCGGTCCCGGGCGATGGGGCACGCGCATGCCGGCGCTGAGGAAGCCCGCCGCATCCTGGGCCGCGGCCACCTCCGTGGAGCTGAAGCGCCGCTCGAACAGCGTCTGGTCGTCCAGCTCGATGAAGAAGGTGGCGCTGGCGACGCGGCGGTTGTCGCTTACCGACGCGTTCAGGGTGAACGGCTTGCCTTCCACCAGGCGCGAGCCCGGCGCCGGCTGGCGGATGCTGATGAACGGCGGCTCGTCGCCCAGCAGCCGGTAGCGCCAGTTCGTCGTGGACTCGTTGCCGTACACGTCCTTCGCCTTCGCCACCACCAGCAGCTCCGCGCCTTGCGCCGGCACCCGATAGTTGAATCCGCCCTCGTGCGCCTGGCCCGCGAGCGACTGGCGGTGGATCTCCTGGTCGTCCACCAGGAAGCGCACCAGGGCCAGCTCCGAGTCGTCGGCGGCGCGCCAGCGCAGCGTCACCAGGTCGTCGTGGTACAGCACCGAGCCCGGGATGGGCTCGAACACGCCCACCAGCGGCTCGGTGGTGTCGGGGCGGATGGCGAGGGTGAGGGTCGCCTCGGGCGCGGTGTCGTCGGAGCGCTGGTCACGGTTGTCGATGGCCGTGACCACCACCCGCAGCTCGTGCGCCTCGTTGCTGAGGGCGAGGCCCTCCAGGTCGAGGCCGAACGCCGCCTGCACGTTGCCGGCCGGCACCAGCCCGTCGTCGCCGTCGCGGATCTCCTGGTGCACCGGATCGACGCCGCCGTCGATGTAATAGCGCACGTCGAAGGCCGCCACGGCGCGGTCGTCCCGTGCCTGGGCGTCGAAGCGCACCGCGTCGCGGGGGAAGTACACGTCGCGCTCGGGCCTGAGCTCCACCACCTGCGGCGGCCGGTCGGGCACCACCGCCACCGTCACCCGGGCGGTGGACGCGTTGCCGGTCTCGTCGAAGGCGGTCACCTCCACCGGGTAGCGGTCGCGCTCCACGCCGGCGGCGCCGGTGAACAGCGGCACCTTCATAAGGCGCAGCGCCTGGAAGGCGCGCAGCGCACCGGGGATCTGCTGGGGCGCGAAGTCGTCGCCCTGGAGCACGTCCGCCGGATCGCCCGTGAGCCGGTACTCGGCGCCGACGCGGCGCACGCCCTTGAGCACCAGGCGCGTGACGCCCACGTTGTCGTAGCCCGCGACCTTGAGCACCACGTCGCTGTTCTCCACCACCTCCGCCAGGGTCTCGCCACCCTCGGTGGCGGTCACCGGCGGCGACGCGACGTTGACCACGGGCCGCTCCTCGTCGCGGCCCACGGTGATGCGCACCGGGGCGCTCTCCGCGGACTGGCCGCGGCCGTCCACCGCCCGCGCGTGCAGGGTCAGCACCTGCTCCGGCTGCGGCCCGGCCAGGGTCTGGAGCCCGCTGGCGAAGGGCGCGCGCGTGTCGGTGCCCACCAGCCGCCCGTCGGCGAAGAACTCCACCCGCGCCACCCCAACGTCGTCGCTGGCCGCCGCGCGCAGCTCCACCACCTGGCCCGCCACCACCTGCGCCCCTTCCACCGGGTTGCTGAGCGCCACCTGGGGTGGCTGGTCGGCGTTCACGGGCACCCGCACCACCTCCGAGTCCGCCACCTGGTCGCCGAAGTCGACGGCACGCGCCTGGATGCGCAGCGTGGTGCCCAGCAGCTCCTCCACCACCGGCAGCTCGAAGCGGCGCGTGGTGGTGCGCACGTCGAAGCTGCCCTCGAAGCGCTCGTCGGGGTTCTCGTAGCGGAAGGTCTCCACCACGGTGCCGTTGACCAGCAGCACGATGTCGGTGCCGAGCGGCAGGGTGTCGTCGGCCGCCTCCACCGACACGGCCAGCGTCTGCCCGACGCTCGCGGCCTCGCCGGATGCAGGCGACAGGATGCGCACCGAGGGCGGCGCGTTGCCGACGATGCGCACCAGCCGCGCGGGGAGCTGCTTCACGCCGCCGTTCGCGCCGTGCACCACGGCGTGCACCGAGCGGCTGGTCTCGCTGACGGCGATGGTGGGGACGCGGGTCTCGAGGCGCCACAGCTCGAAGAACTCCTTCACCGGCTTGCCGTCGGGACCGATGGCCTCGCGCTCCTCGATGAGCGGGAAGTAGCTCTCGCCCACGTGGGCGCCGTCCATGAAGAAGTCCACGTAGGCGATCGTTCCCGCGGCGCTGCCGGGCGACGCCGGGTCGAACTGCGCCGCCACCTGGAACAGCACCGGGCTCGCCTCCACGTAGCGCTGCATCTCGACGGGCAGCTCCATCTCCCCGGGCGGCGGTGCGGGCACGCGCTTCGCGACCACCGGGACCTTCACCGGCACCGTGTCGGCGCGCTGGCCGGCGGAATCGAACGCCAGCGCCTGCACTTCGAGCTCGCGGTTGACCAGCAGCTCGCTGATGCTGACGCTGGCCTGGTAGGGCGGCGTGCGGCGCACGCCGATGACGCCGCCGTCCATGAGGAAGCGCACCTCGGCGACCCCCACGTCGTCGCTCACCTCGGCAGCCAGCTCCAGGGTCTCGCCCGCAGTGACGCGGGCGGGCGCTGCGAGGGTCACCGCCGGCAGGGCGTCGCGGGCCGCCACCGGCACCACGGCGTTCACCTGCGGCTGGCTCTTCAGCCGCACCGTCACCGGCACCGGGGTGGCGTCGGGGATGATGGCGGCGGCACGCAGCCCGCCGTCCGCGGCCACCGCCAGCACGCCGGTGGCACCCTCACCGGGCACGAACTCCAGCTCGAACTGATCGCCCACCGGCACCACCGTGCCGTCGTCGAAGCGCCCGCTCACCGGCGGGAAGGGCACCCGCTCGTTGAGCCGCGGCAGCACCAGGCGCCCGCCCGCGTCCAGGCCGCCCGCCTCGAGCGCCACCAGCGTCTTGGTGAGGTCCACCTCCACCGGCACGGTGACCGGGTCGAGCTCCGGGTAGCTCACCGTGAGGGTCACGGCCACGCCGCCGGTCTCACGCAGCGGGAACACCACGCCGCCGGCAGTGACCGCCACCAGCCCCGGGTGGGAGGAGGCGTAGCTCACCCCGGCGCCGGGTCCCGGCAGGGGCGTGGGGCCGCGGAACTGGAAGGTCACGCTCGGCACCAGGGTGGCGCTCTCGAGCAGGTTGGTGAACACGATGCGGTCCGGGTTCACCCGCAGGTCCGAGACCTGCTCCTCCACGCCGTCGCCGGTGAAGGTGATGCGGCTCACGGCGACCTGGTTGCCCGAGGCGTCCACCGCGCTCGCGTCCAGCAGCACCACCCCGTCCCGTGCCACCGCCTCCGGGGACAGCCGCTCGCGCACCGGGATGGAGAGGAAGAAGCGGGTCTGGTCGTCGCGCTGCGGGTGGATGCGCACGGCGCCGCCGCTGGCGGCGAAGGCCTCGGCGGCGGCGCGCTCCACCACGCCAAGGGCGGCGCGCAGCGCCGAGGCCCGGAGCCCCGTCATGGCCACGTCCAGGTGGCGGATGTCCACGTCGTCCGCCGCTTCCAGCTCGGCCACCAGCCGCTGATCGCCGCCGGCAGACTCCTGCAGGGACACGCCCACCAGCGCGAGCGTGGGGCTCTCCGACTCCGCGAAGAAGGTCTCCCGGTGCACCTGGGTGGTGGCGTCCAGGAAGGTGAGCGTGACCTCCGGCTCCAGCGCCCCGGCGCCGCCGGCCTCGAAGGCCAGCTGACAGCCCGTGGCGGAGCCTTCGATGCGCGCCGTCTCCGCCACCGGCACGACGGCGTCGGCGCTGCCCGCGTTCAGGGTGATGGACTGGAGCGAGGTGCAGTCGCCGATGGCGAGGACGTAGGACACCTGCCCCGCCTCGGCCTCGAGGCTCACGGCGGCGCGGATATCCACCGGGACGTCGGCCGCTGCCGGCGTGACCGCCGCGGCGGCCAGCAGCACGGCGGCAGGCGCCACCCGCCACAGGAGCGACTGGCAGATCGTTGCCTTGCAGGTCCCCCGAAGGCGCGGGAACACCCCCGACGGAAGGATTGCTGGCTCCGTCCCGGCCAAGTCACACGCCCCCGCGAGCCGCCCAGGCGGCTTCCCCACCTGGGAATTTTTTGTGGCCCGGCGTCCCGCCTGCGGAGGCCGGTCAGGGCTCGACGCTACCGGGTTCGCATCGCCTGAGAAAGCGTCACGTGGTTCGGGCGCCGGCAAGACGGGCAGGCAAATCCCGTGCCCGGAACTGAGATCTCGCCCAGGTTCAGGCAGTTGCCCCTCGTCGCACCGCCACCTCCACGTGCAGGTGTAAAGAATTCCGACAACGCCTGCAGGGCCCGAACCCGCACCCGGGCGGGCCACCCACGGCCCCCGAAGCCGATTCGGGGCCGGATCTCGCCGGGCGCCACCCCGTAGAATCCTGCCCGCCACGAACCCCACCCAGGAGACCCCGGTGCAGATCGGCGCTTTCTACTTCCCCACCGACTACGGCATCGACGTGCGCGAGCTGGCCCGGGCCATGGAGGACCGGGGCTTCGGCTCGCTGTTCTTCCCCGAGCACACCCACATCCCCACCAGCCGCCGCACGCCCTTCCCGGGCAAGGGCGAGCTGCCGCGCAAGTACGCCCACACCCACGATCCCTTCGTGACCTGCACCGCGGCGGCGGCGGCGACGCAGAAGCTGGTCGTCGGCACCGGCATCTGCCTGGTGCCCCAGCACGAGCCCATCGCCTGCGCCAAGGCGGTGGCGAGCGTGGATCATTTCTCCGGGGGGCGCTTCGTGTTCGGCATCGGCGGCGGCTGGAACAAGGAGGAGATGGGCCATCACGGCGTGAGCTACAAGAGCCGCTTCAGGCAGATGCGCGAGCACGTGCTCGCCATGAAGGCCCTGTGGACGGAGGAAGCGGCGAGCTTCGACGGCGAGTTCGTGACCTTCGAGCCGTCCTGGTCCTGGCCGAAGCCGATCACGAAACCGCACCCGCCGATCCTGCTGGGCGGCGAGACGGACTACACCCTGAAGCGTGTGGTGGAGTACTGCGACGGCTGGTTCCCGCGCCCGAGCCACGGCTTCACCGCCAGGGACGGCATGGCGCGACTGAAGCGCGTCGCCGACGAGGCGGGGCGCGACATGTCCACCCTCACCGTCACCACCTTCCGCGCACCCGCAGACCGCAAGGTGCTGGACGAGTACCAGGCGGCGGGGGTCGCGAGCTCGCTGCTGGAGCTCCCGGACGAGCCGCGGGACGATCTCCTGAAGCGGCTGGACGAGTACGCGAAGCTGATCCGGTAGGGGTGCCCCCATGGTCAGGCGCTGGATGCTGTGTGCCGGTGGCGCGGCGATGCTCGCCGGGCTGGCACTCACCGTGTCCGCCTCGCCCTGGAGCGACGCCATCCGTCGCGGCGATCTCGAGACGCTGCACGCGCTGGCGGGCACCGGCCTGGACGTGGACGCGCGCGGGCACCGGGGCAAGACGGCCCTGATGCTGGCCGCGTCCCGCAACGACGTCGCGCTGCTCGGGCGGCTGCTGGCCCTAGGGGCGCATCCGGATCGGCGCAACGACGCCGGCGGCACGGCGCTCATGTACGCGGCCCAGTACGGTCACGAGACCGCGGCGCGGACCCTGCTGGACGCAGGCGCCGGGGTGGACCTGGTTGCCGCCAAAGGCTGGACGGCGCTGATGGTCGCGGTGCTCAAGGACCACCGGTCGGTCGTCGCGCTGCTGATCGCCCGGGGCGCGGATCCGGACGTGGCCGACATGCACGGCTGGTCGCCGCTGATGCGCGCCCTGGAGGCGGGACATCTGGCGCTCGCGCGCGATCTGGTGGAGTCGGCGCGCGCCCGGGTGGACGTGGCGGCCGCCTCGGGCCTCACCGCGCTGCACCTGGCGGCGCTGCGCGGACAGGTGGACGTCACGCGGCTGCTGCTGGATCGGGGGGCCGACGCCGCGGCGAGGGACGGCGAGGGCAACACGCCGCTGGCCGTCGCCGAGCGCGAGGGCCACGCGGAGGTGGCGGCGCTGCTGCGGGCGGCGCTTGCAGCGCGCTGATGCACCGCGGCGCATGATCCGCGCCGGCAGCCAGGTCGGACACGCACGGATCCGGGCAGACGTGCGGCGCCGCGCCTGCGGGCGACGGAACGTGACGACGGTCTTCCCGTCGCCGTCGTCGGGGCGGGTCCGCGGGCCCGGACCTGTGTCGCCCGCGGCCTGCGGCTCAGCCGCCGGGGCCCTTCAGCTCCCCCTCCACGTAGAGCCAGCGCCCGTCCTGGCGCACGAAGCGGCTGCGCTCGCGCTGCCGGTGAGCGCGCCCGCCCACCTTGTAGCGGGCCACAAACTCCACGGTGCCGGTGTCGTCATTGGCCTCGCCGCCGGAGGTCTCGAGGATGCTGAGCCCGATCCAACGCTGCCCCGGGTCCAGAGTGAGGGATGCCGGCCGGGTGTCCGGGTGCCAGGTGGCCTTCAGGTACTCCACCTTGCCCAGCGCGTAGGCGGTGTAGCGTGAGCGCATGAACGCCAGCGGCGTGGGCGCCGGCGCGAGCCCCGCGATGTAGGGCGCGCAGCAGGACTGGAGCGGATAGCCGCTGTTGCAGGGGCAGGGGGTGGTGGGCTCGTCGCGGGTCATGATCGTCACCCCCGGGGGTCCCTGGCACGTGATCGCGCAGACGTGCGGCGTCTGAACATGCAGGTGCTGCACGAGAGAAACGCGTCACACCTTTCCGAACACCTTCAGCACGAACGCGTACACCATCGCGGTCTCCTTCAGCCGATCGAAGCGACCAGCGGCGCCGGCGTGACCCGCGTCCATGTTGGTGTGCAGCAGCAGGAGGTTCGAGTCGGTCTTCAGGGCGCGCAGCTTCGCCACCCACTTGGCCGGCTCCCAGTAGGTGACCCGCGGGTCGGTGAGACCGGCGGTGACGATGATATGCGGGTAGTGCTTCGCCCTGACGTTGTCGTAAGGGCTGTACGACGCGATGGTGTCGTAGGCAACGGAATCCTCGATGGGATTGCCCCACTCGGGCCACTCGGGCGGGGTGAGCGGCAGCGTGTCGTCGCACATGGTGTCGAGGACGTCCACGAAGGGCACCTCGGCCAGCGCGGCGCGGAACAGCTCCGGGCGCAGGTTCACGGCGGCGCCCACCAGCATGCCGCCGGCGCTGCCGCCCTGGATGGCGATGTTGCCCGCCGTGGTGAAGCCCGCCTTCGCCAGGTGCTCGGCGGCGGCGATGAAGTCGCGGAAGGTGTTGGGCTTGTTCCCGAGCTTGCCGTCGGTGTACCAGCGGTAGCCGCGCTCCATGCCGCCGCGCACGTGGGCGATGGCGTACACGAAGCCGCGATCCACGAGGCTCAGTCGCACCGTGCCGAAGCTCGCGGGCATGGCGTGGCCGTAGGAGCCGTAGCCGTAGAGCAGGAGCGGCGCGCTGCCGTCGACGGGGGTGTCCACGTGGTGCAGCACGGAGACGGGCACCTGCTCGCCGTCGTGGCTGGTGGCCATCAGGCGGCGCGTCACGTAGTGGGCCGGGTCGTGGCCGCTCGGCACCTCCTGCACCTTGCGCAGCGTCCGCTCGCGGGTACGCATGTCGTAGTCGAACACCTCCGTCGGCGTGGTCATGGAGGAGTAGGAGAAGCGCAGCGTGTCGGTGTCGAACTCGTAGCCGCCGCCCATCCCGAGGGCGTAAGCCTCCTCGTCGAAGGCGATGGCGTGCTCCTCACCCGTGGCGAGATTGCGCACCACGATGCGCGGCAGGGCGTTCTCGCGCTCGAGGCGCACCAGCCAGTCCTGGAACACCTGGAAGCCCACGATGAGCACCCCGGGGCGGTGGGGCACCAGGTCGGTCCAGTGCTCGCGCCCGGGGGTCGCCACGGGCGCGGTCACCAGCTTGAAGTCCTCCGCGCCGTCGGCGTTGGTGAGGATGATCAGGCGATCCCCGTGGTGGCTCACGTCGTACTCCACGCAGCGGTCCCGTGGCGCCACCATGAACGGCGTGCTCTCCGGCGCCGCGGCCTCGATGAGGCGCACCTCGCTGGTCACGTGGTCGTGGGAGTCGATGGCCAGGAAGCGGCGGCTCTCGGTGAGGCCCACCCCGGTGAAGAAGCCCGGGTCCGGCTCCTCGTACACCAGCACGTCGGCCGCCGTGGGCGTGCCCAGGCGGTGGCGGTACACCTTGCAGGGGCGGTGGTTGTCGTCCAGGACCGTGTAGAAGATGTGGCGATCGTCGCCGGCCCACTCGAAGCCGCCGGAGCAGTGCTCGATGACGTCCGGCAGCAGCTCGCCGGTGGCGAGATCCTTCACGTGCAGGGAGAAGAACTCGCTGCCCGTCAGATCCACGGTCCAGGCGTACATGGCGTGATCGTTGCTGTGGCCGCCGTCGCCGATGTGGAAGTAGGACCTGCCCTCGGCCTCCTTGTCACCGTCCAGCAGGATCTGCTCGCTGGCCTCGTCGCCCGGGCGCCGCCGGCACACGACCGGGTGCTGGCCGCCTTCCCGGTAGCGATCGTAGTACTCCCAGTCGCCATCCTTCGCCGGCACCGAGGAGTCGTCCTCCTTGATGCGCCCGCGAAACTCCTTGAACAGCACCTCCTGCAGCGCTTCCGTGTCCTCGAGCACGGCCTTGGTGTAGGCGTTCTCGGCTTCCAGGTACTCGCGGATGTCGGCGCGCAGCAGGGTCGGGTCGCGCATGACCTGCTGCCAGTTCTCGTCCTTGAGCCAGGCATAGTCGTCGTGGCGGGTGCGCCCGTGGAGCGTGTGGCTGACGGGCTCGCGCTTCGCGGCGGGGGGTGCGGGGAGAGTCTTGGTGTCCATGGCGGCAGGCTACACCAGGCGGTGGGGCGCCACCCGCCCGGCGGTCGCCGCCGATGCACGTCGCCGGACGCGGTGGCCACCGGGACGGCGGCCGTTCCCGCTCAGTCGTCCCGGCCCCGGCGGCGACGCCACGGGGAGCGCGCCGGGCGCCTCGCGCCACCGCCGCCTCCGTCGCGTGGATCTGCATCCCTGCCATCCAGCGCACGCACGTCGTTCGCATCGTGCGTGCGCACGTCGTTCGCATCGTGCGCGCGCACGTCGTTCGCATTGTGCAGGCGAACATCCAGCGGCCCGCTGGTGTCCAGGTGCACGTCGCGCTGCGGGTAGGCGATCACGATCCCGGCCTGATCGAACTTGTCGTAGATGGCGTGGTGCAGCTCCGTCTCCACCCGTAGCAGGTGCTCGATGGATGGCAGGTAGACGCGCAGCTCCAGGCCCAGCGCGTTGTCGCCGAAGCTGTTGAACAGGATGATGGGCGCCGGGTCTTCGAGCACGGTCTCGTTCTCCTTCGCCACCTCCGCGAGCAGCTCGCGTGCCCGGCGTACGTCCGCTCCGTAGGCGACCCCCACCCGTACGATGAGCCTGAGCAGGTTGTTGGACAGCGTCCAGTTGAGCAGGCGTCCGGTCACGAACTCCTTGTTCGGCACCACCAGCTCCTTGCGGTCCCAGTCGACGATGGTGGTGGCGCGGATGCGGATGCGCGCGACGGTGCCGGTGGCGTCGCCCACCGTGACCACGTCGCCGACGCGGATGGGGCGCTCCAGCAGCAGGATGATGCCGGACACGAAGTTGGCCACGATCTCCTGCAGGCCGAAGCCGAGACCCACGCCCAGGGCCGCCACCAGCCACTGCAGCTTCGACCACTCCACGCCGATGGCGGCCAGCGCGTACAGCAGGCCCGCGGCCACCAGCGCGTACTGGCACAGGGTGACGATGGCGTACTGGGCGCCGGCGTCGCGGGCGACGCGGTGAAGGAGCGTGAACCCCAGCACCCCGGAGAGGTTGCGCACCGCGATCAGGGTGGCGGCGAGCACCAGCAGCGCGACCACCACGTCGGTCACCGTCACCGCCACCCGCTGCTCTACCCCATCCACCACGCTCACGCGGCTCATGGGGAGCTGGAAGCGATCCAGCACGTCCAGCGCCGGCAGCAGGTCGGACCACAGCCGCGCCAGGCCGAGGATCACCCCCACGATCACCGCCAGCTGGACCACCGTGCGGCCCTGGTCGCCGAGCTCGCGGTAGTCCACCTCCGGCACTTCCACCTCGGCGGTCTCCGTCGGCGTGGGCTCGGCGCCGCCCCCGCGCTGCCTCGCGCGCTCCGCGCGCGCCTCGGCGCGCTGCTCGAGGGCCTGCTCGAAGCGCAGGCGGCGCTCGGACACGGTGAACCAGCGCAGCATCACGTCGCGCAGCGTCCACACGCCCAGCAGCAGCCAGCCGGTGTCGATGAGCAGCGCCGTGACGGTGAACGCCACGGACATGTAGCCGGCGGCCGCCGCCAGCACGTTGGCCGCCGGCACGGCCACCCCCAGCGGGAACCAGAACCACCAGGTGCGAGCCGCGACGCCACGCGGGTTGCGCCGGAACACGAGCCACATGAGCGGGGCACGGCGGCGGAAGAGACGGTAGTAGAACACCGCGAGCGCGGCGGCAAAGATCATCAGCGCGGGGCGCCCCACCGCCGCGCTGGCCTCGGGGGTCTGCTGCATGAAGGCGTAGACGCCGAACACGACGCACACGATGCTGAGCGGCGTGAGCCAGCGGAGCTCGCGGCGCAGCAGCACCCGCACCCGCTCGGGCCAGCGGAAGTGACGGCGGGCCAGCCCGTTGTAGTGGATGAGCCAGCGCGCGGTGGCGAAGATGGCCAGCAGGCTCGCGAGCTGCAGGAGGGTTCGGGACGCCTGGCGGCTGAAGTCGGCGGGCTCCCCGCCGGACACCAGCAGCCACCCGGCGGTGGCGAGGACCACGGGCCAGGCAGCCGCGATGAGCAGGGTCAGCACCAGCGCCCACAGGGTGTGACGGAACGCGTCGGTGTGGATGCTCGCCGTGAGGTCGCCCACCGCGCCCAGGCGGCGCCGCGCCCAGGGGCGCACGCCGACCACCGCGAGCACCGCGATCGTCCCGAGCGCCGTCAACAGCGGGCGTGCCGCGGCGGTGGCCTTCGCGTCGGACATGGCCAGGCGCCAGTTCGCAACGTCGAAGGCGCCGGACAGGACGCGCGGCATGGCCGCGAGGTCCGTCAGCGACACCGGCGGCAGGGTGCGCACCCACAGCAGCTCCCGGCGGGCGAACTCCACCATGGCGTTCGCGGTGGCGGCCAGGCGCCGCTCTGCCGCCTCCAGGCTGGTGAGCTGGGTGAGGTAGCGACCGTAGGCCTCGTGCAGCTCGTCCAGCGTGGTGCGCTCCGCGGCCACCAGCGCGGCCGCCTGCTCGCGCAGCGCGGCCTCGCCGGCGCGCTCGCGCTCGGCCTCGGGCACGGACGCCAGCATCGCATCCACCCGGGAACGGGTGTCCGCCAGCTCGCGGCGCTGCTCGCCCAGGTCGATGCGCCGGTCCGTCGCGCGCACGATCTCGTCGGCGCGCGCGGAGATCGCCCGGCGATCCGTCTTGATCAGGCGCACCGACCGCAGCCGCCGCTGCAGCAGCCGGCCGATGGCCTCGGTGGACCCCACGGTCTCCACGCGCTCGCGCAGCGCCGCGAGATCCGCCTCCAGCTCGCTCACCCGCCGCTCGGTGGCCCGCAG
Source organism: Gammaproteobacteria bacterium (assembly GCA_041593595.1). Taxonomy (GTDB): domain Bacteria; phylum Pseudomonadota; class Gammaproteobacteria; order HK1; family HK1; genus JBFHNV01. The sequence goes on from JBFHNV010000081.1 coordinate 21,574, forward strand.
CTTCTCCGCCACGACGCCGGTGTTCAGGGTGACGGTCTCGAGCTCCTCGCGCAGCGCCACGTTCTCGGCGGCCACCGACGCGATGGCCTCCGGCAGGCCGGCCGCCTCCGCTTCCGTCTCCCGGGCCTGCTCGCGGGCCGCGCGGACTTCCTTCGCCCGCCGCGCTTCCACGGCGGCCGTCAGCGCCTCGCGCTCCGCGTCCAGGCGCGGCACCTCCAGTGCGGCGGCATCGCGCTCCAGGGTCGCGAGGCGCGTCAACACCTCGTAGTTGGCGAGCTGCAGCTCGGCGTCGGCGATCTCCGCGCCCAGCCGTGCCTCGCGTGCCGCCAGGTAGGCCTTGCGCGCCTCGGTTGCCGCGGGCAGCTCGCCCGGCACCGGCACCCCCGCCTTGTCCTTCAGCTCCCGCAGCTCCTTGCGGCGCTCGGCGACCAGGTCGCTGAGCGTCGGACCGAGGGCGGTCACCGCCGCCAGCTCCCGCTCGCGCGACTTGAGCTCCTCGCGCGCGGCCTCGAGGGTCTGCTCCTTCTCGCGTGCACGCGCGATCAGCTCGTCCAGGGGCACCGCCGCGTGATCCGCGGGCCTCGGCGCCGGTGCGGGCTGCTCCAGGCGCGCCCGGAGCTGCGCGATGCGCTCGGCGGCGCCGGCGACACGCTTCCTCAGCGCCGCCGTCTCCGCGACCGTGGCGGCGGCCTTGCGGCGCTCGTCGATGGCACGGGTGATCAGCTCGAGGACGCGGGCCTTCGCGTCCTCGCCAAGGCTCGCGTCCCCCTCGAGCGCCTTGCGGCTCTCTTCCAGCCTGGCGACGGCGTCACCGGGCGCACCGGCGGCGGGCTCGCCCTGGGCCCGCGCGGGCGCCGCGGTGGCAAGACCGAGCGCGAGCAGGCCCAGGCACGCGGCGCGATGCGGGCTCACCAGTGGTGTTGCAGCAGCCATGCCCGCGGCTCGCTCGCGTCCAGGGAGGGCGCCGATTCTAGCGAAATCGTGGGGACCGCTCTTGACGGGGACGGGACGACCGCTAGAACCGCAGGCTGTCGGCCTGGTACGGGTCGTCGATGTAGCTGTTGCGGTTGCCCTGGAGGCGCTCGATGACGTCGTTGCGCCGGCGCTCCTCGTCGCTCACCGGATCGTCCCGGCTCCACTGCTGGAGCAGGCGGCCCTGGCGCGGGTAGATCGGCAGGCCGTACTCGTGACTCATGTAGAACATGCTGCGCGCGATCTCCCCGCGTACGGCGGGACGGGGCTCCACCAGGCGCCGGCCCTCGTCCACCTCGAAGTCGCAGCCAGCGAAGGAATGGTGCTCGCCTTCCAGGATGCCGAAGGGATGGCTGCGGCGGGCCTCGTTCACGTCGCGGCGCGCCGGCCACAGGTTGTGGAGATCTGCCTCGATGAGGTTGAAGCGCACGCTGCGCTCGCGGCATTGCTCGCGCCGGCCGCACCCGAGGTGGCGCGCCACCCAGGACACGGGGAACACGTGCTCCACGTTGATGCGCCGACCCTTGTCGCGGCCGAAGGCGAGCGCGCAGTAGAGGGTCTCGCCGCCATGGCGGTAGAGCATGCCCCACACCAGCGGCAGGGCGTGCCGGTAGTCCGGGATGCGCTCGCCGCGGCCGGTGGGCAGGTGATCGGCATGGGCCGCGGCGACGAGCAGCGCGCACAGCAGGGGGAGCAGCAGTGGTCGCATCGCGCGCCGCCAGGCCGGGACGGGTGTCACCAGGAG
>JBFHNV010000082.1:0-23101 GCA_041593595.1 Gammaproteobacteria bacterium
ATCCCCCGCCGCCCGCGCCGGGGATCACGCCGCCAGCGCCTTGCGCGCGGAGCGCTCCAGGGCCTGCTCCAGGTCCGCGACGATGTCGTCCGGGTGCTCGATGCCCACCGACAGACGCACGTAGCCGGGGGTCACCCCGGTGCGCGCCTGGTCCTGCGGGGCGAGCTGCTGGTGGGTGCTGCTGGCCGGATGGATGGCCAGCGTGCGCGCGTCGCCGATGTTGGCCACGTGGTAGACGAGCTCCAGCGCGTCGATGAAGCGCAGCCCCGCCTCGCGCCCCCCGGCGAGCTCGAAGCCCACCAGCGCGCCCATGCCCCCGCTCAGGTAGCGCACCGCGCGCTCGCGCTCCACCGGGCTGGCGGCACGGTCCGGGTAGATCACCCGCGACACCAGCGGATGGCCCTCCAGGAACCCGGCCACCGCCGCGGCATTGCGGCAGTGCTCGCGCATGCGCAGGCTCAGGGTCTCCAGGCCCTGCAGCAGCAGGAAGGCGTTGAAGGGGCTCAGGCAGGGTCCGAGATCGCGCATCAGGGTGACGCGTGCCTTGAGGATGTAGGCGATGGGCCCGAGCGGCTTCGCTGCCTCGGTCCATATGGCGCCGTGGTAGCTCGGGTCCGGGCCCGTGAGCTCCGGAAAGCGCGCGGCGTGCCGCTCCCAGTCGAAGGTGCCGCCGTCCACGATGGCGCCGCCCATGGTGGTGCCGTGGCCGCCGATGTACTTGGTGGCGGAGGTCACCACCACGTGGGCACCGTGGCGCAGGGGCTGGCAGATCACCGGCGCGGCGGTGTTGTCCACGATGAGCGGGACGCCGAGGCGCTCGCCGATGGCCGCCACCTCGGCGATGGGGAAGACCGACAGGCTCGGGTTCGGCAGGGTCTCGGCGAAGAACGCGCGGGTACGTGCGTCGGCGGCGCGCTCGAAGTTGACCGGGTCCCGGGCATCCACGAAGCGCACCTCGATGCCGGCGCGGGCGAAGGTGTTGGCGAACAGGTTCCAGGTGCCGCCGTAGAGGCCGGTGGCGGTGACGATGTTGTCGCCGGCACCGGCGATGTTCTGGATGGCCAGCGCGATGGCCGCCTGGCCCGAGCTGGTGGCGAGCGCCGCGGCGCCGCCCTCCAGCGCCGCCACCCGCTGCTCGAACACGTCCACGGTGGGGTTGGTCACCCGACTGTAGATGTGTCCCAGCTCCTCCAGCGCGAACAGGCCGATGGCGTGATCCGTGTCCCGGAACTGGTACGACGTGGTCTGGGCGATGGGCACCGCCACCGCGCCGCTGGCGGGATCCGCCCGGTGGCCCGCGTGCAGCAGGGCGGTTTCCAGGTGGTCGAAGCGCATGGTCATGAACGATCTCCTCTTGACAGTGAAAGGGTGGGCCCGGTGCGGGCACGGTGGGTGCGGGTGTCCGGTGAATGGGAGGACCCGACGGACATCACGGGCGGCCACGGATCCAGGGCGCGGGCGCGGGCGGCGAGTCGCCACGGCGCCGGCCGGCCGCGGGCACGGCGTGCGCGCCGCTCCGCTTGCTCCAGGTGGGTGGCGATGATCGGGTCCACCATCTCCGGGTGGGTCAGCGGCGCCATGTGCCCGGCGTCGCGGATGCGCACGCGCCGTGCGCCGGGGATGGCCACCGCCACCCGCCGCGCGGTCACGGCCGCCGGCAGCGGGCTGCGCCCGCCGTGCAGCACCAGGGTCGGGGCGGTGAGCCGCGCGAGGCCGTCCCGGCGCGTGGGCTCGCCGGCGATGGCGCCGAAGTCCCCCACCACCTCCTGTGCCTTTGCGGCCAGGGCGGCGCGGCGCGCCGTCCCCATGGTGGCCCACGTACCCTCCCCGTTCCAGGAGTCCACGAAGCGGCCCATGGCGGCAGCCGGGCGGTCGTGGCGCAGGTCATGGGACATGGCCTTCGCCACGCCGCGCACGCGGGCCAGGGCCGCCGCGTCCCTCGCGTGCTCGCCGCGCAGGAGCTGGAAGGCCACCGGCTCCACGAGGGTGAGGCTGCGCAGCCGCGGTCCCAGCATCAGGGCGAGGCGTAAGGCCACGGCGCCGCCGAAGGAGTGGCCCACCAGGTGCAGCGGACCCGGGCAGGCGTCCACCAGCCGGGCCGCCAGCAGCGCGTGCCAGGTCAGGGTGATCGACTCGACCGGGTCGCGGGGCGGGCTGGCGCCGTAGCCCGACAGGTCCGGCGCCAGCACCCGGAAGGCCCCGCGCAGCCGCCCGGCGAGGCGGCGCCACTGGGCGCCGCTGCCCGCCGAGCAGTGCAGCAGCAGCACCGCCGGCCCCTCGCCGGATGCCCGGCAATGCAACCGGGGTGCGTCCCGGCGTGCCTCGGGGTGCATGCTCAGCACCTCCCGGGGCCGCGCACCGCGGCCTCGATCTGGCCCCGGTGGATGCCCAGATCGGCGAGCTGGTGGTCGCTCATGGCGCGCAGCTGCGCGATGGCCAGGCGATCGGCCCGGCGCCGCTCCAGGTTGCGGAGCAGGCGGGCGACCAGGCCTGCGGCCGTCTGCGCGGTGTCCAGGGCGCGCCGTGCGCCCTGCTCCAGGGTTGCGGTGGTCACGTCGGTTCTCCCTTGACGGTGTCCCGGGCGCGGTCTTGCTCCCGGCTCGGCGTGCATCCTGGAGGCCCGGCGTGGGAGGGTGCGTTGTACTGGGCGTGTGAATTCCTCAAGAATTCCGTGTGAAGCCCGCGCTCCGCTCGACCGCCCGCCCGCGGCGTCACACGGTGGGGGATGCATGCCGGCCGAGGACATCCTGGAGTTCCGCCTGCTCGGGGAGATGCAGGTGCTGCGCGGCGGCCAGCCCGTCGCGCTGCCGCCGTCGAAGAAGACCCGCGCCCTGCTGGCCTACCTGCTGGTGACCGGCCGGCCCCAGCGCCGCGACCGCCTGTGCGAGCTGCTGTGGGACCTGACGGAGGACCCCCGGGGCGCGCTGCGCTGGAGCCTGAGCCGGCTGCGCCAGGTCGTGGACGGCCCCGCGCCGCGGCTGCTGGCGGACCGGGAGCGGGTGTCGCTGGAACTGGAGGGGGCCCGGGTGGACCTGCTCACGGTGCGCGCCGGGACCCGCGAGGGACTGTCCACGCTGCCCACCGAGCGCCTGCAGACGCTCTCGGAGCTGTACCGCGGCGAGCTCCTGGACGGGCTCAACCTGGCGGAGTTCCAGGAGTTCAGCGCCTGGTGCGTCGCGGAGCGCGAGTCCGCCCGCAAGCTGCACGCACGCATCCTGGCGGCGCTGGTGGAGCGGCTGGAGGTCGAGCCCGAGAGCGCCCTGCGCCATGCGCGCAGGCTCAAGCGCATCGATCCCTTCAACGAGTCCGTGCGCGCCCGCCTGGTGCGGCTGCTGGTCGCCGCCGGCCGCCCCATGGAGGCCCAGGAGCAGTACCGCGCCGCGGCCCGCGCCCTGCACGAGGCCGGGATCGCGCCGTCCGGGGAGCTGATGCAGGCCTATCGCGCGGTGCGCGAGTCCGTGGCGGCTGCCGTCGAGCCGGCGACGGCGCCGGCTCCCGCGCACACCCCGGCAGATCCGCCGGAGCCCCCGGTGGCGGCGCCCCTGGTGGGCCGGGACGAGGAGTGGGCAGCCATGCGGGCGGCCCTGGGTGACGTGGCCGCCCACCGGCGATCGGCAGGCATCCTGCTCTCCGGGGAGCCGGGGGTAGGCAAGAGCCGCCTGCTGTCGGAGCTTCTGGCGCGCGCCCGCGACCGCGGTGCACGCATCGTCGAGGGCTGCTGCTACGAGCCCGAGCGACGCCGCCCCTTCGGCCCCTGGATCGACGCCCTGCGCCGGTTGCCTGAGGCGCTGCTGACCCCGCCGCGGCGCGCCGCGCTGGGTCCTCTCCTGCCGGGCGGCGAGGGCGGCATCGCGGACGCGGGCGGTCACGATCGCCTGCTCGCCGACGTGGCCCGGGTGCTGGCGGAGATGGCCGCCGACGCGCCGCTGCTGGTGCTCGCCTTCGACGACGTCCAGTGGCTGGACGACGCGTCCGCCACCCTCGTCCACTACGTGTGCCGCAGCAACCGGGATGCAGCACTGCTGCTGGCGCTGGCGGCGCGCCGCGGCGAGCTGCAGGACGTCCCGGAGGTGCAGCGGGTGATCCAGGCCCTGCGCCGGGCAGACCTGCTGCAGGAGCACCGGCTGGCGCCCCTGACCCGCGGCGACACGGCGCGCCTGGTGGACGCCATCGCGCCGGGCAGCGATGCCGCGCGGGTGTTCACCGACAGCGGCGGCAACCCCCTGTTCGCCATCGAGCTGGCCCGCGCCCTGGCCCGAGGCGGCACCGCGGGCGACCTGCCCGGCAGCTACGCGGACATCGTGCGCGACCGCATCGACCGCTTGCCGGAGGAGGCGGTGGAGGTGCTTCGCTGGGGCTGCGTGTGCGGCACGCTCATCCGGCTGGAGGTGCTGGAGGCGCTGCCGCGCTTCGACCTCGAGCGCCTCGCGCACGCGCTGGACACCCTGGAGCGCCACGGCCTGCTGCAGGCGGTGAACGATCCGGATCACCCCCGGGGCGCCTACCGCTTCGCCCACGACCTGGTGCGCCGCGTGGTGCTGGCGGACCTCTCGAACCCGCGCCGGCGCCTGATCCACCTGCAGATCGCCAAGGCCCTGGAGCAGCTCGCCGACCCGAGCGGCGACGCCGCCAGCGAGCTCGCGGACCACGCGGCACGCGGCGGCGATGCCGCCATGGCGGCGCGCGCCTGCGTGGCCGCGGCGAGACGTTGCCTGCGGGTGTTCGCCAACACCGAGGCCGAGGCGCTGGCGCGGCGCGGGATGCGCTACGCGGAGACGCTCGACGACCCGGAGCGGGTGACCCTCATGCTGGAGCTCACCCAGGCGCGGCTCTACGCCCGCCGCCCGCGAGACCGGGCGGAGGTGGCCCGCGCGGTGGAGGTGCTGGCGGAGCGGGCGCTGGACCACGGCTGCCTCAAGCACGCGCGACTCGGCTTCTACCTGCTGAGCCTGTTGCGATGGGAGTCCGGCGACTGGGCCGACGCGCGGCGCTTCAGCGTGCGGGTGGAGGAGCTGGGCCGCGACGGCAGCGAGCACGAGCGGGTGCTGGCCCTCGGGACCACCGGCCAGTGCCTGGTGCTGCTGGAGCGCGACCTGCCCGAGGCAGAGGCCATGCTGATGGAGGCGGCGGCGCTGGGCGAGCGCGCCGGCCACATGCCGGCCGTGGTGCTGGAGGCGCAGGGCATGCTGCGCCTGCATGCCGGTGATCTGGACGAGGCGGCGACCCTGCTGGCACGCGCCCGCGACACGGCGCGGCGCGACGGCGAGCGCCTGGGCGAGTTCAACGCGCTGGAGCACCTGGTGGCGCTGGAGCTGCAGCGCGACGCCTGCACCGAGGCGGTGCGCCTGAGCGCTGAGCTGCTGTCCCTGGGGGAGCGCTTCCGGGGCGGCAGCGAGGCACCCTTCGCGCGGGCGGTGCACGCGCTGGTGCGCCACGCGGCGGGCGAGGTGGATCAGGTCGCGGCGCTGGACGAGGCGCTCGACGCCCTGCGGCGCGAGGACGCCAAGCACCGGCTGGCCTGGGTGCTCAGCCGCTGTGCACGCATCGATCTCGCCCGCGGCGACGCGGGTGGCGCGGCGCGCCGCGCCGCCGAGGCCCTGGACACGGCACGGGCGCTGGGACGCGGCAGCGAGGAGGTGATGGCGCTGGCCACCTGCGCCCTGGCGGCACAGGCCGGCGGCGACGCCGCCACGGCCCGGACCCACCTGGACGCCATGGACTCCCCGCACCTTGCCCAGGCCTCCGCCGAGGCCCGGCGGGCGGCCGCGGCGGCCCGCGCGGCGTGCAGCCCCCAGGACGCCCGCGCCGGCGTCGCACCTTGACGGAGTAGACGGACATGGAAACCATCGTCGTCGAGCGCACCCTTGCGGAGCCGCTGGATCTCGCGACACTGCGCGAGGACCGCGAGGGCATCGATGCGTGCCTGCGCGCCTACCAGGTGTCCTTGCTGCACAGCTACGTGGCGCCGGACGGGCGGCGCATGATCTGCGTCTACCAGGCTCCGGACGCGGAGTCCGTGCGCCAGGCACTCAGGCGCGTCGGCGTGCTGCCGTGGGACCAGGCGTGGAAGGCGCGGGTGCTGCGGCCGGAGGACATCGACGGCGGCTGACGGAATTCACTCTCCGCCTGGCCACGGCGCATGTCATGCGACGGCGCGGTCCTCCCGATGCTCGCGCCGCCCGGCGATCGCCGTGTCCGGACTCGCTGCCTGCCCGCCGCTCACGATCGGGCGAGCACCTGCGTGTCCCGCAGGGCCTCCCGCGGACCGCCCCTCACCGGGCTCGGTACACCAGGATCGCCCGCACGAGATCCGCGAAGACCGCCCGGTCGAACTCGCCCAGGCCCTCGAAGGCGACGCCCGCGACCACGCCTCCGGCGTTGGCGTCCGGCCTCTCCCGCAGCACCCTCATCGTACAGCGCACCACGTGCTGGGACGTCTTGAGCGGAATGCGGATCACCAGCCCGGCCCGGCTGCCCGCCGCCAGGGGTTTCGGCAGCAGCAGGGCGGCTCCGGTCACGGACAGATCGGTGACCCGGGCATCGATGGTCTCGTCGCCGGGCAGCAGCACCTGGGCTGCGAGGTTTACAGTCACTCGGGGGTTCCAGCGCCCGTCCCGGTCCGTGGCGGGGACCGCGTCGTCCGCGCCGAAGGCAGACGCGACCGCGCGGGCGAAGTCCGCGCAGGCACGAAACCGCTCTCTGGGGTTCTTGGCGAGCCCCTGCAGGATGGCCTGCGCGACCTTGTCCGGGATGTCGGCCCTGAAGCGCGACGGCGGTGGCGGGTCCCGGTCCAGCTGCCACGCCAGCAGCTCGCCCAGGTCCGCGGCATCCTCGAACGGGTGGTGACCGGTGAGGGTCCGGTAGAGCGTCATCGCGAGCGAGTAGATGTCCGAGCGGGCGTCGATGGACTCGCCGCGGATCTGCTCCGGGGACATGTAGCCCGGCGTTCCCGCCGTTCCCGGGCCGTCGGAAGCCATCTGCCCGGTGATCCGGGCCAGGCCGAAATCCAGCACCAGCGCCTCGCCACTGGGGGTGAGGCGGATGTTGCCGGGCTTGAGGTCCTGGTGGATCACGCCTCGATCGTGCGCGGTGCCGAGAGCCGACGCGATCTGGCGCATCAGCCGCAGCGCCTCGTCGGGCGTGAAGGGCCGCACCATCTGCTTGAGCCTCTTGTCGAGGTCCGCGCCGTGAATGAGCCGCATCACGATGACCATCAACCCGCGCTCCTCGAGCACGTCGTAGATCGGAACGATGTTCGCGTGCTCCAGGCGGGCCTGGATGCGCGCCTCGTTCCAGAAGTGCTCGCGCAGCTGCGGGCTCTGCGCGATGCGGCGCTCGGCGACCTTGATCGCCACGTCGCGACCGAGTCGAACGTCGACGGCCCGATAGACCTCTCCGAAGCTGCCGCGACCGATCAGCTCCTTCACGTGATAGTGGCCCACCGTCTCGCCCGTAAGATCCGCCGCATCGCCGGGCGGCGGTGCCGGCTTCACGAGGTGCACGGGCCGATCTGGCCGGAGCAGCACGGTGCGCTGCTCCAGGAAATCATCCAGGTCGCGTGTCTCGAGCGGCAGGCTCTCGGCTAGCACGGCGTGCGATCCAGCTATGGACTTCGAGCGTTGTCGGCCCGGGGGGCAGATTCTTGACCCCCGGCCCCCGAACCCAGGCCCGCAACTGCGACGGCGGACACCTTTCCTGCGCCCACCGTTCCCTCGGGAACGTCGCCACGGCGGCGCCGGATCGGGAGTCATCGCGCGTTCTGCGCTCTGATCCTTTCGAGGAAGATGGACACCACGAGCCCGACCGGGTAACCCGGCTTGACCCGGGAATCGTAGAGCGCTGCAAGCAGCTCGCGATCGAAGCGGGTGATCTGCTTCGGGGCGACGACATCGTTGAAGGAGAACAGGGTCGAGCCCGGATAGTCGGCGAACAGCCCGAAAGATTGATAGATCTCTTCCTGCAGGCAGGTCTGCAGCATCGCGGCGTCGAGATCGTGACGAACGTAGATGACCACCTGACGGATCTGCTGGCGGCCGCTTCGAAACGGCGCGAAGAAGCAGTGCAGGTCGTTCGACGATCGCAGCATGCGTTCGAATTCGCCCGGCAACGGCACCGTCTTGGCGAGCGACAGCATCTGCGCGTTGGATGCCAGCACCACCACGAAATTGAAGCAAGGCGCGCCGTTGCTGCCTGGGCAGGGAGGTCCCAGGGCGTAGGGCGGAGTGGATTCCAGCATCCGTTGATACGCTGACACGTCCGTGGCCGCTTCGGCGGGGGTGATCAGGAGCAGCCCCGCGATGGCCGCGGCCTCCTTCACGATGCGCCGCGCCGGCGTGGGGCGACCGCCGTCCACGACCAGCAATCGAATCGGCTCGTTCCAGCGGCTCACCACGTTCCCGTTGCCACCGAGGATGTGGACTGCCTGCAGGTACAGTTCCTCCGACTGCGCCACGAGTGGCGGGCTCGCCTGCAGGCACATCAGCAGTAGCAGGCCGTTCCACGCTCTGGTCATCTTGCCTCCGGTCGGCGTCCTGGGCCGCTCCCCGTGCCGCGGGCACGCACTCGCTGCCCACGGCCTCGGTCGGTCACCCGCGCACTCCGCTCACCCGATCTCCGGCTTCTGCCGCGATCCGGGGCGGGCGCGCTGTCCGATCACCGGATCGCGGCCGCCGCGCGGGATGGTGCCACTCTCGTGGAGATGGCACCGATCGACAGGCGGCGAGCTTCACCGCCGCTCCTCGCACATCTGGCCAGCGGATGGTAGATGCGAGCGCCGGGATCGCCCACATTCACCGCTATCCGGATTTCGTGGCCGTGGCCGCGTACCCACTCGGTGAGCGATACCCCACGCCACGCGCCGCTTCGCCCGAGCCCGTGCGCCGCGCTTCGATCCCTGCTCGTGATTGACAAGGTCAGCCGTCGCTCACAGCATTGCCGGTCCTGGACGACCGCCGGGAGCGCGCATGGAAACCCGTGAGGACACGCCGCCGAGGGCGCTGCTGGGCAGCGAGCTCCAGGTGGTGAACGTGGGCCTTCAGGGCTTCGTCGAGGACCTGCGCGCCTGCGGCGTCCAGGTGGTGCACGTGGACTGGACGCCCCCGGCCGGGGGCGACGCGGAGCTCGCCGCGCTGCTGGCGCGCCTCGGCGTGTGAGCGCGCCCGCGGAGCAGATCGCCCAGGCCAACCAGGAGGCGCTGGCACGGATCCTGGCCGCGGAGCCGTTCCTCGTCGACGTGGTGCGCGCCGGCGACGTCATCCCCGAGCTGCGCGAGCACGTGCTGCTGCACGCCGGGCCGCCGCTCGCCTGGGAGCAGATGTGCGGGCCGCTGCGCGGCGCGGTGGCCGGCGCCATCGTCTACGAGGGCTGGGCCGCCGACCTGGACGCGGCCACGCGGCTGGCGGAGCGCGGCGGCATCCAGTTCGCCCCGAATCATCACTTTGGCGCCGTCGGGCCCATGACCGGCATCACCTCCATGAGCATGCCGGTGATGGCGGTGGAGAACCGCGCGTTCGGCAACCGTGCCTACTGCGCCATCAACGAGGGTCTCGGCAAGGTCATGCGCTTCGGCGGCAACGACGCCGAGGTGATCGCGCGGCTCGCGTGGCTGCGCGACGTGTTCGGGCCGGCGATGGCCGGCGCGCTGCGGGACGGCGACGGCGTCAACCTGAAGGCGCTCATCGCCCGCGGGCTGTCCATGGGCGACGAGATGCACCAGCGCAACGTGGCCTGCTCCAGCCTGCTGCTGCGCGAGATGGCACCCGCCTTCGCGCGCAGCGCCGCCGATACCGACCAGCTCGCCCAGGTGCTCGCCTTCGTGGGTGGCAACGACCAGTTCTTCCTCAACATCGCCATGGCCATGGGCAAGGCGATCATGGATCCGGTGAAGGGCATCGCCGGCTCCAGCGTGGTCACCACCATGTGCCGCAACGGCACCGAGTTCGGCATCAAGGTGAGCGGCACCGGGGAGCGCTGGTTCACCGCGCCCGTGGAGATGCCCGAGGGGCTGTACTTCCCGGGCTACGGCCCGGAGGACGCCAACCCGGACATCGGCGACTCGGCCATCGTCGAGACCATCGGCCTCGGCGGCTTCGCCATGGCCGCATCGCCGGCGGTGGCGGGCTTCGTCGGCGCCGGCTCCGCGTACACGGCGCTGGACTTCACCCGGCGCATGGCCGAGATCACCGTCGGCCGCAGCCCGGAGTGGACGATCCCGGCGCTGGACTTCGCCGGCGTGCCCACCGGCATCGACATCCGGCTGGTGGTCAACAGCGGGGTTGCGCCCACCATCAACACCGGCATCGCCCACCGCCAGCCGGGCATCGGCCAGGTGGGCGCCGGCGTGGTGCGCGCGCCCATGGCCTGCTTCGAGCAGGCGGTACGCGCCTTCGCGGCGGACCTGGGGGTGACGTGAGCACGGTCCTCGTGAACGAGATCCGCGCCGGGTTCTACCTGGACTCGGTGGCCCTGATGCGCCTGTCGCGTGTGGTGGGCGCGCTGCCCGGCGTGGTGGAGGCGGCGATGATGACGGGCACGCCCGCGAACCGGGCGATCATGAGCGACGCCGGCCTGCTGGACGCCGCCGGCGCGGCGGCCGCGGCGCGCGGCAACGATCTGGTCATCGCCGTGCGGGCGCGGGACGACGAGGCTGCGCAGGCGGCGGTGGTGGAGGCCCGGCGCCTGCTGGACGCGCCCAGGCAGCAGGTCAGCGCCGGCGGCTACCGGCCGCGCAGCATCGCCGCCGCGGTGCAGGACCTGCCGGGCGCCAACCTGGCGCTGGTCTCCGTGCCCGGCGACTTCGCCGCCGCGGAGGCGCGCCGGGCGCTGCGCCACGGCCTGCACGTGATGCTGTTCAGCGACAACGTGCCCCTGGACGAGGAGCTGGCGCTGAAGCGCGAGGCCCGAGAGCGCGGGTTGCTGATGATGGGCCCCGACTGCGGCACCGCGATCATCAACGGGGTGCCCCTGGCCTTCGCCAACGCGACACCCCGCGGTGACGTGGGCATCGTCGGCGCGTCGGGCACCGGCGTGCAGGAGGTCAGCACGCTGCTCGCGCGCGCCGGCCACGGCGTCTCCCAGGCCATCGGCGTCGGCGGCCGCGATCTGAACGAGGCCATCGGCGGCATCATGACCCTGATGGCCATCGACCTGCTGGATGCGGATTCGGCCACCCGCCACCTGGTCCTGATCTCCAAGCCGCCGCACCCGGAGGTGGCCGCCCGGGTCCTGGAGCGCATCGGGCGGTGCTCGAAGCCCTGCACGGTGTGCTTCATCGGCGGCGAGCCGGCGACGCTGCCCGCCAACGCCACCTTCGACGCCACGCTGCGCGACGCGGCGACGTCGGCGGCCGGCGGTACCGCCGTCGGCAAGGACTTCGACCCGGCGGCCGTGGCCGCGCCGCTGCGCCGGCCCGGACAGCGCATCGAGGGCCTGTTCAGCGGTGGCACCCTGTGCGCCGAAGCGCAGATCGTGCTGCGCGCCCGGGGCTGCACCGTCGTCTCCAACGCGCCGGTGCCCGGGGTCGGGACGCCGCCGGAGCGCGCCGCCCGCGCACGCCTCCTGGATCTCGGCGCCGACGAATACACCCGCGGCCGGCCCCACCCCATGATCGATCCGACGGTGCGCGACGAGGCGCTGCGTGAAGCGCTCGCCCACGCCGGGACCGGCGTGGTGCTGCTCGACCTGGTCATCGGCCACGGCGCCCACGCGGACCCGGCGGGACACCTGGCCGAGGTCCTCGGCCAATGGTCGAAGGGCGGGCCGGTGATGGTGGCCTCGGTCACCGGCACCGATGAGGATCCCCAGGTGCGCTCGCGGCAGGTGGAACGCCTGGAGGACGCCGGCGTGCTGGTGGCGCCCTCGAACGCGCAGGCCGCCGAGCTCGCCGCCGCCCTGATCGCGGAGCGGGATTAGCGCCGTGGCCGCGACCGCCCCACCGACCGAGCTCCCGCGCCGCATCCTCATCGCCATCGGCGGCAACGCCACGCATCCGGAGAACATCCGCGGCACCAGCGAGGAGCAGAAGGAGGTGGCGAGGCGCACCGCCAGCGCGCTGCTGCCGCTGGCGCTGCTGGACAACGAGCTGATCATCACCCACGGCAACGGGCCCGTGGTGGGCAAGATCCTCATGCGCCAGATGCTGACCCGGGATCGCATCCCGCCCATGTCCCTGGACATCTGCGTGGCCCACAGCCAGGGGGGCATCGCGTACCTGCTGATGCAGGCGCTGGAGAACGCGCTGCGCGAGGCAGACAGCGCCCGGGCGGTGGCGAGCCTGCTGACCCAGGTGGAGGTGGATCCGGACGACCCGGCGTTCACCGCGCCGAGCAAGCCGGTGGGCCCGTTCTTCGGCGCCGACGACGCGCGCCGGATGGCCGAGGAGTTCGGCTGGCGCATGCAGGAGGACGCCGGCCGCGGCTGGCGCTACGTGGTGCCCTCGCCCCGGCCCCGGCACATCGTGGACATCTCGCTGATCCGCGAGCTCGCCACCCGCGGCACCGTGGTCATCGCCGGCGGCGGCGGCGGCATCCCGGTGGTGCGCGGCGCCAAGGGGGTGCGCCACGGCGTGCCCGCGGTCATCGACAAGGACCTGACCTCGTCGCACATGGCCAACGTGCTCGGCATCGAGACCCTGCTGATCCTCACGGCGGTGCCCAAGGTCGCCGTCGACTTCGGCAAGCCCGGTGAGCGTGCGCTGGACACCGTGGGCGTCGCCGAGCTGAAGCGGCTGCACGCCCAGGGCCAGTTCCCGAAGGGCAGCATGGGCCCGAAGGTGGAAGCGGCCATCCACTTCCTGGAAGGCGGCGGCAGGCGCGCCATCATCAGTGGGCTGGAAGCGGTGATGCCGGCGCTGCGCGGCGAGACCGGCACCCACGTGGTGGCCGATGGGGGCTGAGCCGATCCGCGTGCTGCGGGTGGCAGCGGTGGGTGCGCCGGCTCACGCCGCGCTGCGCGCCGGTGGCCGGGGGCGCATCGAGGCGGTGTTCGAGCGCTCCCTCTACGCGCGCATCCAGCACGACTGGCTGTGCGTGGGCGATGGCAGCATCGGTCGCGGCCCGATCAACCTGGTGTGCGTCGATGCGGTTCCCCTGATGGACCTGCGTGTCGGCGCGCCGGTGGTCTGCCGCGACGCACGGCTGCGTCTCGCCGACGCTGCGCTGATCGACGGGTCCGGGTGCGCGCCCTGGCGAGGGTCGGTGTCGCCGCGCTGGTCGCGGGACACGCTGCGTGCCGGTCTCGCCGCCCTCGCGCGCCTGCAGGCGGGATCGCCGCCGGCACTGGAAGGCCTGGGCGGCCTCGCGTGCGGCGAACACGGCGCGCCAACGCCGCTCGTGCGCCGCGCCGTGCCCCACGTGCGCGCCATCGCCGCGTGGATCGCCGGCGGGGCGGGCCCGGGGCAGGCACGCGAGCTTTCCGCAGCGGCGGCCGGGCTGCTGGGCCTGGGACCGGGCCTCACGCCGTCCGGAGACGACCTGCTGTGCGGCGCGCTGGTGACACTCCACAAGCTTCGACGATCCGCCGCGGCGAGGCGGCTGTGGAACGCCATCCACTTGCACCTGGCCACGGCCACACACGACATCAGCGCCGCGCACCTGCGCGCCGCAGCGGGGGGTGAGTGTGCCGAGGTCCTCGATGTCGTGATCGACGCGCTCGTTCGCGGCGACGCCGCCGACCTGACGCGCGCGTGGCCGGCGCTCGCGAGCTGCGGGCATCCGTCACCATGGGACGGGCTCACCGGCGCGGTGACGGTGCTGCGCGGGGTGATCCAAGCGGTACGGGCACACCCACCTGCCCTGCAGGCCGCGATATCCGGGCGTCAGCAGGCTGCTGACAATCTCTGATTTTCGGCAGCCTGCGCCCGGTGCAGGGCAGGGATTGCTCCTGCAATCCCTCTGCATTCCTGCCATCCATGGCAGTCAGATGCACCAGCATACATCAAGCATGCAAGTGCTTGATGTATGGAGCAAGCCGGAGACCGCGTCTTCGGCGCCGCGAGTTCAAATTCGACAGGGATGTCGAATTTCAACAGCATGTCAGTTGCCTGATCCCCTGCTACAACAGTTCGTGATGATGAAGAGTCGAACGGTCCGGAGGCGACCGCACTCGATGAAGCGACGAAGCGGTTTGCCGCCCGCCAGATGAAGGACAACGACCACCACCGCGTGCTCGACGAGCCGGTGCCGGCGCTCGGCGGGAAGCTCCCGTGCGCCTGCGCGCGCTCGAAGCGTCAACGGCACGAGGTCGTCGCCTGGCTGAAGGATCTCGGGAACCGCGAGCTGCGCGCGGCGACGCCCCCTGGCTGAACCCCGGGCGGCCCGATGAGGACGCGCTTGCAACCCTCGCGAGCGCCTCGGTGCGCCGTCGAGCCGCTCCCGAGGTGACATCTGGCGGCGCACGCGGATCGATGACGCTGGTGAGGCGCCCGCGCCGTCGCGACCGCCGTCCCGAGTCAGACGATCTTGACTCAGATCAATCTCGTGCCGGCGTCGACTGGGTAGCGTCGCCGCCGCCGGGCTGAAGATTCGCTACCGTGGGGCTGAGGCAAGGGCTCGACCAGGCAATTCCGAGCGCGCCGGCGACCCGAGGCCCGCCGTCACAGGAAGCCAGTCCATGTCCTTCTTCTTCGACTCACCGATCGATCGCTGCGAGCGGATGGACTGCCCCGTGCTGCTCGACCAGACCCAGCAAGCGTGCGCCCGCGAGCATGGCTGCACGCACCCGGATTGCCCCCTCGCGGCCTGGTTCGCGCGGCCCAGGGACGACGACCCCGACACCCCCGCCGAGGACTCGACACCGGACTGAAGCCACGGCCCGGAGCCGCGGCCCAGGCCGGCCCCACGCCGGTACGGCTCGCCAACGGCGCCCGCGCGCTACGCGGGCGCGTTACGGGCGGATCCACTCACCGAGATTCGTTCGGGCCTCGACATCCCCGGCGCCGTCATTCGGCCGGGCACCCGGCTCTCGGGCAGTGGCGGACAGGAGCGCCGGATGCCCGAAGGTTCCGTCGGCCTCAATATCTCCAACGTTGGTGGATGGTGCGTGAGGCATTGATGCTTATCGGTGGGGTACGGCCTGTCGACGTCAAGGAGGCCACCTCGCCCATCGTCGAGCGCAGTTCAGGATTGGCATGCGCGAATGCTCACGCAGTCTTGCCGGCCAGGTTTTGTTGCCGGACACGATCTGAGCATCCTGTTACGCCGGCCCGGCTGGATCCGTAGGCTCGACCAGTCGATAGCGACGCCCATCGGGAATCCCCTTCCTGTAGCCGGGCATTTCCGAGCCCCTCGGGGAGAGGGGATCGTCGACTCGCCGTCAGTCGCTCTCGCAGCGGGCCGCCTTCAGCCGACGTTCGAGGTCCTGCCGCATCTCGTCCGTCGGCGGTTCCCGGTCGCCGGGCGGGGTGCTCTCGTCGGCCCCGGCCGGTGTGACCGCGTCGTCCTGCGCGCGTTCGACCGCAAGGCGCTTGATGTCCAGGTGCAGGTAGAGGTCCACGGACCAGGCCGCTCGCGTTGTGCGTCGGTCGTTTCCAAGCAAGCGGCATGCCACCCGGGCCCGGCGTCGTGCCATCGCGCGCCAAATCGCGGACTGCACGGGACATTCCGGCTGCCTCCGCGGCACATCGGCAGCTCCGGGCACGGACCGTCCGGTTGCGCGCATCCGCGTCGCCGTCGGGCCCCGGCGACAGCGCCCGCCGGTGTCGCCGCGCGGGCCCCGGGCGCGCCCGGGGCGCTTGCAGTGAATCGCCGTGCGAGCTAGGAAGAGCCATTCGAGCCGCGGAGAGGGGCCGTGCCCACCGATGCCACAGACGCCGACGATCCTTTCCATCTCGTGCGCTTCGTGTGGGCGCAGGAAGGCTGCCATGCGCAGGCGCTGGACGAGATCCGCGGCGGGTGCAAGCGCTCGCACTGGATGTGGTTCGTGTTCCCGCAGCTCGCCGGGCTGGGTACGAGCCCCACCGCGCGCCACTACGCAATCGCGAGCCTGGACGAGGCGCGGGCCTATCTCGCGCATCCCGTGCTGGGGCCGCGGCTGGTCGAATGCGCGCAGGCCGTGCTCGGGGTGACGGGGCGCACGGCGCACCAGATCTTCGGCTCGCCCGACGATCTGAAGCTGCGCTCCTGCGCGACGCTGTTCGCCTGCGTGTCCGCGCCGGGCTCGGTTTTCCACCGGCTGCTCGAGCGCTACTACGCGGGCGAGCGCGACGCGAGGACGCTCGCGCTGCTGGGCCTCGGGCCGGACGGCGGGTAGCGCGGGGCGGGGCGCAAGGCCCATGGACGCTCGACGGCCCGCGTCGCTCACGCTGGCGGTGCGTCGAGAAATCGGAGAAAACCGTGGACGCCCAGGCAATCGAACCAATCGTGCTGACCTGCACGGCATTGCTTCCTCTTGCGATCGCCATCCACTCCCGACTCCGGTTTCCGGGCGTTCGGTGGGATTGGGTATTTCCAGTCCTAGGCCATCGCAACGACCATTCACGAGTTGGAGTATGGCCAGTTCTTCTCCGATCCGCTGCTCTTCGTTTCCGCGACTGCGGTCGCGGGTAGCGTCTTCGGGAGCTATCTCGGGATGGCTTCGCCCGAGGCCCGCGAGTATCGCCGTGGACGAGTTGCCGGGCGGCGAATCGTCGCCGTAGCGCTCATCGTCTGGCGCATGACGATGCCCTTCACAGCGGGAGCCGTGATGATCAAACCCGGCTCGGAGACCTGGCCGGATGGTGCCGTGCCGGCCGTCTCGGCACTTGTGGCAACGATCACGAGAGCTACGGCTACCTGGGGTGTCCGGAGATGGCCGGGGCGGTGGCCTGAGATCGGGCCGGATCCGACCCGCCGCCGCTCTCCGACGAGTGTGGCGGGCATCCCAGGCGCGATTATCGGGCGGCCTGCGCGCCTCGCCGAGCGGCGAACGTCATCGCGACGGCGGCAGCACCACCGCCGTGATCATCACGATGAGATCCCGCAGATGCGGGGCGTGCTCGAACGACTGGCCGCCCGACTGGAGGAACTTCGCCTTGTCGAGCTCGTGTTGCAGCCGCTGTAGATCATCCAGCGTCGACAGGGACATCGGCGCGTTGCCCAGCGGGCGCAGCCCGGCGGCCTCCGACCAGCTGTGCGTGATGCCGAAATCGTCCAGCTGATCGCCGGGAAACTCGAACTGGTACTCGAGCCTCGCATCCTCGGCGGACGAGCAGGGCGAGCGCTTGTCGATGACGACCTCGAGCAAGGACTCCCCGGAATCCGGTGCGTTGAGGCGCCAGAACGTGAGCTGGTGCAGGAACTCCGGATCATGCTTGTCGACCGTGCGCTTTCGCTCGGTTCCGACCTTCACGCTGGCGCCGAACTTGGCCTTGAACCATCTCCAGAACGACACGTCCGCTCCGGTCTCGGCCTCGGCCGCCGCGTTCAGGAAGTCGACAACCTGGTAGGAGTCCTGGCAACCCCACTTCTGGCGAACGATCTCTCCGCCGTCGGTGCGCGGCTGCCATTCGGAGAAGCGGGGATCCTCCTGGCCACTGGCGCCGAGAATCGTGAACATGCGGTTCATGTCCGAGGCCGACAGCGTCACGTGCGACGGCTCCGTCGGCACGAACTCGCGCGCCCCCGGATGGTACTTGTACAGACCGGTCGCGACCTTGTACTGAATCCGGTCGGACTCCACGAACTTCTCGTAGGGATGGATACGTCCCAGGAGGAAGGGCACCTCGTCGTGTGTGCCCGCCCGCTTGACGACGGCGATGCCCTTTCTCGGGTCGTCTGGAAACGGCCGCTCGGCCATCACCTCGACACTTTGCCGGCGCATCGTCCCGGCGATTCCGGTGGCGGTGCGCACGCGGTAGACGATGAAACCCCCGACCTCGACGGGATCGGTCTGGAGCAGAGCGAGCCGGGTACCTGGCTCGATGATGAGACGTCGGTTCTCCGCGTTCTCCTGATACAGAACGTGGCCGGTGGCCACGGCGATCAGATCCGCGCTGCTCGCGCCGAGCGTGGCCAGGTTGATCAGCGTCGCCGCACCGATTGCCAGACCCCTGCACGCGACCATCATCGAGCTCCCGTGTCCCTGCGCTACCGTGCCACACGCCCTGATGCCGTTCAACGACTCTGCCGCCGGCTCCGGGGGGCCGGCGCGCGCCTCGATCTCGGCACGGCCACCGGCAGCTCCGCACCCGCGCGGCCGTTTCACCGTTCGTAGCCCGATCGGAAGACCTCGAGGCCGGGCGCGCGGTCACGCCATCCCGGGCCACGTCACCGACAGCGCGCCCTCGCCGTCGCTCCTGATCCGCGTCCCGAACCTGGCGCTCTCGCGCTCCAGCACACGATGCAACCAGGCCGCATCCTGCGCGCCTGCGCGAGACAGGCGGAACTTCCTCAGCTGGAAGGGGATCAGCCTGAGGCCGACCAACCGTCCGCTCGCCACGTCGAGCGTCGGCAGGTACATGAAGACGAGGTCGCCTCGATAGCGCTCGTTTCCCGTGATGCCCTCGTAGTCGTTGACGAAGTCGCCGCATCCGTACAGCAAGAGCCGATCGCGGTAGACCTCGATCGGCCTCGGATGATGAGACGAGTGACCGTGCAGCACGTCGATACCGGCGCGGTCGACGAGCAGGTGCGCGAACGACCGCTGCGCCGGCGTCACCTGATAGCCCCAGTTGCCGCCCCAGTGGATGGACGCGACGACGACGTCGCCGGGCTCCCGGACGGCCGCGACGTGCTCGGCGACGCGCAGCGCGGTGTCCTCCGAGAGATCCGCGAGCAGGTTCACCCCGGGCGCGCCGCTGCCCGCGGCCCAGGCGCGCGGAATGCCGCTAGACTCGCAGCCGTACCCGAACACGAGCACCCGTCCCTTGCCGGGCATCTCCAGGACAGCGGGCGTGCGCGCCTCGGCGGCGTTGCGGCCCGCGCCCGCGGTGCGCACGCCGGCGCCGTGCAGGGTCGTCAGCGTCTCGAGCAGCCCGCGACGGCCCCAGTCGAGCACGTGGTTGTTGGCGATGGCGCAGACGTCGACTCGCGCCGCCGTCAGGCACTCGACGTTGTCCGGGCTCATCTTGTAGTTGATGCCCTTCGGCAGCGCCTCGGCGCTCCGAGTGACGCTCGTCTCGAGATTGACGACCCGCGCGTCGGGACCGACCTCGCGCAGTGCATCGAGGGCCTCGCCCCACACGTACGTCGGGTCCACGCGGCGCGGGATCGGCCCGCTGACCGTCTCGGCGAGCCTGACGTACGTCTCGGCGGACCGCACAACGGCTTCGTACAGGCGATCATCCCCCGGGTGGGCGAGAATCCGGTCGACGCCACGCCCGAGCATGACGTCGCCGCACAGGAACAGGGTGGCCGATCCGCGCCGACCGGAGCGTGCGTCGTGCGACCCCTGGGCGGGTGCGCGGCGGGGGGCATGCAGCGCACCGGCCGCAGCGCTCGCCAGCAGCCTTACTAGATCGCGACGACGCAGGCGCCTGCCCGATCGCTCGGCGGCGGCTGCGCGTCTGCCCGAACGCGGCACCTCGATCAGAGGCCCGCGCGATGCACCGTTGGCCGACGCCGCGGGGCGACGTACGCGTCGGAGCACCGACTCAGACCAGGTCGCATGCCTCGGGCGGCATCCAGTGCGCGTCTCGGTCGCGCCACTTCACGTTGCACCCGATCGGATTGGTCATCGCCACCCGCGGAGCGCGGTCGGCGAGCAGATCGTCCAGCGCGTCGGCCAGGTCGCGCGTCGTTGCCTTCTCGGCCCGGCGCGGGTTGTCGTCGAAGCGCCCCGTGTAACGCAGCCGCCGTTCGCCGTCGAAAACGTAGAAGTGCGGCGTGCGCAGCGCCCCGTAGGCGAGGGCCACCTCCTGCGACTCGTCACGCAGGTAGGGGAAGGCGAAGCCTCTCTCCTCTGCGCGCACCTTCATGTGCTCGAAATCGTCGGTCGGATGGTTGTCCGTCTCGTTGCTGTTGATACACGCCAGCACGACGCCCTTCGGTGCGTAGGCCGCGTGCAGCGCGATAAGACGGTCCTCCGTGCCGATGACGAACGGGCAGTGATTGCAGGTGAACGCGACGACCAGCATCTGGGCGTCGGCGAAGCTCGCGAGCGAGTAGGTCTTGCCGTCGACCCCGGGAAAGGAGAAGTCGGGCGCGGGCTCGCCGATCTCGAGCGTGAATGCCATGGGTGGGACCCTCCTTAGTCGTGAACGTCGCGGGAGTGCCGGCCTCCGGGCGCCCTCCGCGAGCATGCTCAGCGCACAGTGTACCGTCGTCGCGGGGAGCCGACCGGATCTTGCCAGGGCCTCGCGATGCGCGCGGCGGGCTGGGTTGCCTAAAAGGATAGGCGTTTCAAACGCCCGATTCACCAGGTGGCACCGGTAGCGGGGTGCGGCGAATTCATCGTGAGCAGTGCGGGGACGCGGCAGCGGACCCGGCCGAACGGAGGGGGGGGCGGCGACATTCGAAGTTTCGCGTGTCGGGTCGTACGGAAAAACTCGATGCACCGCGGACGCATCGATGGGTGTCGCTCCTCGAGTGAATACAAACGGCGGAAAAGAGTTCGCTTTCCCTGGACTGAGTAGCGCGCCGCCTGATTGCATCACTGCATTCGGGACGCGCCGAACGCGACAATCAACATGTCGTGTCGGGCGGTCCTTGCGTTGGCAGCACCGAATGGAGGATCGCTCTTGTCAAGAATTCCGACAGGCGGATTGGATGCTCACTCGATACCGTAGGCGGCCAGCTTCGTGCAGCATACGGCCAGCGCGAAAGGATCCCCGATGCCAAGCACCTCGGAATCGTAAGATGTCCTGTCCAGATGTTCCCAGGCGGTTGAAGCCAGACGGCCGCTGCATGTCAAGATAGTTGTCGGCTTAATCATGCCGCGGTTTCGAGTTCGTCGAACGAGGCCGCCCCCGTTGGCACTGCGGCCTCACGCTGCGGATTCAGGGCGACGCTGCGCACCGGCTCCCAGTTGCGCGTGGGTCCCGACCAGCGACGCGGCTCGCGTTTACGGGCACTGAAGTACAGAATCCTTATAGTTAAGCGTGCAAGTCGCAGTGACGACAACTGGCCGGGTGCCGCCAAGAGCGGTCAGTTTGTTGCGCGTCGCAGCATGACCGGGCGCCGTATGCCCGTTGACCATCCGTTCCGATCATCCAGGGTGCCCGATGAATGTCCGCGGTCGTGTCCCCAGACGTGATGTCATCGCTTTGGTGACCGATCTTTGCCGCGCTGTCGCTCCAGAAAGTCGCGAATCATCTCGAACCGCCGCCTGGTGTGCCCGTCGACGAACGGGTGGCCGAAGTCCGGATCGCTCACCACCTCGGCGCCGGCCTGCCTCGCCCGCTCGACGAGGTCGTGCGACATGGCGGGGCTCACGACCGTGTCCCGCGCGCCCACGATCACCAGCGTGCCGGCGCCGTCCGACGGGAAATTACGGACCGGGTCGTGCTCGGGCGGACACCCGTGGTCGGACAGGCGACTGGGGCTCGAATCGATGATCAGCGATCTTCCACCGCGGTCCTCGCGCAGCGCATCGAGGATCAGGATGCCGCCGAAGGACATCCCGTAGAAAGCCCGCGACGCGTAGCCCCGGGCGTCGAGATCGACAATGATGTCACGGTAATCACTGAGCATGGCGCGCAGGCGGCGGCGTCCTTCGGAGCGGCCATAGCCGCGATAGTCGAACACGAACACGTCATGGCCCATGTCGGCGAACGTCCGGAACTCCGTGATGATCTGGTCCGCCAGCATCGCGTTGCCTTGCACGACCAGCAGGTAGCCGCGTTGCGCCGCGGGCATTGTGGACACCAGCTTGTAGCCGCGCAGGGTGCGATCGTCGCGAGTGACGATGGAGACGTCCTCGATGTCTGTCCTGCCGCGGACTCGAGCGGGGTCGGCGCGACCGGCGGCGCTGCTCCAGAGCCAGAAGTAGAAGGGCTCCTTGAAGCCGCAGATGGACTGCTCCAGGTCGCGAGGCATGGTTTCAGCGCTGACGGAAAAGCCGATCGCGAAGACGGCTGCCGCAATCGCACCCCGGCGTGCAAACCGTGGGCCCGTCAGCCGGGACTCGATTGGCGGCTCCCGACCGTGAACGGAAGTCGGATGTCGCAATGAACCAGGCGCGCCAGACATACGCGCTTCCCGACAGCCATCGACTCCCGATCAACCGCCGGCGCGCGTGTACACCTCGAGCGCTGCATCCACCCCTGCGCCGGGCGGGGAGCGGAAACCGCGCTGGCGCAGGCACGCCTCCAGCGCCGCGAGGCAGGTGAGCACGTTGTCCTTGCGGCAGCCGTAGCCCATGGTGCCGATGCGCCAGATCCGCCCCGCGAGCGGTCCGAAGGAGGTCCCGATCTCGATGCCGAAGTTGTCCAGCATCGCGGCACGCAGGCCGTCGCCGTGCACGCCGTCGGGGATGTGGACGCCGGTCACGTTGGGCATCTTGTGGGCCTGGTCGCCGAAGAGTTTCAGGCCCATGGCCTGGAGGCCGGTGGTCAGCGCCTCGCTGGTCAGGGCGTGGCGGGCGAAGCGCTGCTCGAGCCCCTCCATCAGCACCAGCCGCGCGCACTCCCGCGCGGCGTAGAGCATGGACGTGGCCTCCGTGTGGTGGTTCAGGCGCCGCTCGCTCCAGTAGTCCATGAGCATGCCCAGATCGAAGTAGTTGGAGCGGATGGTCTCGCCGGTGCCCTCAACCGCGCCCTCGGTGCGGATCCCGAGCTCCACGTGCTTGCGCCGGAGCACGCGCGACTCCACCCGCTCGTTGAAGGTGACAGGCGCCACGCCGGGCGGGCCGGACAGGCACTTCTGCAGCCCGGCGGAGACCGCGTCCAGCTGCCACCGGTCCACCTGCAGCTCCATGCCGGTCACCGAGGCCGTGGCATCCACGTACAGCAGCGCGTCGTGGCGCCGGCAGATGGGCCCGATCTCCGCCAGCGGCTGGGCCATGGTGTTGGAGGTGTCGCCCTGCACCAGAGCCACGACTTTCGGGCGGTGCTCCCGGACGGCGTCCTCGACGGCCTGCGGGTCGAACACCGTGCCCCACTCGGTCTCCAGGGTGACCACGTGGGCGCCGCACCGGCCGGCGATCTCGTGCAGCAGGTGCCCGAAGCGCCCGAACACCGGCACCAGGACGG
>JBFHNV010000083.1:0-22963 GCA_041593595.1 Gammaproteobacteria bacterium
CAGTTCCTGGACAGTGAGGTCGGGGGGTACTACAACTATCAGCGGGATTACGACCCCGCGACTGGGAGATACCTGACGTCAGACCCGATCGGACTCGCGGGGGGAATTAACACCTACGCGTACGCAGCAGGAAATCCCCCTGCTTACATTGATCCGAGGGGTGAGTCAGAAGTACTTGTGAATCCTTGGTGGGTGTCAGGGGGTTCTGCTTTAGGGGAGGCGGCTGCAGGGATTGGTAGATGCATAGCTGGAGCCCCGGTTGCGCTTGCGAGCATTCTGATTCCAACTCGGTCGCTTGGGGTTGTCCCGTGCGAAGTAGATGTAAGTGAAGTATGCGGAGCATCGCCGTACTTTGATGAGACTGCGGATGCTGAGCGGGAGAGATCACGGAATAAGGGCATACCGGATCGCGACCTAGGTCCTAGTGGTAAGCCTAAGAGGCACAACACGGATCACCCATCCAAGAAGAAGGCTCGGGAGGCGGCACAACAAGAAGGCAAAAGCAAGCCAATGCATCATCCCTCGCCTACGAAAGGAAAGCCACACTATCACCCGACGGATGCATCTGGTAAGAAAATTCCAGGCAATCATCACACTTATCCACGATGACTGATCAGGTGATTTGGATTGGGTTGGCGGACGTCATGCCTCAGGAAGGGAATGACGTGTTCGGAGATTCGAAAGGAGCTTTTGTGAATGTTGTCGCTCTTGCGAGCAGCAAATCAGAATTCTGTGATCTGGTACAGAATGAACTTGCCAAAGCGGGGTTTGTTGCTCTCACGATAGAAGATGTAGAACCGCTTCTGGATAGACTATCAATGTATACGGTCTCCGAAGACCTCCTGGCACTTTCTCGCCAACTCGATGCTGCTGGTGATATTAGGTTTGGTACTTTCCATTCATATAGAGAGGACGAAACCCTCAACTAGGCTTCTTGACTTCCAGTAGGTAGCGTTCGCCAGGTTCTTCGCTTTCATAGTAACCAAGTCGGTCTGGGGGGCATCCAACTAAAGTTCCCATTCCCGAGCCAACGATTCGATCTAATACTTCTGAAAGCAAGAGTACTTGGCCATCCAGATTTGGATCTTCAGAGATTACAAGGCATGTAGAGGATGCCTTTCGCGCAGCCAACAACTGAAATATTCTTTCCGGAAACTGCTGATCCTCTGGAATCTTTTTCATGTATCGCTGGTCGAGATCGTTGAAATGTGCAAGCCGCGCACGCAGCTTTTGTCGTCCTTTTTTCGATTGCCTCAAAGTGAGTAATCGACTCTGCCTGTCTTTTCTGGCAAAAGTCTTGAGGAGAGTCGCCTCCTGTTCCTGACAGAGTTCCTTGCTCACGGTTTTCTGCGCCTGTATCCGGCCTGGGTTATCTGCACTGAATCTACGCTTCACCCAAACGTCCAGTTCCGCTCCTCGATGAGTTGCAGGAGGCTGATTCAGCGCAGTTCTTCCTGACGGCAGACGAAGGGGATCCTCGGCTTGCCGGCGCTGCCGCCGTGCTCCTCGGTGACGATGGTGAGCAGTGGGTTGCGGGTCATGGCGACCGCGATGACGAACGGATCGGCGCCCGACTTGCCCTTGCTGGTGTCGACGAGCTTGGGGTGGGTGCCCATGATGTGCTGCATCGCGCCCTGGATGACATCGTCGACGTCGACGAACATCGCGGGGCGTGCGTTGCACCAGGCGTGGAGGTCGTCATCCTGCTTTTTGAGCTCATTGAGTACCTCGACGGATGCCTTCAACAGCCCGCTGACAACGAGTTGGTCGAGCCGGCCCCACACCCTCGGAAACGTCCGCGGTAGATAGGCGCGCACCCAGCCATGGATGAGGGCGCTGGTGTCAATGGAGTAGAGCGGTGGTTGCTCGTTGTCGACCACTAGGCGGTCCCGTTGCCGATGGCCTGCTAGATCCTCGGAAAATGCTTCACGCGTACGCCGAGGTAGGACGAGACGTCACTCAAGGTGATGCGGTCCTGGTAATAGTTGTCGAGCACGAGACGAACGAACGGCTTGCCGATGGTGCTGATCGCCTCCCGCGGCGGATTGCGCCGAAAGTCTTGTCCCTTTAGCCGCTCGCGCTCTCGCTCCTGCTGCACGAGGAACTCCTCGTTGTACTGCGCGCGCTTGGTGCGATAGAAGCGCTGCGTGGTGAGCCGGAATGTCAGCAGGCGGCGCAGCAAGGCCGCCCGCCCGGCACGGGACTGCCCGCCGACGCGGGCAGCGCCGCCGTCACGCCAGCTCAGCGAGCTTCGCGTCCACGTCCGAGGGCAGGACCCCGCCGCTGAAACGGTGCAGCTCGGCGGCCCTGCGGAACAATGCCACCGTGGGCAGCCCGCGCACCCCGAAGGCCTCGGCGGCCTCCGGGTGCGCTTCGGTGTTCACGGCCACGAAGCGCCAGCGGGCCTCATGCTCCTCGGCGAGCGCGGCGAGCTGGCGCCGGAGCGGCCGGCAGGGGCCGCACCACGGCGACCAGAAATCCACCAGCACGCCGCGGAACTCGGTCTTGAGGATCTCGTCCAGCGCCGTACGGCCGACCTCTTCCAGGTCGCTCACCCGATCTTCTCCTCCCGGTATTCCATGCCCGTGTCGTACTCGCTGGTCCCGTCCGCGTCCATGCGCATGGTGATGTTGAACTTGTTGCCCCAGTTGAAGATGCCGCAGGCGAAGACGATCTCGACGATCTCCTCGTCGCTGAACACCTTCTTCACGCGGGCGAAGAACGCATCGTCCACCGTGTGGGGGTCCAGGGCGATGCGCTCGGCGAAGCACACCGCGAGCGCCTCGCGCTCGTTCAGCGCCCCGCCGGGCTGAGGCTGACGCTTCATCGCCTCGGCCTCCTTCGGTCCTACTGCGTCGCGCACGGCGCCGGTTCGAACCGTCATTCAGTATGCGCAGTCGTTGATCTGTCCGGTCTTCAGCCGCATCAGCTCGTGGATGTGGGGCTCGATCTTGCCGGCGCCGAAGAACGCCCCGAACGTCGGCACGATGGCTTTCAGCAGCGCGGGGCAGCGGCCGATCACGCCGAACATGGCGGAATCGCCCCACCATCCGTCACGCCCCTGCTCCAGGAGCTCGTTCACCTCCGCGTCCGGGCTCTCGCCCGGCACCAGCGGTTTCACCCGCGTGGACATGGGTCACCTCCTCTCCCTCGACAGTATGCGCTCCCATCGTAGCGCACGGGGATCCGGCACCCCAGCGCCGAGGCGCCGACCCCGGATGTTGCGCCGCAGCGCGAGGTGGCGGGTCGGTCCCCGGCGAGCTGCTGGCGTACCGGCCGCCTGACACGCCATCCCGGATCGCCCTGCGCCTCCTCTTCACACAATCTTCACGCCGCCTGCACCCCCCCTTCACCGTCGCCCGGGCACTGTGCCCACCCTCGAAATGGCGCTCCCGCGGGAGCGCTGCACACGAACCGGGACCGGGACGAATGACCAGCCACACCGCCGACGCCACCCTCCACGCGCCACTGCGGCTCCGCGCCTGGCGCTGGCTGGTGAACGATCCGCGGGCCTTCCGCATCGACGGCCCCGCGGACGCCCGGCGCATCGATTGGCTGCGCGCTGCGCCCTTCGCCGCCATCCACGTGGCCTGTCTGGGGGTGCTCGTCACCGGCGTGAGCGCCACCGCGGTGGCCGCCGCCTTCGGCTTCTACGGGCTGCGCATGTTCTTCATCACCGGCTTCTACCACCGCTACTTCGGACACCGGGCGTTCCGGGCGGGCCGGGTGACCCAGTTCCTGATGGCGGTGCTGGGCTGCACCGCCGGTCAGCGCGGCCCCCTGTGGTGGGCCGGCCACCACCGGGAGCACCACGCCACCTCGGACACCCCGGCCGATCCGCACTCGCCAGCTCATCGCGGGCTCTGGTACAGCCACACCCTGTGGTTCCTCACCCGCGGCAGCTTCGCAGTGCCGGAGGGCCGGGTGAAGGACTGGCAGCGCTTCCCGGAGCTGCGCGCCCTCGAGCGCCTGGACTGGGTGCCCTTCGTGCTCTTCGGCGCCGGCTGCTACGCGCTCGGGGTGTGGCTCGAGCGTGCCGCCCCGGGGCTCGGAACGGACGGCCCGCAGATGCTGGTGTGGGGCTTCTTCGTCTCCACGGTGCTGCTCTACCACGCCACCTACTCCATCAACTCGCTGGCCCACCGCTTCGGCACGCGCCGCTTCGACACCGCCGACGACAGCCGCAACAACGCGCTGCTCGCCGCCATCACGCTGGGCGAGGGCTGGCACAACAACCACCATCGCTTCCCCGCCGCGGCCCGCCACGGCGTCGGCCGCCGGGAGGTGGACGCCACCTGGCTCGGGCTGCGGGCGCTGGCGGCAGTGGGGCTCATCCGGGACCTGCGCGAGATGCCGCGCCACGTGCTGGCCGGCGCGCAATCGAACGAGGGGGATCGTCCATGAACGTCGCCATCGTCGGCAGCGGCATAGCCGGGCTCGCCGCGGCCCGTGTCCTGTCACGCAATCACCGCATCACGCTCTTCGAGGCCGGCAGCCACCTGGGCGGGCACACGAACACCGTCGACGTGCACGAGGACGGGCGCACCGTGCCGGTGGACACGGGCTTCATCGTGTTCAACGAGCACAACTATCCGAACCTGTGCCGCCTGTTCGACGCGCTGGGCGTGGAATCGCGCGATTCGGACATGAGCTTCAGCGTGCACGACGAGCGCAGCGGCGTGGAGTACAACGGCACCAGCGCCGCGTCCCTGTTCGCCCAGGCCAGCAACCTGCTGCGCCCCTCCCACTGGGGCATGCTGGCCGACATCGTGCGCTTCCACCGGGAGGCGCCGGCACATCTGGCCAACGGTCTCGACGACGCGGTGACCGTGGACGACTACCTGGCCTTCCACCGCTACCGAGCGGCCTTCGGCGAGCGTTACCTGCTGCCCCTGGGCGCGTCCCTGTGGTCATGCAGCGCGGTGCGCTTCGGCGCCTTCCCCATGCGCTTCGTGCTCGAGTTCCTGCACAACCACCGCATGCTGCAGGTGGACGGGCGCCCGGTGTGGAAGACCGTGCGCGGCGGTTCGCGGGAGTACGTGCGGCGGCTGGTGAGCGAGCTGGACGCGTCCATCCACCTGAACGCCCCGGTAGCGGGCGTGCGCCGCGCCGGCGCCGGCGTCCAGGTACGCCTCGCGGACGGGCGTGCGGAGCGCTTCGACGAGGTGGTCCTGGCCTGCCACGCGGACCAGTC
Organism: Gammaproteobacteria bacterium; assembly: GCA_041593595.1. Lineage (GTDB taxonomy): Bacteria > Pseudomonadota > Gammaproteobacteria > HK1 > HK1 > JBFHNV01. Next base: position 5,195 of record JBFHNV010000083.1, read on the forward strand.
GCTGCGGCTGGTGGAGGACGCGGACGACCTGGAGCGTGACGTGCTCTCCCAGTTCCCCTACCAGCCCAACGACGTGGTGCTGCACACCGACACCCGCGTCCTCCCGGACCGCCGGCGGGCCTGGGCGAGCTGGAACTACCGCATTCCCGCCCTGGATCGCGGGGCGGTGACGGTGAGCTACAACATGAACATGCTGCAAGGCATCGAGAGCGAGCACACCTACTGCGTGTCGCTCAACCTGCGCGCGGCCATCGACCCGGCGAAGGTCATCCGCCGCATCCGCTACGAGCACCCCCTGTTCACGCCGGGGCGCACCGCCGCGCAGGCGCACCACGCGGACCTGATCCGCCGCCGCGGGATCTCCTACTGCGGCGCGTGGTGGGGATACGGCTTCCACGAGGACGGCCTGAAGAGCGCCCTCGACCTGTGCGCCGCGTTCGACAGCGGCCTCGAGCGCGCCGCGTGAACAGCGCCGTCTACCAGGGCTGGGTCGAGCACCACCGGCGGGTGCCGCGCCGGCACCGCTTCCGCTACCGGATCTACCTCATGTACCTGGATCTGGCGGAGCTGCCGGCGCTGTTCGACGGACGCTGGCTGTGGTCCGCGCGGCGCCCGGCGCTCGCCTGGTTCCGCCGCGAGGACCACCTGGGCGATCCGGGGCAGCCGCTGGACGAGGCGGTGCGCGGGCTCGTGGAGCACGAGACCGGCACCCGCCCCGACGGCCCCGTGCGGTTGCTCACGCACCTGCGCTACCTGGGCTACTGCATGAACCCGGTGAGCTTCTACTACTGCTTCGACGCGGCGGACGAGACCCTTCAGTTCGTGGTGGCGGAGGTGAGCAACACCCCGTGGGGCGAGCGCCACTGCTACGTGCTGGACTGCCGCGGGCACTCGGCCCCGGGCGGCCGCCACCGCTTCGAGTTCGAGAAGCGGTTCCACGTCTCGCCGTTCATGCCCATGGAGCAGCGCTACCGCTGGACCTTCTCCACGCCCGGGGAGTCCCTGGACGTGCACATGGACAACCGCGAGCGGGGCAGGCGCACCTTCACCGCCGCCATGCGCCTGGCACGCCGGCCCGTCACCGGCCCCGCGCTGGCGCGGGTGCTGGCGCGCCACCCGCTGATGACCGCGAAGGTCGTCGGCGCCATCTACTGGCAGGCCCTGAAGCTCTGGCTCAAGGGCGTCCCCTTCCACACCCATCCGAAGCACCTGCACCCCGAGGAGGCCACCCGATGACCCCCCACACCGCAGCCACCGCCCTGCCCCGCGCCGGGCAGACCCTGTCCGAGCGCGGCCTGGACCACTGGATGCGCCAGCAGGTGCGCGCGCGGCTCGCGGACCTGGCCGGTGGCCGGCTGCGGGTGCGCGATCCCTGGGGCGAGTGGAGCGCCGGCAGCGGCGACGCCCCGGCGGCGGATCTGCAGGTGCTGGACCCGGGCTTCTACCGGGCGCTGGTGCTGGGCGGCGAGCTGGGCGCGGCGCAGGCCTTCATGGCGGGCGGCTGGACCAGCGCCGACCTGACGGCGCTGTTCCGGCTGCTGCTCAGGAACACCGCGCTGCTGGACGGCTTCGAGGGACGCTTCGCCCTCGCGGCCAACGCCGCCGCCTGGCTGCACCACCGGCTGAACCGCAACACCCGCGACGGCAGCCGGCGCAACATCCACGCCCACTACGATCTGGGCAACGAGTTCTTCGCCCTGTTCCTGGACCCGACGCGCACCTACTCCGCCGGCATCTTCGAGCACGCCGGCGCGACGCTGGAGGCGGCGTCGGTGGCGAAGCTGGACCGCATCTGCCGCAAGCTGGCGCTCGAGCCCGGGGACCGGGTGGTGGAGATCGGCACCGGCTGGGGCAGCTTCGCCATCCACGCCGCGTCCCATTACGGCTGCCACGTGACCACCACCACCATCTCCGAGGAGCAGCACGCCTACGCCGCCGACCGGGTGCGCGCGCTGGGTCTCGGCGATCGAGTCACGCTGCTCAAGCGCGACTACCGGGATCTGGAGGGCCGCTTCGACAAGCTGGTGTCCATCGAGATGATCGAGGCGGTGGGCCACGAGTACCTGCCCGGCTACTTCGCCAAGTGCGCGAGCCTGCTCGAGGACGACGGGGCCATGCTGATCCAGGCCATCACCATGCCGGACCAGCGCTACGCCCGTTACCTCAAGGGCAGCGACTTCATCCGCCGCTACGTGTTCCCGGGAAGCTGCGTGCCGTCCTTGTCCGCCATCGTGGACGCCATGCGCGAGAGCACGGATCTCAGGCTCGCGCACCTGGAGGACATCGGGCCGCACTACGCCACGACCCTGGCCGCGTGGCGGGAGCGCTACTTGCGCAACCTGGACGCGGTGGCCGCGCTCGGCTACCCGGAGACCTTCCAGCGCATGTGGCTGTACTATCTGCACTACTGCGAGGCGGGCTTCGCCGAGCGCTACCTGGGCGACCTGCAGCTGGTGTTCGAGAAGCCCGGATGCCGCGCGGCGCCGCTGCTCGGACAGATCGGATGAAGGCCATCGGCGTGACCCATCCGCTGGCCAACTTCGTGCTGTTCCAGGCCTGCTGGTTCGCCGGCATCCTGGGCGCGGCCATGGGCTGGCCCGAGGCCGGACCGCTGGCCACGGCCGTCTGGCTGGCCCTGCACTTCGCCGGCATGAACGCGGGCCGCGCCGCGGAGGCGTGGCTGCTGCTGGCCGCCGCGACCTTCGGCTACGCCGCCGACTCGGCGCTGGTGCTGCTGGGGATCCTCGAGTTTCCCGCCGCGGCGCAGCTCGGCGGGCCGAGCCCGTTGTGGATGATCGGTCTGTGGGTGGGTTTCGCGGCGACGCTGCGCCACGCGCTGCGCTGGCTGCGGGGTCGCTACCTGCTGGGCGCCGCGCTCGGCGCCATCGGCGGGCCGCTGGCTTATCGCGCCGGCGAGGCCCTGGGCGCGGTAACGATTCCGGATCCCGTGGTCGGACTGGGTGCCGTGGCCGTGGAGTGGCTGGTGGCCATGCCGCTGCTGCTGGCGGTGGCGTCGCGGAGCGCTCCGAGCGCCGCGACCCGCGACACCGGCGCCGCCTGCCGTTCCGCGGAAAGCCGCCCATGAGCACCCTCGAGGTCTTCGCCTGGGGCTGGGGCGCGGTGGCGCTGCTGATGCTGGCCCTGTGGGCGGTGCAGTACCGCAGCCACAACGCGGGCATCGTGGACGTGGCCTGGGCCTTCGGCACCGCCATCCTGGGGATCTGGGTGGTGCTGGCGGTGGCGCCCGGTGACCCGCACCGCAAGCTGCTGGTGGCCGCCATGGCCGGGATCTGGGGCGCACGCCTGGGCACGCACCTGGCGTCGCGGGTGTTCAGCGAGTCCGAGGACGGACGCTACCGCTACCTGCGCGAGCACCTGGGCGACAAGGTGCAGCCGTTCATGTTCGCCTTCTTCCAGGTGCAGGCCCTGTGGGCGGTGATGTTCGCGCTGCCCATGTGGGCGGCGGCCACCTCGCCAGTGGCGGGCCTCGGGTGGCACGATCTCGCCGCGGTGGCCGTGTACGCGGTCTCCATCGGCGGCGAGGCGCTGGCCGACGCACAGCTCGCCCGCTTCCGCCGCGACCCGGCCAACAAGGGCAAGGTGTGCACCGACGGTCTGTGGCGCTACTCACGCCACCCCAACTACTTCTTCGAGTGGCTGCACTGGTGGGCCTACGTGCTGCTCGCCCTGGGCTCGTCCCTGTGGTGGGTCACCGCCGCCGGCGTGGTGGTCACCTACGTCTTCCTCACCCGCATCACGGGCATCCCGTTCACCGAGCAGCAGTCACTGCGCAGTCGCGGCGACGCCTACCGGCGCTACCAGCGCACCACCAACGCCTTCTTCCCGTGGCCCCCCGACAACACCCGAGAGAGCTCCACATGAACGCAGCAGCACAGCTTGCCATCGACCTCACCGAGCGCGGCTGGGTCCCGGACGCCGTCATCCGCCGCGGCGTGCGCCAGCTCGTGCGTGACCGGCTGCGCGAGATCCGCGCCGGCGACTGCGAGGCCAGCGCCGCCGAGGCGCGGGACTTCGTCGCGCACATGGACGCCGCCCAGATCGCGCCGCTGCCGGAGAAGGCCAACGAGCAGCACTACGAGGTGCCGCCGGAGTTCTTCTCCCTGGTGCTCGGGCGCCACGGCAAGTACAGCGCGTGCTTCTGGCCCGAGGGGGTGGACACCCTGGACGCGGCGGAGGAGGCGGCGCTCGCCGCCACCGTGGAGCGCGCCGGCATCGCCGACGGCATGCGGGTGCTGGAGCTCGGCTGCGGCTGGGGCTCGCTCACCCTGTACATGGCGTCGCGCTTCCCGGAGTGCCGCATCACGGCGGTGTCGAACTCCGCGCCCCAGCGCGCGCACATCCTCGAGCAGGCACGACGGCGCGGCATCGCGAACGTCGAGGTGATCACCGCCGACATGAACGAGTTCGACATCGACCGTCAGTTCGACCGCATCGTCTCGGTGGAGATGTTCGAGCACATGCGCAACTACCGCGAGCTGTTCCGCCGGGTGCACGGCTGGCTGGTGCCCGGCGGGCGCTTCTTCATGCACATCTTCTGCCACCGCAATGCCCCCTACGCCTTCGAGGACAACGGTCCGTCGGACTGGATGAGCCGCTACTTCTTCTCCGGCGGCATCATGCCCTGTGACGACCTGCCGCTCAGGTTCCAGGACCACCTCAGGCTGAAGGACCTGTGGCGCTGGAGCGGTACCCACTACCAGCGCACCGCCAACGCCTGGCTCGCCAACATGGACCGGCGCCGGGACCAGATCTGGCCGATCCTGGAGCGGGCCTACGGCGAGGGCGAGGCGCTGCGCTGGTGGGTGCGCTGGCGGCTGTTCTTCATCGCCTGCGCAGAGCTGTTCGGCTACGACCACGGCCAGCAGTGGTGGGTCAGCCACTACCTGTTCGAGCGCCCGTCATGAGACAGGTCCTGGCGATCACTCTGGCCGCCACGCTGGCCGCCGCCGGTGCCGCGGCCGGGGAGGAGAAGCGCGGGCGGGTGGGTCGCGCCTTCCACGTGGGCACCGGCGACCTGATTTACACCGAGCACCACCTGGAGGACTGGCGCGCCGGTCGCATCGTGGGCGACACGGTCACCTACCGGGATCCGTCCGGCCAGGTGTTCGCGCAGAAGCAGGTGGACTTCACGCCGGCGGAGCAGGCCCCGGGCTTCGAGCTGCGCAACCGGCGCACGGGCCACCTGGAGGGTGCGACGGTGGCGGCGGACCGGCTCGAGATCCGCTTCCGGCCCGTCGCGGACGCGCCGCTCGATGTGCAGACCATCGCGAAGCCCGAGGGCGCCATCATGGATGCAGGCTTCGACCGCTTCGTGGAGAGCAACTGGGACGCCCTGCTGGCGGGTGGGGTCTTCGTGCGCCCCTTCCTGGTGCCGAGCCGCCTCGACTTCATCGACTTCCGCATCCGACGCATCGACGGCGGGGAGGTGCCCGGCGAGGTCACCTTCGAGATGGTGCCGGACTCCGTCCTGCTCAGGCTGCTGGCGCCCCCCATCCGGGTCGCCTACGAGGCGCGGACGCGCTCGCTGCTGGAGTACCGGGGCGTGTCCAACCTGCGCGACGAGGCCGGGGAGAACATCAAGGTGCGCATCCGCTTCGACGGCCCGCCCACCGTGCACACGGCATCCGGCGAGTAGCGCCCGGCAGCGCCGCCCGGTCACGCCGGCGTCGCGAGCGACGGGCCTGCACGCTGCTACCGCGAGACGGCCACCGCGGCCGCGGGGCACGTGTCCCGGATGGCGGCGCGGATCAGCGCCCCCAGCCGCCGCGTCCCCGGCCCCGCGTGGTCCGGATCAGAGAACACCAGGTAGAGATCCCCGTAGCGTCGGGCGGTGTCGCCCAGGTCCAGCGGCACCAGCGTGCCGGCGTCCAGCTCGGCGCGGATCTTCTCCTCCGGCAGCCAGGCGAAGCCGTGGCCCGCCTTGATGGCCTCGATGGAGGTGCGCATGTGAGTCACCGTCAGGCGGCGCTCCGCGATCAGGGTGCCGGCGTCCCGGCGCCGGTAGGGGCCGGAGTCCCGGACCACCACCTGGCGCTGTGCCTGCAGATCGCGGCGGGTGACCGGGCGCCCGAGGCGCTGCAGCGGATGCCCCGGCGCGCTCACCGCCACGAAGCACACGCGCATCAGGAACTCGCCCAGGAATCCCGGCGGCACGTGGCTGGTGACCGCCAGGTCCACCTGTCGCGTGAGCAGCGCGTCCTCGGTGCCGCTGAGCACGCTCTCGTGGACCTCCACCCGCGCGGTGGGGCCCTCGCCGGCGAAGGCTTCCAGGGCCGTCACCAGCACCGCCGTGGGCAGGATGATCTCCACCGCCAGTCGGATCTCCGCCTCCCAGCCCCGGGCCAGGCCCGCGGCCACCGCCTCCAGCCGCGCGGCCTCCTCCACCAGGGCGCGGCCGCGCCGGTAGAGCACCTGCCCGGCGTCGGTGAGGGTGGCGCGACGCCCGGTGAGGGTGAGGACCTTCACCCCGGCCAGGGCCTGCAGGCGCTGCACCGCGTAGGTGACGGTGGACTGGCTCTTGCCCAGGGCCTCGGCCGCCCCGGCGTAGCCGCCGTGCTCCACCACCGCCACCAGGGCACGCCACTGGTCCAGGGAGATGCGGGGTGCCGGCTCCATGCTTATCGAAATTTTCGATTCGTATTACCGATTCTATGGGATTTATCTTCAATCATCTTGATCTCAAGCTGTGCGCCATGGAATCACCACCCCTCACGGAGGGCCTTGCCATGACCCACCTGCTGCAGATCAACTCGAGCATCCTCTCCGACGACGGCCAGAGCACCCGCCTGGCCAACGCCTTCGTGGCCCGCTGGCGCGCGGCGCACCCGGACGGCCGGGTGACGGTGCGCGACCTGGCCCGCGACGAGATCCCCCACCTCACCGGGGAGCGCTTCGCGGCCCTGACCACGCCGGCGGAGAAGCGCACCCCGGCACAGGCGGAGGTGGCGGCATTCTCCGACGCCCTCATCGACGAGATCCGCGCCGCCGACGTGGTGGTCCTCGGGCTCCCCATGTACAACTTCGGTGTGCCGTCCATGCTCAAGGCCTGGTTCGATCACATCGCCCGCGCCGGCGTCACGTTCCGCTACACCCCCGAGGGGCCGGTGGGCCTGCTGGGCGATCGCCAGGTGTACGTGCTGGCGGCCCGCGGCGGGATCTACGAGGGCACGCCCTCGGATACCCAGACTGCCTACGTGCGGGACTTCCTGGCCTTCCTGGGACTCAGCGACGTCCACTTCGTGTATGCCGAGGGGCTCGCCATGGGCGAGGATCGCAAGACCGCCGCCCTGGCCGACGCCGAGGCGCGCATCGAGAAGCTGGCGGCCTGAGGCCGTCACGGAGCAGCACCATGAACCTGCGATCCATCCACGCCGTCATCCCCGCCGTCGAGACCTCCGACGGCGCCGGGGTGCGCATCCGCCGCAGCCTGGGACGTTCGAACGGCGCGCGCCTGGACCCGTTCCTCATGCTGGACGAGTTCGGCTCCGACGACGCCGCCGACTACATCGCGGGCTTCCCGCCCCATCCCCACCGGGGCTTCGAGACCGTCACCTACATGCTGGACGGCCACATGCTGCACGAGGATCATCTGGGCAACCGCGGCCACCTGACCGCGGGGGGTGTGCAGTGGATGACCGCCGCGCGCGGCATCATCCACTCGGAGATGCCCCAGCAGGAGTCCGGGCGCATGCGCGGCTTCCAGCTCTGGCTGAACCTGCCGGCGGCCCGCAAGATGGATGCACCCGCCTACGCGGACATCCCCGCGGAGCGCATTCCCGAGGCCAGCGCCGGCGACGCCACCGTCAAGGTCATCGCCGGCGAGCTGGCCGGCGACGCGGGCCCCGTGGCCGGGGCGGTGCGCGGCGCCGCCACGGATCCCGTCTACCTGGACGTGCACCTGGAACCGCTCGGCACGTTCACCCAGCCGGTACCCGCGGATCGCAACGCGCTGATCTACGTGTACGAGGGGCACATCGACGTGGAGTCCCGCGAGGGCACCCGCCGTGCCGAGCGCCGCCAGGCGGCGGTGCTGGGCTCCGGTGACGCGCTCTCGGTGCGCGCGGGCGCCGACGGCGCGCGTTTCCTGCTGCTGGCGGCGCGCCCCCTCAACGAGCCCGTGGTGCAGTACGGGCCCTTCGTGATGAACACCCGCGAGGAGATCGAGCAGGCGCTGCGCGACTACCGCGACGGGACCCTGGCGGTGGAGGCGAAGGCGCTCTAGTCGAGGCGGCGTACGGGGCCTTGCACTGCGGAGGCCCCGAAGCGGGTTCCGGCCGCCGCGGCCCGCCGTGAATACGTCCATGTAGGCTCGACGTCGGGTTCACGGCGTGTCGCGTCAGGCGGCACCCGACTCCTGCCGCGACGCCTGTCTGCCCGCGGCGATCCGGACTCAGGGCTCCAGCGGCGCCACCAGCCGCGCACCGGGCACCCGGATCCCGCCGCGGTCGCCGATCTCGATGCTGCCCCAGCGCTGGCGGTAGGCCGGCGGCAGCGGGCGGCCGTCCGGCGGGCACAGCCACAGGCGAAGCAGGTGGCGCCGCTGCGCCGGGTCCGGGTGATCGGTGTAGGCGCGGCGGTCGTGGAGGATCTGGTGGTTGTGCAGGAACTGCATGTCGCCGGGCTCGAAGGCCATGGACAGGTGGATGCGCGGGTCGTCGCAGATGGCGTCCAGGGCGTCGAAGGCGGCCACCTGGCGCTCCGTGAGCGCAGGCACCTCGGGGAAGCGCCGCGCCGAGACGATGTAGCGGCGCACGTAGTAGGTGGTGAGCAGGTCCGCGTGCCAGTTGAACACCGGCACCTCGTACCAGGGCTTCTCCCCTTCCGGCACCTCGCCCCGGCGATCCACGTGGAAGGGCCGGAACAGCTCGTCCACGACATCCGGCGCCCGCTCGAGCATCTCGTTGTGGAGGGTCTCGGAGCTCACGATGGTGCTCTCGCCGCCGCTCGCCGCCTTGCGCAGGCACAGCAGGCCCACGATGTCGCAGGAGTCGGCGTGGTAGTACTGGCGCGCGCTGGTCTGGTAGATGCGGGCGTTCGGATCGTCCTCGCGCCGCCCCACGTCGATGACGTGGCCCAGCAGGTGGCCCTGGCCGTTCTGGGACACGGCCCTGCCCAGGTGCGCGCCGATTCCCCAGTACATGATGGCCGCCTGGCGCGTGGTGAGGCGCGCCACCGGCAGGCCGCGCACCAGCGCGAAGCCACGCCCGCGCAGCAGCTCGCGGCGCAGCGCGTCGAGCTTCGGACCCAGGCGCGGCAGCGGGAAGGCGTCGCGGTCCACCTGCAGCAGATCGAGGCCGCCGCGCTCCACCGCCAGCAGCGCCGCGTCCAGCTCCGCCAGGTCCACGGCGCCCAGGCGAACCATCCAGTCGTCGCGCCCCGCCATGTCCTCCCCGCGCCAGACTCCGGGACCGGTGAGGCGGCCCGGGGGACGCGGCAGGTGCTCCCGTGCCGGGGCGCTGGCGGCCGGTGCGGACATGCAACCCTCCTGTACGCCGCCGCCTCAGCCGGGCGGGAGCAGCGGCTCCAGCGCCTCGATGAGCGCGCCGGCGCTCTGGTAGCGGTCCTCCGGATCCTTGGCCAGCAGCCGGCCCACCACCACCTGGAACCGCCCGAGCGGCGGCGGCAGCTGCGGGATCGGCGCGGTCTGGATCTGCAGCAGCAGCTGCGGGAGGTTCTTCCCGGTATAGGGCCGCGAACCGGTGAGCATCTCGTAGAACAGGACTCCGGCGCTGTACAGGTCGGAGCGCGCGTCCAACTTGCGCCCGGCGGTCTGCTCCGGGCTCATGCAATAGGGGGTGCCCATGATGGCGCCGGTCTCGGTGAGGGTCATGTCCGTGTCCACCCGCTTCGACAGCCCGAAATCCACCAGCGCCATGCTGCCGTCGCCGCGGAACATGACGTTTCCGGCCTTCAGGTCCCGGTGCACGATACCGACGCCGTGGATGGCCTCGAGGCCGCAGGCGATGTTGTGCAGGTACAGCACCGCGTCCTCCGGCGACACGCCCTGGGCCATGCGCTGCTGCAGGTCGCCGCGGCCGAAGAACTCCATGGCGATGTAGCCGTAGCTGTTGGTGTGGCCGTGGTCGTAGACCTTCACCACGTAGGGGCTCTCGATGCGCGAGAGCATCTCGCCCTCGCGGTCGAAGCGCTTCGCGTTGTCGGGATCGCGTGCGATGTCCCGGTCCAGGATCTTGAGCACCACCGTGATCCCGTCGTCCGTGCGCTCGGCCAGGTACACCCGCGCCATCCCGCCGCGGCCGATCAGGCGCGTGAAGCGGTAGCTCGCGCGCCCCGGCCCCGTCTCCAGGGTGTCGCGCCCCTTGTACTTCGCGCCGCTCTTCGCGGAACCGCGCTCCTCGCGTTCCTCGGGCGGCATGAACTCGATCATCCCGCGCACCGTGTCCACCAGCAGCTGCGGGGTGAGCCCGGCCTTGTTCAGGTAGCCGCCGGCGCCCACCCGCACCGCATGCCCCACCACCTGGGCGCTGTCCTCGGCGGTGAGCAGCAGGGTGCGCGGAAACCCCGGCTTGCCGCCGAAGGCCTCCAGCCAGTCGATGCCCGTCTCCCCGCCACCCAGGTTGTAGTCCAGCACCAGCAGGTCATAGGCCGCCCAGTCGAAGTCCGATCCCGGGCGCCCCTCGCGCAGGGTCGAGTACTTGGTGGCTTTCACCTGCGGCAGGCTGCCCTCCAGGCAGGACTGCAGGTACTCGAGGATCACGTCGTCGTCGTCGATGAGCAGGATGTTCATGGGGCGGTGTCACTTGTCCAGCTTCGTGAACTTCGACCCCTCCAGCGTCAGGTTGTACATCAGCCCCTGGTTGGTGAGCACGAATCCGACGATGGGATCCTGCAGGTTGATGGTGTCGATGGAGCCGCCGGTGCCCACCTTCACCAGCGACACGGAGCCGTCGACCCCGGCCTCCCAGCCCTGGCTGGCGCGGAACTTCGCCAGCGCGGCGTCCTCCAGGAACACCAGGATCACCGTCTTCGACTGGGCGCCGATCTGGAAGCCGATGGAGGCCGCGGCGGTACTGTAGTAGGCCACCGTCCGCCCGCCGATGCGCAGTGCCCCCTCACCGTACTCGCCGCCGATGCCGAAGCCGGCCTTGATGACGCTGCCGAAGACGAGCACCCCCCTGGCCTTCTCCAGGAACGCCTTGCCGCCGGTCACCTCCTTGCGGAAGCGCTCGAGCGCGGCGTCCACCTCGATGTCGATCTCGGCCTTCGATGCGGCCCGGGAGGGCTGCGCCGGGGCCAGCCACAGGGCCGCCGCGACCAGCGCCAGCCATGCACCCGCGCGAAACGTCGAAACCTGCATGTGTCTACTCCCGGCGTGTCGCCGTCTGGTCGCCGGACCGCCGTCCCCATGGTCCAAGAGTAGCGCGTCCGGGCCGACCACTGCACGCGACCCGGCCCTATAATCAACATCCTACGGGAGATCCACGCCGATGACCGCCGCGCCGCAGATGCGCACGAGCGCCTGCCCCCACGACTGCCCCTCCACCTGCGCGCTGGAGGTGGAGCGCCTGGACGCGAACCGCATCGGCAAGGTGCGCGGCGCCGCGGACAACAGCTACACTGCGGGCGTGATCTGCTCGAAGGTGGCGCGCTACGCCGAGCGCATCCACCACCCGGACCGGCTGCTGCACCCGCTGCGCCGCCGCGGTGCGAAGGGTGGCGCGGATTTCGAGCGGATCGGTTGGGACGACGCCCTGGATCTGGTCGCCGAGCGCTTCCTCGCGGTCGAGCGGCGACACGGCCCCGAGACCGTGTGGCCCTACTACTACGCAGGCACCATGGGCCTGGTGATGCGCGACGGCATCCACCGGCTGCGTCACGCCAAGCGCTACTCGGGCCAGCACTCCACCATCTGCGTGACCCTGTCGTGGAACGGCTTCATCGCCGGCACCGGCCGTCTGGCGGGCGCCGATCCCCGGGAGATGGGACGCTCGGACCTGGTGGTGATCTGGGGCACCAACGCCGCCAGCACCCAGGTCAACGTGATGACCCACGCGCTGAAGGCCCGGCGCGAGCGCGGCGCGCGCATCGTGGTGGTGGACACCTACGAGAACGCCACCGCGAAGCAGGCGGACCTGTTCGTGTGCGTGCGCCCCGGCACCGACGGCGCGCTGGCCTGTGGCGTGATGCACGTGCTGTTCCGCGACGGCCTCGCCGACCGGGACTACCTGGAGCGCTACACCGACTGCCCGGGGGAGCTCGAGGCGCACCTGGCCGCGCGCAGCCCCGAATGGGCCTCGCGCATCTGCGGCGTGCCGGTGGAGACCATCGAGGCCTTCGCGCGCATGGTGGGGAAAACGCCGCGGGCGTTCTTCCACCTGGGCTACGGCTTCTCGCGCCAGCGTAACGGCGCGGTGAACATGCACGCGGCGCTGTGCATCCCCGCGGTCACCGGCGCGTGGCGCCACGAGGGCGGCGGCGCGTTCCACAACAGCGGCGCCATCTACCACTGGGACAAGACCCTCATCGAGGGCCTGGACGTGCGGGATCCGGCGGTGCGGGTGCTGGATCAGTCGCGCATCGGCCCGATCCTCACCGGCGACGCGGACGCGCTCAAGGGCGGCCCGCCGGTCACCGCCCTGTTCATCCAGAACATGAACCCGGTGAGCGTGGCGCCGGACACGAACCTGGTGCGCCGCGGCTTCGAGCGCGCGGACCTGTTCACCTGCGTGCACGAACAGTTCATGACGGAGACGGCGCGGATGGCCGACGTGGTGCTGCCGGCCACCATGTTCCTGGAGCACGACGACGTGTACCAGGGCGGCGGCCACCAGCACATCATCCTCGGACCGAAGATCGTGGAGCCGCCGGGCGAATGCCGCTCGAACCACGACGTGCTGGTGGGTCTCGCCCGGCGCCTCGGCGCCGAGCACCCGGGCTTCGAGCTGACGCCGCGCGAGATCATCGATCGCACGCTGCGCGCCTCCGGCTGGGGGAATCTCGAGACCCTCGAGCGCGAGCGCTGGATCGACTGTCAGCCGGACTTCCGCGCCTCGCACTACCTGGACGGCTTCGCGCATCCGGGCGGGCGCTTCCGCTTCGCGCCGGACTGGGCCGCGCTGGCGCCGGCGGGCTTCGTGCCCGAGGCGACGCTCGCCGCCATGCCGCGCCTGCCGGACCACTGGGAGAGCATCGAGGAGGCCGACGACGCCATGCCGTTTCGGCTGGTCACGGCGCCTGCGCGCCACTACCTCAACTCGAGCTTCACCGAGACGCCCACCTCCATCCGCCGCGAAGGCCGGCCCAGCGTCAAGATCCACCCGGACGACGCGGCGCGCCTCGGCATCGAGGACGGTGCCCTCGCCCGCCTGGGCAACGGACGCGGCGAGCTCGCGGTGCACGCAGAGCTGTTCACCGGCGTGCAGCCGGGCGTGGTGATCATCGAGAGCATCTGGCCGCGGGACGCGTTCCCGGAGCGCCGCGGGGTGAACGTCCTCACGGGCGCCGATCCGGTGGCACCGGTGGGTGGCGCGGCCTTCCACGACAACCGGGTGTGGGTACGGGCCGCGTAGGCGACCCCGCCGCCCGCGTCAGCCGGGGTAGGCGCCCGCCCGCACCAGCGCCGGCCAGTCCACCGTGGGCTCCCAGCCCAGGCGCTCCCGCGCGCGCTCGGCGGACACGCTGCTCGCTGCGGGATGCCCGTCGAACCAGCCCGGGTCGCGCGCCGGGATCGCCGCCACGCCGAACAGCCTCGCCAGCCGCTCCCGGGTGGGCACGGTGCTGCAGCAGTCCGCGGCGGTGACGAAGAACACGTCGAAGGCCGGCGCGTGATCCAGCGCGAGGCGGAACGCGCGCGCGCAGTCCCCCGCCGTCACCCAGGCGGCGAGCCAGGGATGATCCGGATCCGCGCCGCGCGCGACGAAGCGCCCGTAGGTGTGGGGGAACATCACCGCGGTGGGACGCAGGCAGGTGACGCTGATGCCGCCGCGGTCGGCGAAGCTGCGCGCCACCTGCTCGATCACCAGCTTGCCGACCCCGTAGGCGTGCACCGGGCGACAGGAATGCTCCTCGTCGATGGGCAGGTACTGCGGCGGGAAGTCGGCGCGGATCTCGCCCACGCCGCTGGCGGAGATGCTCGACGCCAGCACCACCTTGCGGATGCCGGCCTCGTGCGCGGCCTGCAGCACGTTCCAGGTGCCCATCACGTTCACCCGGAAGTACTCCTGCGGCGCGGCGGGCGTGCCGATGTCGATGGCCGCCAGGTGGATCACCGCGTCGTGCCCCGCGACCGCGCGCCGCACGGTGTCCAGGTCGGTGACGTCGCCGGTGACGTGGGGCACCTGGCGCGACGGCGCCACGAGGTCCAGCACCGTGACGGGAGCATCCCGCGCCACCGCGTCCACGACGAACGGACCGAGGCGCCCGCTGCCGCCCGTCACCAGCACCCGGTCGAACGTCATCTGCACGCCCCTCCCGCGCCGCGGCGGAGCCGCGCGGCACGCCGCTGCGCCGTCCGCCTCATGCCGCGCGCGCCATCGCCATGCCCGCGAGGAGATACGCGATGACGTAGACGATGGTCCGGTAGACGACGGCCGAGCCCGGCGGGATGCAGATGAACGACAGGCCCGCGATGCCGCGTTTGCCCACCTCGTGGGCGATGCGGATCACCTCGTAGTCGCTCATGCCGATGGGCTCGGCCAGGTCGCCCAGGATGTCGCCGGGCGCGGGGCCGGCGCCGCCCAGCACGTCCATGTCGAAGTGCACGTACACCGCGTCGGTGCCGTCGTAGGCGTGGCGCAGCTCGCGCACCAGCCCCTCGATCCCGAGCTCGGTGCGCACCTTCCACATGGGATAGAAGTGCGCTCCCCCGGCGAGGAAGCCGCGCACGATCTCCCGGGGCTCGAGCATCCCGCGCTCGCCGATCTCCACCAGGTTCGGCACCGAGAAGTTCGCGTGGAACTCGTAGGTCTTCGCCTTCCAGTTCCCGCTGCCCGCGATGCGCGGGTCGCCCGTGAGCCAGTCGATGGGCTTCGAGTCCCAGTGGGTGTCCAGGCTCACCATGCCCACCTTGCCGCGGGTGCGCTCGGCGATGGGCTTGGCGATGGCGTACGACCCGCACGGCGAGTTCTGGCCGATCACCACGGGCACCGCCCCGGCGGACAGCGTGTCGTTGACCTTCGCCTCCACCGCCGCCTGCGCCCGGAGGATGTTCTCGGCGGTTGGATCCTCGTTGGCCTCCGGCGGGATGTCTGCGTCGCCGTAGTCCACCACGCGCAGGTGCTCGAAGATGTCCAGGTCGAAGTCCTGCACGTACCCGGACGGGTAGCGGATGGACTGCTGGCGCACGCGACGCGGCGCCTGCACCCACTCGCGCTTGTCCACGCCGGCGTAGGTGCCCTGGCGCCCCGCCACGTACGGCGCGCCGATGATCACGGCGTCGGCTCCGTCCAGCTCCGCGGGCGAGTGCGCGTGGGGCACGCCCATGAAGGTGGGCATGTCGTCGGCGAGCATGGGAAACTCGCGCTCCTTCACCCGGTAGTGGCTGCGGATCTGCTCCCAGTCGGAGACGCTCATCTCGGGGCTCCTGTGGTGACGGAGGGTGAGAGGCCGGGCACCGGCACACGCTGCCATGTCCCGCGCCGCGGCCGGTGCGGGTAAATGATGCAGACGCGGGGACGGGCGCACCAGCGGGCGGGCATGACGGGAGGTCTGCAGGCGATGACGGACGGACCAGACGGCGATCCGGGGCTGGTTCTCGAGAACGTGCGCGCGCCCGGCGGCGGCGCAACGGACCTGCTGATCCGGGACGGGCGCATCGCCCAGGCGGCACCGCAGCTCCGGGCACGGCACCCGCGGGCGCGGCATGTGGACGGCCGCGGCCACCTGGTGCTGCCGGGCCTCGTGGACGGTCACGTGCACCTGGACAAGACCCTCACCGGCCTGCCCTGGACGCCGCATCCGGCAGGGCCCACCCGTACGAGCCGCATCGAGACCGAGCGCCGCCTGCGGGCGGGGCTGCCCCCGGTCGCCGGGCGCGCGGGCAACCTGGTATGCCGCGCCGTCGCCGCCGGCACCGCCGCCATCCGCAGCCACGCCGACGTGGACCCGGAGCTGGGACTGTCCCACGTGCACGCCCTGCTCGAGGTGCGCGAGCGCTTCGCCCACGCGGTGCGCATCCAGATCGTCGCCTTCCCCCAGCGCGGCGTCGCCTGCCTGTCCGGGATGGCGCAGCTGCTGGACGCCGCCGTCGTGGCCGGCGCGGATCTGGTGGGAGGGATCGATCCCATCACCTTCGACGGCGATCCGGCAGCGCAGCTGGACGTGCTGTTCGACATCGCCGAGCGGCGTGGCTGCGGCATCGACGTCCACCTGCACGACCCGGGCACGAAGGGGCTCGCCGAGCTGACGGCGCTGTGCGAGGGCGCCCGCGCCCGGGGCCTGGCCGGCCAGGTGACGGCGAGCCACGGCTTCTGCCTGGGCGCCGCCGCGGAGGAGGACCTGCTGCGCACCGCCGGGCAGATGGCCGAAGCCGGGGTGTCGCTGGTCACCCACGGTGGCGGCGCCTCGCCGCTGCCGCCGGTGAAGCGCCTGCGCGAGCTCGGAGTGGAGGTGTTCGCGGGCAACGACGACGTGCGCGATCTCTGGTCGCCCTTCGGCAACGGCGACATGCTGGAACGCGCCATGCTGCTGGCCTGGCGCTCGGGGTTCCGCAGCGACGAGGATCTGGCCGTGGCCTACGACTGCGCCTCGGCCGCCGGCGCCCGCGCCCTCGGACTGGACGGTCACGGGCTCGCCGCCGGGTGCCGCGCGGACCTGTTCACGGTGCCGGCCGAGACCCTCGCCGAGGCGGTGGTCGCGCGGCCCGTGCGCGCCCTGGTACTGCACGGCGGCCGGGTTGTGGCGCGCGACGGCGCCGCTCTGCCCGAGGAGACGCCCGGCGGCCGCGCGCCGGCGTGACGCATCCGCGCTCGGACAAGGCCGGCCCGTACCGGGCCGGCTGCCCCTCGGAGTGCCGTCAACCGATCACGAATGCGGCCTGACGGCGCGTCCCGGCCGGAGCGCTGCCTGGCCCGGAGGCGCGCCGCCTGCTATACCGGTGTCGGGGCTGTGGGCGGTCCACCAGGTCCGCCCGCGCACCGTGACACCCGGGAGCCGTTCCATGCGGGATCGCATCGTCGTCATCAATCCCAACTCCACCGAGCGCGTCACGGCGGGCATCGACGCGGCGGTGGCGCCGCTGCGCATGACTGGCGGGCCGCCCATCGAGTGCGTCACCCTCGCGGCAGGCCCGCCCGGGATCGAGTCGCAGCAGGATGCGGACGCGGTGATCGCGCCGCTGCTCGAGTACGTGGCGAGCCGGCACAACGATACCGGCGCCTTCGTCATCGCGTGCTACAGCGACCCGGGTCTGCACTCCGTGCGCGAGGCGACGCGCCGTCCCGTCTACGGCATCGCCGAGTGCGGGCTGACCGCCGCCCTCACCCGGGGTGAGCGCTTCGGCGTGCTGTCCATCCTCGCGAGCTCGGTGCCACGCCACCTGCGCTACGTGCGCGCCATGGGCATCCAGTCGCGGCTTGCCGCCGATCTCCCCATCGGCCTCGGCATCGCCGAGCTCGGAGACGACACGCGGGTGCTGTCGCGCATGGTGTCGGTGGGCGAGCGCCTGCGCGACGAGTTCCTCGCCGACGTGCTGGTGATGGGCTGCGCGGGCATGGCGCGCTTCCGGGATCGGCTCGAGGACGCGGTGGGCATTCCCGTGATCGAGCCCACCCAGGCCGCGGTGACCATGGC
>JBFHNV010000084.1:0-22747 GCA_041593595.1 Gammaproteobacteria bacterium
CGGCATGAACACGGCACGTTCGCCTGCACGCTGGGCCCGCCGGGGGGCTCCGCCGGCGGGCCGGGTACCCGCGCAGCGCCCGCCGCGCCGCGGCATGCCTGGGCGCCGCCTGCGCTCTCCTCCTCGCCGGTGCCGTTGCTGCGCAACCGCGTCCGGGTGCGGCCCCGGCGGTCCCCGAGGACATCACGCCGCAGCAGGTGGACCCCCTGCTGGCCGACCTCACGGACGCCCAGGCGCGCGAGCTCCTGGCGCGGGAGCTGCGCGGGCGCGCCGCGCGCAACGCGCCGGTCGCGGACCCCGCCCACAGCGGATTCGGGGTGCTGCTGGTGGAGCTGCGTCAGTGGATCGAGGGCTTCGCCCAGCGCGTGGTCCTCCACGCGGAGACGCTCGCCCGGGGCGCGCGGGAGCTGCCCGGGGCGTGGCCCGGGGTGGTGGACGCGCTGGACGGCGAACGGGGTTTCCGCCCCATGCTGATCGACCTGGCCGTGGTGCTCGCGGCCGCTTTCATGGCGCGCGCCGCGGTGGGCCAAGGCTTCGCCCGGACTCGCTCGCGCCTGGAGCAGGCGCCCCAGGAAGGCCCCGGGCGGCGTATCACCTTCGCCTGCGCCCGGGCAGGGCTCGAGGCCGGCGGTCTCGCGGCCTTCGCGCTGGTCGCGCTCACCCTCGCCACGGTGCTCACCTTCGGCGACGAGCCGGCGCGCAATCTCGTCTTCGCCTATGCCAGTGCCGCGCTGGTGGTGCTGGCAGCCGCGATCCCCGCGCGCACGCTGCTGGCCCCGGCCGCCCCGCCCCTGCGCCTGCTGCCGCTGGACGATGCCCGGGCGCGCTTCCTGTGGCGCGCGACCATGGCGTTCGTCGCGACCGGCACGCTCGCCTGGCTGACGGCGGGGCTGGTGATCCTCACCGGCGTGCCCATGCCGGTGCACCTGTTCATCGTGGCCGTGACCGGCGCGGCAATGGCCGCGCTGGGCGTGGCGTACGTGCTGCGCTGGGGCGCGCGCTTCGCCGCACCCCGCGGCGCGCCCTGGCCGGCGCTGGCCGCAGGGTACGTGGTGGTGGTCTATCTGCTGTGGCTGCAGGAGATCCTCTCGCGCGGGGCCAATGCCGTGTGGAGCGCCATCGGCAGCCTGCTCGTGGTGGCGGCGGTGCCGCTGGCGTGGCGGCTGACCGATCGCGCCGTGGCGACGCTGCTGCCGGCCGCCACCCCGGATGCACAGACGGCGGCGCCGGGGCCCGGCACGGCCGACGAGACGCAGCAGTCCCTCGACGCCGCCGCTCACGAGCGGACCCAGGCACTGGAGCGCCGCGCCCACTACGCCGCCGTGATCGGCGCCGCGTTGCGCGCCGCCCTCGCGGTGGCCGGCACCATCATCGTGCTCGAGATCTGGGGCCTCGGGCTGCTGGGACTGGCACTGCCGCCGGGCGCGCTGTTCCGCGCCGGGATGGTGGTGCTCATCGCGCTGGCCATGTGGCTGGTGTTTCGGGCGATGGTGAGGCCCTACCTGCCAACGCCGGGCCTGTCTGCCGGCGACGAGGATGGCACCATCCCGCGCACCCGCGCCGAGACGCTGCTGCCGCTCGCTTATACCTCCGTGGCGGTTCTGATCGGACTGTTCACGTTCATGATCGTGCTCTCCACCCTGGGCGTGAACGTGGCTCCGCTGCTGGCGGGCGCCGGCGTGGTGGGGCTCGCCATCGGCTTCGGGGCGCAGACCCTGGTGCGCGACATCGTGGCCGGGATCTTCTTCCTCATCGACGACGCGTTCCGGGTGGGCGAGTACGTGGAGTTCGACAAGCTGCGCGGCGAGGTGGAGCGCATCACGCTGCGCTCGCTGAAGCTGCGCCACCACCGTGGGGCGATCCACACGGTGCCCTTCGGCGAGCTGCGCGCAGTCACCAACTACAGCCGCGACTGGGTGATCTACAAGATGGAGTTCCGCCTGCATGCGGACACCGACGTGGAGCGGGTGCGCAAGCTGGTGAAGAAGCTGGGTCAGGAGCTGATGGAGGACCCGGAGTTCGGCCAGGACTTCCTGCAGCCGCTGAAGTCGCAGGGAATCGCGGCGGTGGACGAGAACGCCATCATCCTGCGCTGCAAGTTCATGTCGAAGCCGCGCAAGCAGTTCGTGCTGCGGCGCCACTGCTATCAGCGCCTGAAACAGCTCTTCGACGAGGAGGGCATCGAGTTCGCGCCGCGCACGGTGCGCGTGGCCTCCACGCCGACGCTGGCGCCGTTGCGCGAGGCGGGCGAAGCCGGCGGTGCCGGCGCGGCGGTGGCGGCGGCCGAGCAGGGTCAGGTGTGAAGCACGGCCAACCAGGAGAATTCGCGAATGATCGACTTCCGGTTCGGGCTGATGATCCGCGCCCAGTACCCGCGCGGCGACGACATGACGATGCGCTTCGAGGAGGTATGTGCCACGGCGCGCCTCGCGGACACGCTCGGCTTCGACTGCATCACCAAGGGCTCCCACTACGCCGCCACCGGGCTCGCGGACTTCCAGCAGGTCCCGTTCCTCGCGCGCATCATGGCGGAAGCGCCGCGCTGCCGGCTGAACGCGGGCGTGGTGCTGCTCGCGCTGCACAAGCCTCTGGACGTGGCGGAGCAGTTCGCGACCCTCGACGTGATGTCCCGCGGCAAGATGATCCTGGGCGTGGCCCTCGGCTACCGGGAGGTGGAGTTCAAGGCCTTCGGCACCACGCAACGCGAGCGAGTGCAGCGCATGGAGGAGAACCTGGTGGCCATCCGCCGGCTGTGGACCGAGGACGTGGTGACCATGTCCGGGTCGCACTTCGAGCTGGACCGCGTGAGCCTGGGCATGCGCCCGGTGCAGGAGCCACACCCGCCCATCTGGGTGGGTGCCAACGCGGATCCCGCCATCCGCCGCGCCGCGCGGCTCGGTGACTGCTGGTACGTGCCGCCCCACAACCGGCTGGACTCGGTGCTGCGCCAGCTCGACGTCTACGAGCGCGAGCTGGACGAGTGCGGCAAGCCGTTTCCGGCGGAGTTCCCCATGCGCCGGGAGGTGTTCGTGGCGCGCACTCGCGAGGAGGCGCTACGCCGGTGCAAGCCGGGGCTCGAGCGCAAGTACCGCGCCTACGTGGAGTGGGGCCAGGACGCGCCCATGCCCGAGGGCGACACCCTGGACGCCTCCATCGACGACCTGATCCGGGACCGCTTCATCATCGGCTCGCCGGAACAGGTGACGGAGGACATCGTGAAGCTCGCCCGGGCCACCTGCATCAACCACCTGGTGGTGAGCATGCACTGGCCGGGCATGGAGTCGTCCCTCGCGATGGACGCCATGCGCCTGTTCGCCGAGGAGGTGATGCCGGCGGTGCGTAGGGACATTCAGAGTTCGTAAGTCATTGATCCGGGTGCGCGGTGTCTCAGGCGCGCTGGATTGAAGATGCGCGCTGTGTTCTTCGAGCACCTGCCAGTCGGCTTCGTCCGGTTCAATGACTTACGAACTCTGAATGTCCCCGATCGCCGGCAGCAGGTCGTCGACGAAGCGCCGCGTCTGCATCATGACGTCATCGTCGCCGGACGCCACGGGGCGCATCACGAACTTGGTCACCCCGACGGCGACGTACTCGCGAATGCGCGCGAGCACGTCGCCGGCCTCGCCGGCCACGATGGTGCCGGCCGGGTCGCGGTCCGGGAAGCGTGCCCGCAGCCGCTCGGTCTCGGCGCGGACCACGGGCTCGTCGGCGCGACCGAGGCGGTAGTACATGCCCACGCCGTAGTGATCGTCGGGCACCCGACGGCCGAGCGCCGCGGCCGCCTCACGGATCGCGCTCACCACCTTTGCCGCCTCCGCGGGTGTCTCGCGCCCGCCCATCCAGCCGGTGCCGATGCGGGCGGTGCGACGCACCGCGGCGGCACTGGCGCCGCCGATCCACAGGGGCAGCTTGCGCTGCACCGGCAGCGGCGCGATCACCGCGTCCTTCACCCGGTGGAAGCGTCCCTCGAAGGTGACGCGCTCGCCGCGCCACAGGGCGGCGATGATGTCCAGGGCCTCGTCGGCGCGCACGCCGCGTCCCGCCGTAGGCGTGCCCGTGCCCTCCCAGTCGGAGCCGTGTGGGCTGCCGATACCGAAGGCCGGCAGCAGGCGCCCCTCGCTCAGCATGTCGATGGTGGCGCACTGGCGCGCCAGCAGCACCGGGTCCCGCAACCCCACCGACGCCACGTTCATGCCGAACTTGATGCGCCGCGTGGCGCCAGCCAGAGCCGCCATGGTGCTCATGCACTCCAGCATGGGCCGATCGCACACCAGCCGGTCGCTCTGCCACAGGGAGTCCACGCCCCCGGACTCGCACAGATCCACCCACTTCCAGAACGCCCGCGCACCGGAGAACGGGAAGTCGAACAGCCCGAGGCCCGCTGCCACTATCATGTGCGCAGCGTACACCGGCGCGAGCGGGGCGGCGCGGCCTGCCGAACCCGCTCCGCGCATCCCGGCCCGCGTTCCGCACCGGCAAGGAGAGGACCGATGAGCCCGCAGCAGCAGGCCGCCGCCGCCGCACGGCTGAGCCAGGGCCGCACGCGCCGCGAGCCCATGGCCCCGCTCCCGGAGCACCTGCGCCCGGCGGATCCCGCCGAGGCCTACGCGGTGCAGCGCCTGCTGCACGAGCACTTCCGTGAGGCGGGACTCGGGGAGGTTGCGGGCTACAAGGTCGGCTGCACTTCGCCGGTGATGCAGGCGTACCTGCAGGTGGACCATCCCTGCGCCGGCGGGGTGCTGTCGCCCACCGTCTGGTACGACGGCGCCCGGCTCGAGCACGGGGCATTCTGCCGCGTGGGCGTCGAGTGCGAGGTGGCGGTGCGTCTCGCGGCGGACCTGCCGCCGCGGGGGACGCCGTACACCCGCGACGAGGCGGCGCGCGCCGTCGCGCAGGTGATGCCCGCCATCGAGGTCGTGGACGATCGCTGGCACGACTTCACCGCCATCGACACGCCGAGCCTCGTCGCCGACGACTTCTTCGGCGCCGGCTGCGTGCTGGGCGAGCCACGGGCCTTCGATCCGTCCTTGGATCTCGCCACGCTCGCCGGGGACATGACGGTGAACGGGGAGTCCGCGGGGCAGGGCACCGGCCGCGACATCCTGGGCCATCCCCTGCACACGCTGGTCTGGCTGGCGGGGAGCGGCGCGGCCCCGCAGGGGCTGCGGGCCGGGCAGCTGGTGCTGCTGGGCAGCATGGTGAAGACCCGGTGGCTCGAGCCCGGCGACCGCGTCACCGTGAGCATCGACGGCCTGGGCCGCGTGGCTGCCACGTTCCGCTAGCATGCGCCCACGCAAGGGGTCAGATCCCTTGAACGGCCTGAACGCCGCGGGCCCGGCACGGTCCCGACTCGAGGGTTCTGCCCCCTTGCCACGCTGAGGAGCACGATCATGAATCTCGGACGACTGGGCGTGTGGTACGCCGCCGACGCGCTGGACCCCGAGGGCTGGAAGCGCTTCATCGCCGCGACGGAGCAGCTCGGCTACTCGGCCCTTTGGTACTCGGAGTCCCGTGGCTTCGAGTCCATGGCGCTGGCGAGCTTCCTGCTGTGCCAGAGCAGCACCATCGTCGTGGGCAGCTCCATCGCCAGCATCTACGCCCGGGACGCGGTGGCCTCTCGCCAGGGACTGCGCACCCTGAGCGCCATCTCCGGCAACCGCTTCGTGCTCGGGCTCGGGGTGTCCCACGCCCCGGCGGTGGAAGGCTTCCGCGGCCACGCCTACGGCAAACCGCTCACCTCCATGCGCCAGTACCTCGAGCAGATGCGCGAGGGCGAGCAGGACGCGGACACCTGGCCGCTGGCGCTGGCGGCGCTGGGGCCGAAGATGCTGGCGCTGTCCGCCGAGCTCACCCGCGGCGCGCTGCCCTACAACACGACGCCGGAGCACACGGCACGGGCCAAGGACATCGTGGGCCCGGACAAGTGGCTGGCAGTGCAGCAGAAGGTGTGCCTGGAGACGTCGGCCTCGAAGGCGCGGGAGCTGGCGCGCGGGGCCCTGGCGCGCCACCTGACGTTGACCAACTACCGCAACTCCTGGCGGTCCCAGGGCTTCTCGGAGACCGATCTCTCCGGCGGCGGCAGCGACCGCTTCCTGGACGCCATGGTGGCCTGGGGCGGCGAGGAGGCCATCGCGCGCCGCGTCGCGGAGCACTTCGACGCCGGCGCCAGCCACGTGTGCATCGAGCCGGTGCACCCGGGCGGCCTGGACGAGGCGCTCCGGGTGCTGGAGTCCCAGGCGCCGGCTGCGTGATCGGCCCGGCGACGCCGACCATGAGGGGGACACGTGCATGAGCATCCGCTTCGGCTACCTGCTGCCCACCCGCGAACGCATCATGGCAGGCCAGCCGGACACCGGGCCCCTGCTGGCCCAGGCAGAGCGCGCGGAGGCCCTGGGCCTGGACTCCTTGTGGGTGGGGGACTCCCTGGTGGCGAAGCCCCGCCACGACCCCCTGACCCTGCTGGCAGCGGTGGCGGCGCGCACGCGGCGCGCGGCCCTGGGCACCGCGGTGTTGCTGCCGGCGCTGCGCAACCCCGTGGTGCTGGCACACCAGGTGGCCACCCTGGACCGCCTCGCCGAAGGACGCGTGATCCTCGGGGTGGGTATCGCGGCGGACCTGCCCAACATCCGCGCGGAGTTCGCCGCCGCCGGCGTGCCCTTCGAGAAGCGCGTCGGCCGGATGCTCGAGGGGCTGCGCCTGTGCCGGGCCCTGTGGACCGGCGAGCCGGTCACCTGGGAGGGCCGCTGGACGCTGAAGGAGCAGGCGGTCCGCCCCACCCCGCACCGCGCCGGCGGGCCACCGATCTGGATCGGCAGCCGCGTGCCCGCCGGCATGCAGCGTACGGCGCGCCACTTCGATGGCTGGTTCCCCACCGGACCCGACGCAGCGGGCTACCGCGATCAGATGGCGCAGGTGCGCGCCTTCGCCGAGGCCTACGGGCGTGATCCCCACGACATCGTGCCGGCGGTGTACCTGACGCTGCGCATGGACGAGGACGCCGCGGCGGCCGAGTCCCACATCGACGCCTACCTGGAGCACTACTACGGCGCGCCGGCCGCGAAGCTGCGCCGCATCCAGGCCTGCTTCGGCGGGCCCGCCGCAGCGGCCGCGCAGTGGCTGGCCGGGTTCGTGGAAGCGGGCGCGCGCCACCTGGTGGTGCGCCTGGCCGGCGACCACGATCGCCAGCTGGACGCGCTGGCGCGCATCCGCGAGCAGCTGACCTGAGCGTGCGCGCAGTGCCGGTGGGAGCGGACGGGCGCGCAACGCGCCACGTCCGCCGGTGAGCGGGCCGATGCCCGCGGGCTCGGCGCTGCTGCCGGTAGCGCTGGCGCTCGCCGCCGCGTGCCTGTTCGGCGTCGCGGCCATCACCTCGCGCAAGGGCACGGCCCACGTGAACCCCCAGGTGGGGGTAATCATCTCGCTGGGCGCCAGCATGGGCACCTTCGCCCTCACCTCGCCGCTGTGGATGCGCGCCGGGGACTGGTTCACGCTGGGCTTCTGGGTGTTCGTGATCAACGGTTTCTTCCACCCGCTGCTGTCCATGTACTGCTGGATGGAATCCATCCAGCGCGCCGGCGCCACGGTGGCCTCCACCTTCACCGCCACCGCGCCCCTGTTCGCCGCGTTCACCGCCATCCTGTTCCTGGACGAGTCCATCACCGTCCTCATCGCCGCGGGCACGCTGGCCACCATCGCCGGCATCATCACCCTGTCCTGGGGGCCCATGGGCATCACCACCCTGATGCGCGCCGCGCTGCTGTTCGCCACCGGCGCGGCGCTGGTGCGCGGCCTCAACCACACGGTGGGCCGCTACGGGCTGTCGCTGATGCCGAACCCCATGATGGCGGGCTTCATCTCGAGCGTGGTCGCCTTCGCGGGCTCCATCGTCATGTACCGGGCGCGCAACGGCGCTTTCCCTGCCAACGTCCCGCGCGCCGGCGTGCCGTTCATGGTGCTCACCGGCATGCTCACCTGCGGCGGCATCACGGGCATGTACTCGGCGCTGGAGGTGGGCACCGTCGTGGTGGTGTCGCCGCTGATCGCCACCTATCCCCTGTTCACCCTGGTCATCGCGCTGGCCATCGGGATGGAGAAGCTCACCCGCCGGCTGGTGGCCGGCGTGTCGCTGGTGGTGGGCGGGGTGATCGCCATCTGCATCGAGCGGGCGCTGTAGGATGGGGCGTCGCACGGGTGGGGCAGAAAGGTTTACGCCGGCGAGGCGGGAACATGCTCCCCCTCTCCCCGCTCGCGGGGAGAGGGCCGGGGTGAGGGGTCATACGTGATCGCTTGATCCCCCTCACCCCGCCTCCCCCTTCACGGAGGGGGGGAGGGAAGCAGGCTTCAAGGGGATTCGCGAATGGAATACAAGTGGCTCGGGAGCACCGGGGTGAAGGTGTCGTCGCTGTGCTTCGGCACCATGTCCTTCGGCAGCGAGGCGGACGAGGCGCAGGCCGGGCGCATGTACTCCGCCTGTCGCGATATCGGGATCAACTTCTTCGACTGCGCCAACGGCTACAACAAGGGCCGCGCGGAGGAGATCCTCGGCCGGCTGGTGAAGGGCGAGCGCGACGACCTGGTGATCACGTCCAAGTGCTTCAATCCCATGGGCGAGGACGTGAACGCCCGCGGCGGCAACCGGCGCAACATCGCGCTGGCGGTGGAGGCGAGCCTGAGGCGCCTCGGAACCGACCGCCTGGACGTGCTGTTCATGCACCGGTGGGACCCCGCGACGCCCCTCGAGGAGACCCTGCGCGCGCTGGAGAAGCTGGTGCGCGACGGCAAGGTGCTCTACCTCGGTGCGAGCAACTACTCGGCGTGGCAGACGGCCAAGGCGCTCGGGATCGCGGCCCGCAACGGCTGGCCGCGCATGGACGTGATCCAGCCCATGTACAGCCTGGTGAAGCGCCAGGTGGAGTCCGAGATCCTGCCGCTGGCCCGGGAGGAGAAGCTGGGCGTCATGACCTACAGCCCCGTGGGCGGCGGCCTGCTGAGCGGCAAGTACGGCCCGGGCCGGCGCCCGGACAGCGGGCGGCTGGTGGACAACGCCATGTACGCATCGCGCTACCGGGAGGAGTGGGCGTTCGAGACGGCGGCCGGGTTCACCGAGCTCGCGAAGGCGAAGGGCGTGCACCCGGTGAGCCTGGCGGTGGCGTGGGTGGCGGCGCACCCGGACGTGACCTGCCCCATCGTGGGCGCGCGCAACCTCGAGCAGCTCGGACCGTCGCTGGAGTCGCTGGAGGTGGCCATGACGCCGGAGCTGCGCGCCGAGGTGAGTGCCCTGTCGCGCACGCCGGCGCCGGCCACGGACCGGCTGGAAGACCAGGACTGACGGCAGCGGCGAGGACCTGGCCGTGGCATCCGCCGCCGCCTGGCCCTACCTGGCCGCGGCCCGCCGTTCCAGGATCGCCCGCAGTCGAGCCGGAGCCGGCACGCCCGGCCCGGGGCGCTGACCGCAGGCACCACACCGACCGGAGGCACCCATGCCCGATCTCCCCTCCACGGCCCGCGTGGTCATCATCGGCGGCGGCGCCGTCGGCGTGTCCGCCCTCTACCACCTGGCGCGCGCAGGCTGGCACGACTGCGTGCTGCTGGAGAAGAACGAGCTCACCGCGGGCTCCACCTGGCACGCCGCCGGCAACGTGCCCACCTTCTCCGCCTCCTGGTCGCTGATGAACATGCAGCGCTACTCCACCGAGCTCTACCGGAGCCTGGCCGACGCGGTGGACTACCCCATGAACTACCACGTCACGGGCTCCATCCGCCTGGCGCACTCGAAGCAGCGCATGCAGGAGTTCCAGCGTGCCATGGGCATGGGGCGTTACCAGGGCATGGACATCGACATCCTGGGCGTGAACGCCATCAAGGATCGCTACCCCTTCATCGAGACCCACGATCTCGAAGGTGCCCTGTACGACCCCAACGACGGCGACATCGACCCGGCGCAGCTGACCCAGGCGCTCGCCAAGGGCGCGCGGGACCTGGGGGCGCGTATCGTGCGCTTCTGCCCCGTGTCCGGCGTGTCGCGCCATGACAGCGAGTGGCGGGTGGAGACTCCCGAGGGGACCGTCCGCTGCCAGTACGTGGTCAACGCCGCCGGCTACCACGCGCAGCAGGTGGGCCGCCTGTTCGGGCGCGAGGTCCCGATGATGGTGATGAGTCACCAGTACCTGCTCACCGAGGAGATCCCCGAGCTCGCCGCCTGGTCGAAGGAGACGGGTCGCAAGCTGCCGCTGCTGCGCGACGTGGACACGTCGTACTACCTGCGCCAGGAGAAGCACGGGCTGAACCTCGGGCCCTACGAGCGCAACTGCCGCGGCCACTGGATGTCGGCGGACGATCCCATGCCCGAGGACTTCTCGTTCCAGCTCTTCCCGGACGACCTGGAGCGCCTGGAGTGGTACATCGAGGACGCCATGGCGCGGGTGCCCATCCTGGGCTCGGTGGGCGTGAGCCGGGTGATCAACGGACCCATTCCCTACACCCCGGACGGCAATCCACTGATCGGCCCCATGCCCGGCGTGCCCGACGCCTTCGAGGCCTGCGTGTTCACCTTCGGCATCGCCCAGGCCGGCGGCGCCGGCAAGGTGCTGGCGGAGTGGGTGACCGAGGGCACACCCGAGTGGGACATGTGGTCGTGCGATCCGCGCCGCTTCACCGGGTGGTGCGACCAGGGCTACTGCAATGCCAAGGGCATGGAGGTGTACGGCCACGAGTACGCCATGCACTTCCCGCGCCATGCCTGGCCCGCGGCCCGCAACCGGCGCCTGTCACCGGTGCACGATCGCGTCGCGTCCCTGGGCGCGGTGTTCGGCGCCTACAACGGCTGGGAGCGGGCGACCTGGTTCGCGCGGCCGGGCGACGACACGTCCGAGGCGAGCACGCAGACCTGGGACCGAGAGGGCCCCTGGTTCCCGCGCATCCGCGAGGAGTGCCACGCGGTCCGCGACGCCGCCGGGATCCTGGATCTGCCGGGCTTCTCCCGCTACCGGGTGCGCGGCGCTGGCGCCGCGGCGTGGCTCGAGACGCAGATCACCGGGCGCGTGCCGCGCGCCGGGCGCGTGGGCCTCGGCTACTTCGCCGATGCGCGCGGGCGCATCGTCACCGAGATGTCCATGGCGCGCCTCGCCGACGACGAGCTGCTGCTCGTCACCGCGGCTGCCGCCGAGTGGCACGACCGGGAGTGGCTGGAGCGCCGCCTCCCCGCGAGCGGCGGCATCGCCATCGAGGACGAGACGCAGGGCTGGTGCTGCCAGATCCTGAGCGGGCCGAGGTCGCGCGAGATCCTGGCCGCCGTGTGCCGTGCGGATCTGTCGGCGCCGTGGCTGAGCGTGCAGGACACGTCAATCGCCGGGTGCCGGGTGCTGTTGCCGCGGGTGTCCTTCGCCGGCGAGCTGGGCTGGGAGATCCACTCCCGCGTCGCGGACACGCCGGCGGTGTTCGAAGCGGTATGGGCCGCGGGCCAGCCGCTGGGTCTGAAGCCCTTCGGCATGTTCGCCCTGGATGCGCTGCGCCTCGAGAAGGGCTACCGGGCCTGGAAGCAGGATCTGTCCACCGACTACACGCTGCTCGAGGGCGGCCTCGCGCGCTTCGTGCGCTTCGACAAGCCGAGCTTCACCGGCAAGGCCGTGCTGGAGCGGCAGCAGCGCGAGGGCGTGAAGAAGCGCTTCGTCACCCTGGTCGTGGACGCAGGCGACTGCGACGCGCCCTACATGTCCACCCTGTGGCACGCGGGCAAGGTGGTGGGCGAGACCACCTCCGGCGGCTGGGGCCACCGGGTCGAGAAGTCCATCGCGCTCGGCATGCTGCGCGCGGACCTGGCAGTGCCGGGCACGCGCGTGGAGGTGGAGATCTACGGCGAGCGCCGGCCCGCCACGGTGCAGGCGGACGCGCCCCTGTGGGATCCGGACAACACACGGCTGCGCGGGTGAGCGCGTAAGGTGATGTCCTGTCCCGTGGATTGATTGCGAATTATCGGCCCCCAGACGACGTTGCAGGGAGGAGCCGCGCGATGATCACCGGAAGCTGCCTGTGCGGCACGGTCCGCTACCGGGTGGACGGTCCGCTCACCGGCATGAGCCACTGCCACTGCACCATGTGCCGCAAGGCCCACGGCGCGGCCTTTGCCACCTACGTGTCCTGTGCGCCGGAGCACTTCGAGTGGCTGGCGGGAGAGGACGCGGTGGTGGGCTACGCCTCCTCGCCGGGGGTCGAGCGGCGCTTCTGCCGGCGCTGCGGGTCGGTGGTGCCCTCCCCCTTCGGCGACAAGCTCGATCTGCCCGCGGGAAATCTGCTCGGGGACCCGGGGATCCGCGCCGAGTGCCACATCTTCACCGCCGACGCGGCGCCGTGGCACGTGATCACCGACGACCTCCCGCGCCACGAGCGCTGGAGCGGTGCCCCGCCGCGGAAGGCGATCGAACGCGAGCCCCCAGGGGGCGGCGCGCCCGCCGGCGTGCTGCGCGGGAGCTGCCTGTGCGGCGCGGTGGCCTTCGAGGTCACCGCGCCGCTGACGCGCACCCACAACTGCTACTGCTCGCGCTGCCGCAAGGCCCGCAGCGCCGCCCATGCCAGCAACGGCTTCACCGCCATCGAGGGCGTGCGCTTCACCCGCGGCGCGGACCACGTCACCAGCTACAAGCTGCCGGAGGCGAAGTTCTTCACCATCGCCTTCTGCGACACCTGCGGCTCGGGCGTCGCGCGCCTGGACCCGGGCCGCGGCATCGCCATCATCCCCCTGGGCGCCCTGGACGACGACCCGGGCCGCGGCATCGACAGCGACATCTACGCCGCCGACGCCGCCCCCTGGTACCCCGTCACCGGCACCCGCCCCCGCTTCGACGGCCCGCCGACCTGAAAATCAAGAGAAATCAAGAGGGACAGTCCCGCTTGAAATACGGTGCTGACAGTCACAGGCCGGGGGGATGGTTGGGGTAGGTGACCTGGTCCTCGGCCAGGTGGGCGCAGCAAGCCAGCAGGGACACGGCCCAGGGGGGGCCGTCGATGGTGGTGAGGGCCGTGTTGCCGAAGCGGATCTCCGGGGGGCGGAGGTGACCGGGCACGGTCACGCAGCGGTCCACCAGTGCCCGGCAAACCAGGGCGTGGCTGACCACGGCGAAGTCCCCCTGCGCGCTCTTCGCGAACGCGCAGACCTCGTCCCAGGCCCGCTGCACGCGCTCGTGGAACGTGGGCCAGCTCTCGCCGTTGGGGGGGTGGTGGTCCGCGGCGAACACGTCGATGGTGAGCTCGGAGAAGGGCGTGCCCCGGTGGTCCCCCAGGTTGCGTTCCCTCAGCGACTCGCGCACGGTGATGGGCGCGCCGGTGGTGGCGTGCACGGCCTCGGCGGTGGCGTAGGCGCGGGCATAATCGCTGCTGAGAATGGCGGTGAGGGGCACGCCGCGCATGCGCTCGCCGAGCCGCCGCGCCTGCTCGTGGCCACGCTCGGACAGCGGCGTGTGCGGGTGCTGGATGGTGCGGCTGGCGTTGAAGACGGTCTCGCCGTGACGGATGAGGTAGATGCGCATCGTGCGGGGCGGGGCTCGTTGGCCGGTAGCGGGAAGGTCGTGATTATGCCAACGGTGGATGACGGAATGCTGCCCGCACCCCTCACCCCGCAGGCGGGGAGAGGGGGAAAGACGCGGCGCGACGACCCCCTCACCACCCTCGCCACCCTCGCCGCCCTCACCGCCTTCGCCATCGTTTCCGGCCAGCGCGTGGCGTCATCGTGAGTACGGCCATCGACGGCAAGGACACCCCTGGACCGGCCGGCGGCGCGCACGCCCTGGCCGAGAGCGTGGCCCGGGCCGTGGCCCGCGGGCCACACCGCATGACCGTGGGCATGCGGGCGCTGGATCCGTGGGACTGGATCGAGGATGCGCCGGACTTCGACGCACAGCTGCGTGAGAAGCGCCGGCTGCTGGACTGCCGCGACGACGTGGTGGCGGCGCTGCCGGGCAGCGCCGACGCGCAGGGCGAGGTGCTCGCGCTGCTGTGCGAGCACCTGGCACGGCGGTTCCCGGATCGCTACGGGTTCCGCCACGGGTCGGTGGCGGTGCTCGCCACGGGCGAGACCGTGCGCCTGAGCGGCGGCGACCCTCCCATCGCCACGGCGGGGCGTCTGGTGCCGGAGGATCTGTGCCTGATGCGCCCGGACGAGGACGGCTTCGTGCTCGTGGCGGCGGCGCTGTGCTTCCCCACCCGCTGGCGCCTCGCGGACAAGCTGGGCCGTCCCATGCAGGCCATCCACGCGCCGGTGCCGGGCTACGCGGAGCACATCGGCGCCGCCACCGACAAGGTGATGGCGGCCCTGGACCCCGGCCGGCCCCTGTGGCGACACAACTGGTCGCTGCTGGATTCGCCGGCCCTGTACCAGCCGGAGCGCGTGACGCTGGCGCACCCCGCGCCGGAGACGGACCTGGGCGAGCGCCTGTGGGTGCGCTGCGAGCGCCAGACCCTTACCCGCCTTCGCGTCTCGGGCCACGTGCTGTTCACCATCCGCATCCGCCAGTGCACGGTGGCCGATCTGTGCCGCATCGAGGGCATGGCCGCTCGGCTGCTAGGGCAGATCACAACCATGGCGCCGGCGCTCAGGCGCTACAAGCGCATCGACGAGGTGGAAGCGCCCCTCGAGGACTGGCTGCGGACCCGCATGGCCGCGGCGTCCATGACCCCCGCGCCCGGCGGCTGAGCACGCCGCGAGCGCCGCGTCCCGGTGCAACTCCGGGGTCCGACGCCGTACCATCGGCGAACATTCCGGCCGACCCGAGGAGACACCCCCATGCGTGACGCCTTCATCTGCGACGGGGTGCGCACCCCCATCGGCCGTTACGCCGGCGCGCTCGCCTCGGTGCGGGCCGACGATCTGGCGGCGATCCCCCTCCGCGCGCTCATGGAGCGTAACCCGGCGCTCGACCCGGAGCAGGTGGACGACGTGATCCTCGGCTGCGCCAATCAGGCCGGCGAGGACAACCGCAACGTGGCGCGCATGGCGGCGCTGCTGGCGGGGCTGCCCACCACGGTGCCCGGCGCGACGCTGAACCGCCTGTGCGGCTCCGGCCTGGACGCGGTGGCCCAGGCCGCGCGCTCCATCCGCTGCGGCGACGCGGAGCTGGTGATCGCCGGCGGGGTGGAGAGCATGTCCCGCGCGCCCTTCGTGCTGGCGAAGGCGGACAGCGCCTACTCGCGCAACGCCGAGATGTACGACACCACCATCGGCTGGCGCTTCGTGAATCCGCTCATGAAGAAGGCCCACGGCATCGACTCCATGCCCGAGACGGCGGAGAACGTGGCGGAGGACTACCAGGTGGCCCGGGGCGACCAGGACGCCTTCGCGCTGCGCTCGCAGCGTCGCGCCGGCGCCGCCCAGGCCAGCGGCCGGCTCGCGAAGGAGATCGTCGCCGTGCCCATCCCCCGGCGGCGCGGCGATCCGGAGTTGGTGGAGTCGGACGAGCACCCGCGCCCGGACACCGCGCTGGAGCAGCTTTCGAAGCTCAAGGCACCGTTTCGCGAGGGCGGCACGGTGACCGCCGGCAACGCCAGCGGCGTCAACGACGGCGCGGCGGCGCTGGTGATCGCCAGCGAGGACGCCGCGGTGCGCCACGGTCTCACACCCCGGGCGCGGGTGGTGGCCACCGCGGTGGCGGGGGTGGCGCCCCGCGTCATGGGCATGGGCCCTGCGCCCGCGACGATCAAGCTCCTGGAGCGTACCGGCGTCGCGCTCTCGGACGTGGACGTCATCGAGCTGAACGAGGCCTTCGCCGCACAGGCGCTGGCGGTGCTGCGCCAGCTCGGGCTGCCCGACGACGCGGAGCACGTGAACCCCAACGGCGGCGCCATCGCCCTCGGGCACCCCCTGGGCATGTCCGGCGCGCGCCTCGCGCTGACCGCCACGCTGGAGCTCACCGAGCGCAGCGCCCGGCGGGCCGTGTGCACCATGTGCATCGGCGTGGGACAGGGCATCGCCATGCTCGTCGAGCGGGTATGACGCCCCGCGTCGTTCCCGACCCCGCGTGCCGCCGCATCCGTTTTCGGACGAGGCCGGTCCGGTGCCGGTCGCGGGGACCGTCGGCCGCATGGACGCGGCCGTCGAGCTACAGGGACGTATTAACAGCGTGTCCCTGCGACCGGTATCGGGCCGGCCGCCCTCGGGGATATCGTCAACCGATCACGAATGCGCGCCGCCGCGCCGCGCGCTGCGGCCGCGACTCCGGAGGAGCCGACTATGCGCGTTGAATGGTGGATGCTGAAGGCACACGAGCTGCGCACGCTGGCCGAGCGCGGCGCCACGGTGATCCTGCCGGTGGGTTCCATGGAGCAGCACGGCCCCCACCTGCCGGTGCAGGTGGACGCGCTGCTCGCCGGGGAGGTGTCCCGGCGCGCGGCGCTGCGGCTCGCCGAGCGCATGCCGGTGGTGGTGGCGCCCACGGTGTGGATGGGCCTGGCCGAGCACCACATGACGTTCGGCGGCACCTTCACGCTGGACTTCCACGCCTACCACGCGGTGCTGCGCTGCCTGTGCCGCTCCGTCGACCGCCACGGGTTCCCGCGCATCTTCATCCTCAACGGCCACGGCGGGAACGTGTCCGCGCTGGGCGTGATCGCCGGCGAGCTGGCCCACGAGCTGACGGCCAAGGTGGCGACCGCCACGTACTGGCACCTGAAGGGCACCGTGACGCGGTTCGGCGAGATCCTCGAGCAGCAGTCCAACGTGCTGCACGCGGGAGAAGCGGAATCGTCGATGCTGCTGGCGCTCGCGCCGGATCTCGTGGACCGCGACGCGATGCGCACCACCGAGGGACCCATGGGCGGCATCGTGCGGCCCAGCGGCGCCTACGGCTACCGGCACATCTGCGACATCTCCCCCAGCGGCGTGCTGGGCAAGCCGCAGACCGCCACGGCCCGCAAGGGGGAGCTGCTCCTGGAGGCCGCCGCCGAGGCGGTGGCCGAGGCGGTCACCGACGCGGGGCTGTGGGGGAGCGGCTGAGCCCCCGGGTGCGCTCTCAGGCGCCGGCGGGCCCCACCGCCCGCGGCCGGGCCAGGGCGTCGAGACGAGGCATCAGGCGCATCAGCTCCCGGGTATGGGCGTGCTCCGGCTGCTCGAACAGCTGCTCCGTGGACGCGATCTCCAGCAGCCGCCCGCCCTGCATCACCCCCACGCGATCGCACATCTGGCGGATCACCGGCAGGTCGTGGCTGATGAACAGCATGGTCAGCTCCAGCTCCTCCTGCAGGTCCTTCAGCAGGTTGAGGATCTGCGCCTGGATGGACACGTCCAGGGCCGACGTGGGCTCGTCGCAGATGAGCAGCCGCGGGCGCGTGGCCAGGGCGCGGGCGATGGAGATGCGCTGGCGCTGACCGCCTGAGAACTCGTGGGGGAACTTCTGCCCCGCGTCGCGCCCGAGCCCCACGTGCTCGAGCAGGTCGTCCACCACCTCGTGCGCCTCCGCCCGCGACGCCACCAGCCGGTGGAAGAGCATGGGCTCGGCAATGATGTTGCGTACCCGCATGCGCGGGTTCAGCGACGAGTAAGGATCCTGGAGGATCATCTGGATGTGGCGCTGGTGCGAGCGCCGTGACCCGGCCCGGCGCTCGGCGGTCAGATCCGTGCCCCTGTACAGCACCCGCCCGTCGCTGGGGTTGTAGATCCCGGCGATGATCCGCGCCACCGTGGACTTGCCGCTACCGCTCTCCCCCACCAGCCCGAAAACCTCGCCTGCCGCCACCGAGAACGACACCTTGTCCAGCGCCGTGAAGTAGGTACGCCGCTTCGGGATGATGGAACGCCGCAGCGTGAAGTGCATCGACACCGAGTCGATGCGGGCCACCTCGCCGCTGTGCCGCTCGCTGGCGTCGAAGCGACCGAGCCAGTGGCTCGCCAGGTCGATCTGCCCCTGCACCCCACCGCCTTCCTCGATGTAGCTCACCATGGGGAAGCGCGGCAGGCGCATGTCGGGACGCGGCACGGCGCTGATGAGGGCGCGGGTGTACTCGTGCGCCGGCTCGTGCAGCACCTGGGCGGTCTCGCCGCACTCGACGACGCGGCCGCGGTACATGACGGCGACGCGATCGGTGGTCTCGGCAATCACGCCGATGTCGTGGGTGATGAGGATCACCCCCAGGTCACGCTCCCGGCACAGCGACTTGATCAGCTCGAGGATCTGCGACTGGATCGACACGTCGAGCGCGGTGGTGGGCTCGTCTGCGATGATCAGGTCGGGGTTGCTGCACAGCGCCAGCGCGATGACCACGCGCTGGCGCATGCCGCCGGAGAACTGATGGGGATACTGCTTCACCCGCTCCGCCGGGCGGGGGATCCCCACCTGGGTCAGGAGCTCCACCGCCTGGCGCTGCGCCGCGGTCTCGTCCAGGTCCAGGTGCAGCATCATCGTCTCCACCAGCTGCTCCTCCACCGTCAGCAGCGGGTTCAGCGACGTCAGCGGATCCTGGAAGATCATTCCCACCTTGCGGCCACGTAGCCGGCGCATCGCGGCCGCGTCCACCGCGTCGATGCGTGCGCCGTCGAGCCAGATCTCGCCGCCGGTGATGCGCCCCGGCGGCTCCAGCAGGCCCATGATGGCGTTGCCCACGGTGGACTTGCCCGCGCCGGATTCGCCCACCAGGCCGTGAATCTCGCCGCGCGCCACGTCCAGGTCGATGCCGCTGACCGCCACGAACGCGCCCCGGCGCGAGGGAAACTCCACGCGCAGCTTCTTCAGGTGCAGTAGTTCCTGGGTGGCCACCAGACTAACGCAGCTTCGGGTTGAGCACGTCGCGCAGCCAGTCGCCGAGCATGTTCACGGCGAGCACCAGCACCGCCAGGGCGAGCGCCGGGAAGAAGGTGATCCACCAGAACCCTGAGAACAGGTAGTTGTTGCCGATGCGGATCAGCGTGCCCAGCGACGGCTGGGTGGGCGGGATGCCGACGCCGAGGAAGCTGAGCGTCGCCTCGATGATGATGGCGATGGCGAGGTTGATGGTGGCGATGACCAGCACCGGGCCGAGCACGTTCGGCAGCACGTGGCGCAGCACGATCATCCACGACGGCAGGCCGATCACCTGCACCGCCTGGATGTACTCCTTGGACTTCTCCACCATGGTGGACGCGCGCACCGTGCGCGCGTACTGGGGCCAGGTGGAGATGGCGATGGACAGCACCACCACGAAGATCGCCAGCAGCTCGCTGGCCTCGCCGGGGAACAGGCCCTTGGTGATGCCGTCCACCAGCAGCGCGATCAGGATGGCCGGAAAGCTGAGCTGCACGTCCGCGATGCGCATCAGCACGTCGTCCAAGGTGCCGCCCGCGTAGCCCGACAGCAGCCCGACGGCGACGCCGATGAAGGCGGACAGCAGCACCGAGGCGAACCCCACCAGCAGTGACAGGCGCAGGCCGAACATGATGGCGGACAGCAGGTCGCGGCCCTGGTCGTCGGTACCGAGGAGGAAGCGCTCGTCGCCTCCTTCCAGCCAGGCAGGCGGCAGCTCCGAGTCCATGATTGAGATGTTGGCCAGGTCGAAGGTGTCGTGGGGCGCGATCCAGTGCGCGAAGATGGCAACCAGGAAGAACGCGAGGGTGATCAGGGCTGCGAGGACCGTCACCGGCGAGGTGTAGAAGCTGTAGAAGACGTCGCTGTCCAGGGTCCGGGCCAGCCAGCCCCGCGGCGCGGCGCGTACACGGCGAACCTCAGCCATGGGCACCGCCCCGTGTGGAGGACTGCACCCGCAGCCGCGGGTCGATGGCGTAGTACAGCACGTCCACCACCAGGTTGATGACGACGAACAGGAACGCCACCAGCACCAGGTAGGCCGCCATCACGGGAATGTCCACCGCGGCCACCGCCTGGATGAACAGGTACCCCATACCCGGCCACTGGAACACGGTCTCGGTGATGATGGCGAACGCGATGATGGAGCCCAGCTGCAGCCCGGTGATGGTGATCACGGGCACCAGCGAGTTCTTCAGCGCGTGGCGGTAGTGCACCGAGCGGTTCGGCAGGCCCCGGGCGCGGGCGAACTTGATGTAGTCGCTGCGCAGAACCTCCAGCATCTCGGCGCGCACCAGGCGCATGATCAGGGTCATCTGGAACAGACCGAGGGTAATGGTCGGCAGGATCAGGGACTTGAGCCCGCTCACCGTCAGCAGTCCGGTGGACCACAGGCCCACGTCCACCACGTCGCCGCGTCCGGACGACGGCAGCACCTCCAGGGTCACCGCGAACAGGTAGATGAGGAGGATCCCCACCAGGAACGGCGGCAGCGAGATCCCCACCAGCGCGGTGGATTGCGACAGCTTGGCGGTCCAGCTCCGGCGGTGCAGGCCGGCGTGCACCCCGAGCGGGATCCCCACGAACAGCGCGAACAGCGCCGACAGGAAGCTCAGCTCCAGGGTCGCCGGGATGCGCTTGACGAACAGCTCCACGACCGGACGCTGCTGACGGTAGGAGATGCCGAAGTCGAGCTGGGCCGCCCGGTAGACGAAGCGCGCGAACTGCACCGGGAACGGGTCGTTGAGGCCGAGCTGCTCGCGCAGCTCCTCGCGCTCCTTGTCGCCGGTGTCCTGCCCCACCAGGCCGACGATGGGGTCACCCACGTACTGGAACAGGGAGAACGCCACCAGCGCCACCACCAGCATCACCACGATGGCGTGGGCGAGGCGGCGCAGGGTGAACATCAGCATGGGCGTGCGCTCCGTTAGCGCCGGCGCTTCGGCAGCCGTGGCGGCCTGGACCGCGAGGCGCAGTGGGTCGTCACGGAACCGGCGTACCGCAGGACACCGATCGCCTGGCCGGCCCCGGGTACGCGCCCGGAGCCGGCCCCGTCAACGGCGTGGCCTACTTCACCTTCACGAAGCGCAGCGTGAAGGTGTTGTCCGGGTTCTGCACCAGGTCGGTGCTGTCCTTCACGCCCCAGGCCAGCGCCTGCTGGTGCAGCGGCAGATGGCCGATGTCCTCCTTGTGCATCTTCATGGCCTCGCTCATGAGGGCCTGGCGCTTGGCGGGATCCACCTCCACCGCAATCAGGCTCAGCAGCTTGTCCAGGTCGTGGTTGCAGTAACGCCCCGTGTTCCAGGACGCCTGTCCGGACCCGGCCGTCGTGCCTGGTGCCACCATGTCCGGCGGGCACGCGGCGTTGTAGAAGAAGGTGTTGTGCATGTCCAGCGAGCCCGGCGTCCAGCCCAGCAGGAAGAAGCTGCTGTCCATGGCCTTGAGCTTCTCGAAGTGCTTGGCCTTGGTCTGGGCGTTGAGCGTCGCCTTGATCCCGACCCTCGCGAGCATCGCGGTGATGGCCTGGCAGATGGCCTCGTCGTTGACATAGCGGTCGTTGGGGCAATCGAAGGTCACCCCGAAACCGTCGGGATAGCCCGCCTCGGCGAGCAGCTTCCTGGCGGCGTCCGGGTCGAACGGGTAGCGGTCGTTCAGCGACTCGTCGAAACCATTGATGCCGCGCCCGATCATGAGTGCCGTGGGCTTCGACGCGCCGCGCATGACCTTGCGCGCGATGCCGTCGATGTCGATGGCCTGGTAGACGGCCAGGCGAACGCGGCGATCCTTGAACGGGTTCTTGCCCTTGACGTCGGAGTACTTCAGCTCGTCGCCGGCCTGCTCCATGCCGAGGAAGATGGTGCGCACCTCCGGGTTCTGCAGCACCTTCAGACCCGCCTTCTGGTTGATGCGGTCAACGTCCTGCAGCGGCACGGGATACATCATGTCCAGCTCGCCGGATAGGAACGACGCCACGCGGGTCGCCGCAGACTTGATCGGCGTGAACTTCGCCTCCGTCACGTTGCTCTCGATCTTGCCCCAGTAGTCGGGGTTGCGCACGAGCACGGTCTGCACGTCGGGCTCGCGCAGCTTGAGCATGAAGGGCCCCGTGCCGTTTGCGTTCACCGTGGCGAAGTTCTCCTCGCCCTTGGCAAGCGCGCCCACCTGGACGGCGTTGTTCGCCTCGGACCACTCCTTGTCGAAGATGTACCACAGTCCGATCTCGTTGAGCAGGATCGGGCGCGGGCCGTCGGTCATCACCTCGATGGTGTGGTCATCGATCTTGTTGATGGCGGTGATGCCCGCGACGAACGGCGCCACGTCGGAGGACTTCTGGCTCGCCCGCTCGTAGGAGAAGATCACGTCATCGGCGGTGAAGGGGTTGCCGTTGTGGAACTTCACGCCCTGACGCAGCTTGAATACCCACCGGGTGGGCTCCGGCGTGGACCACTCGGTCGCGAGCGCCGGCTCGATCTCGAACTTCTCGTTGCGCCTGATCAGGCCCTCGTAGATGTTGCCCATGAAGCCCAGCGTCATGGTCTCGTTGATGTTGTAGGGGTCCATGGTGACGGCGTCGCTCTGGAACGCCCAACGAAAGCTCGCTGCGCCGGCAGGCAGCGAGATGCTTGCCAGCACGGCGAGCGTGGCGACGGTTCTTCTTGTGCGCTGCATAGTCTTGATCCTCCCGGAGTGACAGGTGACAGGCAGTGACGACGGGGCCGTTGTACGTGCTTGCGCACGGGTACCCGGCGACCGGACTGCTTGTAACACAGATGGCCGTGCGCCCGCGAGAATGGCCCGACGCCGAATGGCTGTTCCGATCGCCGCTGCCAACATCTCGCGACGCGGAAGAAGGCATGGGTCGATGCGCCCCGCCGTGAACCCGTCCCTGGGGGCTTGTATGTTGCCTGCGTCCTGGTCGTGTGTGATCAAGACAGCCGGGGTGGGAGGGACGCCTGGGGGCCTCTGGCCCGATTGGGGCACAGACCGACCGA
>JBFHNV010000085.1:0-22571 GCA_041593595.1 Gammaproteobacteria bacterium
GCGCGCTCGATGAGGGCGATGAAGGCGCCGAAGCGTCCGTAGTCGCGCAGCGTCGACACCAGCCCGGCCGCCGCCGCGTCCGACGTCGCGACGATGCCGATAGCCAGCGCAAGCATCAGCCACGTGCCGCGGGCGGGCGCGGCGTCGCGCGGCTTCAAGCCCCCGCCGCCTTCACCGGGATGTCGACGGGTGTGCGGCCACGGGCGCGGGCGATGGCCGCGTCGTGCCGCTTCGCTTTCTCCAGCGCCGCGCGCGCCGCGCCGGTGACGCCGAACATCTCGAACCCCTGCTCGTCGCCCTCGTGCACCGGCGCTATGGCCAGGTCGCTGTAGTGCTTCATGGCCGGGTCGTGCTGGATGCGCTTGCGCAGGCGCGTCAGGCGCCAGAAGTACCACAGGCCCGGCACGTAGGTCCGCAGCCCCTCCCACACCCGCCGCGGGTAGAACATGAGCGGGTTCTCCAGGGGCATCCCGTGCCGGCGCTGGGTGCGCACCTTGCGGCGGTACACGCCGCTCTGCAGCGGGTGCACCCGCTCGTAGCGGTAGCTGCCGTAGAAGTCGAAGATCATCCCGGCGAGCCGGGCGGGCTTGATACCCGTTGCCACGGCGCGCTTGAGCAGCGTCTCCACGTGCTCCCAGGAGTAGTAGATGTCCCAGGCCCGATCATAGATCCCCTGCCACTGCTCGGCGCTCATGAGCGGGTGGCCGGTGACCACGTGCTCCAGGTCGTACTTGTTCATGTCCGGGTCCATCCACACGCCCTTGTCGTGGAGCTCCTTGTGGTCCTGGGAGCCCGGCAGAGGCGTGAGGCAGAAGAACTCCAGCATGTCGATGGGCAGCTCGCGCTGGATGATGCGGATGTCGCGCTCGATGGTCTCCGGTGTGTCCGTGGGGAAGCCCAGGATGTAACCCGCGTAGGTGATGACGCCGGCGTTGCGCCACGCCTGCAGCATGCGGCGGTATTCGGTGATGCGGTTCTGGCCCTTGGACGCGCTCTTCAGGCTGTCGGGATTGATGTTCTCGAGCCCGATGAACACCCGCTTGCAGCCCGCGCGTGCCGCCTTCTCGACGAAGTTCGGGATCTTGTGGGCCAGGGTGTCCACCTGGATGATGAAGTTGGTGGCGAGCCCGTCGCGCTCGCGCAGCGCGATGATGCGGTCGAAGATGGGCTCCCAGTTCTTGTTGCGCGCGAAGTTGTCGTCGGTGATGAAGTAGCGGTCCACGCCCTGGGCGGCGTTGTCGCGGATCAGGGCCTCCACGTCGTCGGCGCTGCGGTAGCGGGACTTGCGCCCCTGCACGTTGATGATGGTGCAGAAGCTGCACGTGAAGGGGCAGCCGCGCCCGGCGTCGAAGCAGGCGAGCTCGCCCGCGTAGCGCCGCACCAGGCGCTCGGGCAGCCAGGGCGTGGGCTGGTCGGTGAGCCCCGGCAGATCGTCCATGAAGTTGTACAGCGGCTGCATGCGCCCGGCGAGGGCGTCGCGGTAGACCTGCTCCAGGCGTCCCTCGGCCTCGCCCGCGAACAGGCTGACGCCCAGATCCATCGCCTCGCGGAGATCCGCCGGCAGCTCCGGCAGCATGGCCAGGCAGCCGGAGACGTGGAAGCCGCCGATGGCCACCTGCACCCCGCGCTCGCGGAACTGGCGCGCGATGTCCAGGGCACGCGGGTACTGGTTGCTCTGCACCCCCACCAGGCACACCAGGCCTCGATTGCCGTTGGCGCGGATGCGCCGGGCGATGCGGGCGATGGGGATGACGGTGTTGGTCTCGTCGTAGGCGTTGACCTCGAGCTCCACGTCCTCGCCGAGGGCGCGGCGCTCATCCAGGTCACGGGTCAGGCCGTAGACGCTCGAGAGGGAGTTCGAGGGAATCCAGGCCTTCCACCACTGGATCACGTAACCGTCGTCGTCGTAGTGGGACGGCTTGATGAGCTCGATGTGGAACGGTCGGAGCCGCTGCTGCGCCGCCATGCGTTGCCCCCGCGGGCTACCGGAACGAGGGCGGATTGTAATCCCTTGAGGGGATTCCAAAAAACTCGGCCGCCCGGGAGCCTCCCCGGGCGGCCGTGATCCGCGCAGGCCGGATGCCGGCTCAGCCGTCGGCGAGGCGGCGGATCGTCTCCTTCATCGCGGAGCGCTCCGGCTCTTTCAGCCGCGCCCAGGCCCGGGCCACCTGCACCGCTTCCTCGTCCAGGTCCTCGACCTCGTTGACGCCGAACATGAGCCACGCCGGGCGCACGTCCAGTGCCTCGGCGATGCGCTCGATGTTGCGCGGGCGCAGGCTCTTGCCGTTCTCGATCTTCTGGATCACGGCCTGGGAGGTGTCGGCCCGCTGGGCGAGGAACTCCTGGGACCATCCCTTCTGCTTGCGCGCGCGGCGCATGCGGTCGGCCAGGGTCTCCTGGGCCGGGACCATGCGCTGCGTACCGTCCGACGCGGTCTTGGGCATCATCATGTTCAGCATTGTCGTCGCTACCTCTGTTGAACCGAAACTTTTTCGTGCCGGCCCCGGGTGTCGCGCCTGTCGTTCCTACCCGACACCCTGCCGGTGGCCTGCGGCAGGATTCACGCGGAATCAGTGCCTTGGGGCTGCTCGAACCATGTTCAACAAGAAAGGGAGCAAGGAGCATGCCATGGTGCCGCGCCCGGCAGGCGCGTCACGGCCCGGCACGGTACCGCCCCGCGGAGCCTGCAGGCCGACTCATGAGATGCCGCGTACGGCAGGGGTCGTGTCGATCAGCGGCCGACGCCGATGCGCAGGATGGCCTCGCGCATGGCCGTGCGGTGCGGCTCCTTGAGCCGCGCCCAGGCCCGAGCCAGCTCGATGGCCTCGTCGGACAGCTCGCCCGCCTCCTCCACCCCGAACATCAGCCACGCCGGCTTCACGCCCAGGGCAGCGGCCAGCTCCT
Organism: Gammaproteobacteria bacterium; assembly: GCA_041593595.1. Classification (GTDB taxonomy): domain Bacteria; phylum Pseudomonadota; class Gammaproteobacteria; order HK1; family HK1; genus JBFHNV01. The sequence continues at coordinate 2,905 of JBFHNV010000085.1, forward strand.
CCAGGATCCGGGGCCGCAGGCTCTTACCGTTCTCGATCTTCTGGATCACGGCCTGGGACGTGCCCACCTTCTCCGCCAGCTCGGTCTGGGTCCAGCCCAGCTCCTTGCGCCGCTTGCGCAGGCGCGCGCCCAGCCCCGATTCCGATTCACGATCCCCTGTGCGTGCGCTCATCTCGTCAGATTCGATGATGTGTTGCTGCATAGGTCCCCACATGGCGGTGCACTCCGCTCCGATGGCGGGCGCGCGCCCCGCCGCGCGGTCATCGGGAACGAAGTTCAGCACGATACACCTAATGGGATCGGTGAACGGGTTCACAAAGCGGTGAAGGAACCTGCACCGGATCAGGGGCTTAAGCGCGGCTGCTGCGGATCGTTCCCGATTCCGGGGGCGATCGGGTCGCAGCCGGGCGCTCCGGCGTGGTGGCGGCGGGCCCCGCCGGAGCGCCGTTGCGCGCGGCCAGGCTGACGGTCACGGCCGTCACGGCGACCGCCAGGATCGCCAGCGCCGCGAGCAGGCCGACCCGGCGTACGGGGCGGCGGCGCGGGGCGGGTCGCGGCGCAAAGGTCTCCGGCTCCTCGCCGACGGCGTCCTCGGCCGCGATGGACATGGGATCGGCGAACAGCCACGCGTCGTCCAGTGGGCGCGGCGGGCGCCCGGGGGCGGTGGGCATCATGGCGGGTGACTCCGGGTTGCGACCGGGCTCATGCAATGCGCAACGGCGGGCCTCCCCGGGGCCGAGCGGTGACGGAACAGGGCAACCGCGTGGCTGCGCGGGGCGCTCCGTGGGAGACTGCCGGCAGGGTCGCCACCGGCAGCGTGGGCCGGGCTGCATGGACACACTGGAAGAACGGATCCGGCGCGAGATGGCCGCCGTGCCCGAGGGGCCGGTGCTGGTCCTGGGCATGGTGTGGCCGGGCGACGTGCCCCGCGTGGAGTCGATCCCGGACGTGGACGGCCCCGGCACGCTGCCCGCGAACCGCCGCTTCGTCCTGGCGGTGGTGGTGGGCGTGCTGGAGCGGCTGCCTGCGGAGGACGGCGCCGCGCTGCTGGCAGCCCTGCGGGACCTGGAGGCGCGCCGCCTGCTGGTGGCGGTGCCTGCGCCGGCCGGCCCGGCGCGCGCAGGCGGCCGTTGGGACCGCACGGAGATGCTGGCCCACGGCCTCGACGCGGTGGGCGAGGCCCGCCACGGGGACATGCAGCTGGACCTGTACGGCTTCGACATCGACCACTACAAGCGCACCCCCGACTGGCTCAACCCGCGCCACTGGGCGAACCCGGAGCTGTGGGGCAAGTTCCGCTGGTAGCGGATCTCAGTCGGCCAGCATGGCCTGGGCGGCGTGGAACAGCAGCGCGTGCCGCGCCACCAGGGCGTCCAGATCGCGGGTGTAGCCGCCCCCCAGCACACCGGCCACGGGCACGCCGCGGGCGCGGCAGGCGCCGAGCACCGTCCGCTCCCGGGCGGCGAGCCCCGCGTCGGTGAGCGCCAGTCGGCCCAGACGGTCCTCCGCGTGGGGATCCACGCCGGCGTTGTAGAAGACCAGATCCGGGTCCACCCGGGGCAGCAGGGCGCGCAGCTCGCGGTCCAGGATCTCGAGATAGCCGGCGTCATCGAGTCCCGCCGGCAGCGCCACGTCCCGATCGCTCACCGCCTTGGCGGCGGGAAAGTTGCGCTCGCAGTGCATGGAGAAGGTGAACAGGCGCGGGTCGCCGGCGCACATGGCCGCCGTCCCGTCGCCCTGGTGCACGTCCAGGTCGATGACCAGCACCCGCCGTATCGCCCCCTCCGCCAGCAGCGCCCGCCCCGCCACCACCACGTCGTTGAAGACGCAGTAGCCGGCGCCGTGATCAGAGTGGGCGTGGTGGCTGCCGCCGGCGGTGTTGCAGGCAATGCCGTGCTCCAGCGCGAGGCGCGCGGCGAGGAGGGTGCCCGCCACGGCGCTGCGGCTGCGGGCCACCACGCCGTCGGTGATGGGAAAGCCGATGCGGCGTACCGCGCGAGGGTCCAGCCGGCCGCCGAGCACGGCGTCCACGTAGGCCGCGCCGTGGGCGCCGGCGAGGATCGCCCGCGACACCGGCTCGGGCGTGTGCACCTGGTGTGGCGCCACCGCTCCCGATCCCAGCAGGTGCTCGTGCAGGCGGCGAAACTTGGCCATGGGAAAGGGGTGCTCCGGCGGCAGGTCCGCCGAGTAGGCCGGGTGGTAGACCACCGGCAGGGGCACGACGCGGGCCGGCGCCGGCGCCCCGGGCGCGACCAGGCTCAGGGCGCGTAGCCCTCGATGAGGATGGCTCGGCCCTCGGACGCCGCGTGGCGCATGCGCAGCAGCGGCGCGTACTCGGGGGAGTCGTACCAGGCCCGGGCCCGCTCCTTGGAAGGGAACTCCAGCACCACGTGACGGTACTCGGGCCAGTCGCCCTCCAGCACCTCGTAGGCGCCGCCGCGCACCAGGAAACGCCCACCGTAGCGCTCGATGGTGGGCTGCACCTGGGCCACGTACTCCTTGTAGCGCTCCGGATCGGTGATCCGCACCTGGACCATGACGTAGGCGGGCATGAGAGGGTCCTCCGTCAGTCGCGGAAGTTGGTGAACTGAAGCGGCAGGCCCAGCTCGGCCTGGCGGAGATCTGCCATCACCGTCTGCAGGTCGTCGCGCTTCTTGCCGGTGACGCGCACCTGCTCGCCCTGCACCGCTGCCTGCACCTTGAGCTTGCCGTCCTTGATGCGCTTGACGATCTTTCTCGCCAGCTCCTTGTCGATGCCCTGGCGCAGGGTGACCTTCTGGCGCGCCTCCTGGCCGGCCACCTCCGGATCCGCGAGATCCAGGCAGCCCACGTCCACGCCGCGCTTCGTGAGCTTCGACGTGAGCACGTCCAGCATCTGCTTGAGCTGGAACTCGGACTGGCTGTGCAGGGTGATCACCGACTTGTCCTGCTCGTAGCGCGAGCCCGTGCCCTTGAAGTCGAAGCGCGTGGTCACCTCGCGGTTGGCCTGGTCCACCGCGTTGGTCACCTCGTGCATGTCCACCTCGGACACCACGTCGAAAGACGGCATGGCGTGTCTCTCCCGGGATGTCTGCCGGCGCGCGCGTCAGGCGCGGCGCACCGGCATGCGCCGCCCCACCGCCACCGTGAGCACCACGACGACGGCGAAGACGATGGTAGTGACGTCGATCCGCTCGCTCAACAGCGCCGCCGACGCGGCCAGGGTGAAGAACGGCTGCAGCAGCTGTGCCTGGCTCACCCGGGCGATACCCCCCATCGCGAGACCACGGTACCACAGCAGGAATGCGCCCAGCTGGCTCACCAGGGCGAGGTACAGGAATCCCGCCCATGTGAGTGCTCCGAACGCGAGCGGCCTGCCCTGGAGATCGATCAGCACCGGCACGGTGGTGAACGGCAGCGCCAGCACCAGGGCCCAGCAGATCACCTGCCAGGCCTGCAGGGTGCGGGCGATGCGCGCCCCTTCCGCGTAGCCCACGGCGGCGGCCACCACGGCGCCCAGCAGCGCGAGATCCGCCACCTGCAGGCCGCCGCCGCCGCCGCGCAGCACGGCGAAGGCCACCACCGCGGCGCTGCCTGCGGCGCCGGCGGCCCAGAACCCGAGGGACGGCCGCTCGCCGCCGATCACCGCGCCGACCACCGCCGTCGCCAGGGGCAGCACGCCCAGCATCACGCCGCCGTGGGCCGCCGGCACGTGCTGCATGGCCCAGGCCGAGAGCAGCGGGAATCCCAGCACCACCCCGGCCGAGGCCACGGCGAGCCGACCGAGCACCCGCCGCGGCGGCGGTCGCGTGCGAGTGACCGCCAGGATGATCGCCGCCACCAGCCCCGCCAGCACCGCCCGACCGAGCCCCACCGTCACCGGCGACATCTCCGCCACCACGTAGCGGGTGACCGGAAGCGTCAGGCTGAAAGCCGCCACCGCGCCCACGCCGAGCGCCATGCCGGCGTTCTCCCGCCGGCGGGCGTCGTCCGGGCCGGTCGCGGGCTCACCCATCCCGTGACCGCATGGCGCGCAGGTGGTTGGCGTGGTCGTCGCTCATGGAGCCCGCGTCCCGTGCGTGTCCCATGAGCCCGCGGGTGGCGCACGCTAACCCAGGGTGCAACGGAAGCAAACCGCCCCGCCGCCGGTCACCGCATCCGAGTTCGGACAAGTCCGGCCCGGTGCGGGTCGTGGGGACCGTCGGCCGCAAGGATGCGGCCGTCGAGCGTACAGGGAGGTATTCACAGCGTGTCCCCGCGGCCCGTACCGGGCCGGCTGCCTCCGGGAGTGCCGTCAACCGATCACGAATACCGGTCGCCGCGGGCCCCTGCGGTTGGGGCGCCGGGGCGTCTGGTACGATTTCCCGATGCCGCCGGTGCCGACGCTCGCCCACAGCCGCCGCTTCTGCGTCGCGCCCATGATGGACGCGACCGACCGGCACTGCCGTTACTTCCTCCGGCTGCTCTCGCGCCACGCCCTGCTCTACACGGAGATGGTCACCGCCAACGCGGTGCTGCACGGTGATCGGGACGCCCTGCTGGGCTTCGACCCGACGGAGCTGCCCCTGGCGCTGCAGCTGGGCGGCAGCGAGCCGGCGGCCCTGGCCGCCTGCGCGCGCATCGCCGAGGACCGGGGCTACTCCGAGGTGAACGTCAACGTGGGCTGCCCCAGCGACCGGGTGCGCTCCGGGCGCTTCGGCGCTTGCCTGATGGCGGAGCCGGACACCGTGGCCGCGTGTGTCGCCGCCATGCGTGCCACGGTGGACATCCCGGTGACGGTGAAGACCCGCATCGGCATCGACGACCGGGACCGCTACGAGGACCTGCTGGCCTTCGTGGACACGGTGGCCGCCGCCGGCTGCACGGTGTTCGTGGTGCACGCCCGCAAGGCGTGGCTCACGGGCCTGAGCCCGAAGGAGAACCGGGAGATCCCGCCCCTTCGCCACGGGCTGGTGCACCGGCTCAAGGCCGAGCGTCCGCAGCTCACCGTGGTGCTCAACGGCGGCATCACGAGCATCGAGGACTGCCGGGGACATCTGCAGCAGGTGGACGGCGTGATGGTGGGACGGGAGGCCTACCGCAACCCCTACCTGCTGGCGGCGGTGGACCGCGCGCTGTTCGGCGACCGGCGCGAGCCGCCGGCCCGCGAGGCGGTGGCCGCGGCCATGCTGCCCTACGCCGCGCGCCGGCGTGCCGCCGGCGAGCCCCTGCATCGCATCACGCGCCACATGCTGGGACTGTTCCAGGGCCAGCCGGGCGCCCGCGCCTGGCGGCGCCACCTGAGCGAGCACGCCCACCGGGCGGACGCGGGCGCGGACGTGATCCGCGCGGCGCTGTACGCCATGAACGTGAGCCCGGCGGCGCGCCGGGTGGCGTGACGCCCGTGAGGGAACCACCACCCTGCTGCGACGGGCGATCCCCTCACAGGCTCTGAAGCCCGCGCACGTGACCGATCTTCCGCGCTACACGCTTCGCATCCCCGCGGTGCTGGTGCGCGGCGGCACCAGCCGTGGGCTGGTGTTCAAGCGCGAGGACCTGCCGGAGGATCCGGCGCTGCACGATCTCGTCTTCCTCGCCGCGCTGGGCAGCCCGGATCTGCGCCAGCTCGACGGCGTGGGCGCCGGCGACTCCCACTGCTCGAAGATCGCGGTCGTGAGCCGCAGCGCCTCGCCGGATGCGGACGTGGACTTCCTGTTCGGCGAGGTGGCCATCCGCGAGGCGCGGGTGGACTACGCGGGCAATTCCGGCAACATCATCGCCGCGCTGGGCCCCTACGCCCTGGACGAGGGCTGGGTGGAGGCCCGGGCGCCCGAGACCCTGGTGCGCATCAACAACGTGAACACCGGCAAGCCCATCGAGCTGCTGGTGCCGGTCGTCGACGGGTGCGCGGCCGAGGACGGCGCGTTCACCATCGACGGCGTGCCGGGCTTCGGGCCACGCATCGACATGCGCTTCCCGGATCCGGGTGGCGCGGTCACCGGGCACCTGCTCACCGCCGACGGGCCGCTCTCGGAGCTGGACGTGCCGGCTCTGGGCGCGGTTCGCGCGACGCTCGTGGACGCGGCCAACCCGGTGGTGTTCGTGGACGGGGCAGCCCTGGGCGTGGACCCGGCGGCGCCGCCGCCGACGCTCAACGCCGACGCGGCGCTGCTCGAGCGGCTGCAGGCCGTGCGCGCCGCGGCGTCGGTGCGCTTCGGGCTGGTGGACCGGGCGCAGGACGCCTGGGACTACAGCCCCATGATCCCGTTCCTGGTGCTCCTGTTCCCGCCGTCGCGCTATCCGAGCTTCAGCGACGCCCATCGGGTGCTCGACCCCGACGAGATGGACCTCTGCGCCCGGGTGCTGTCGCTCAACCTGGTCCACAAGTCCATCAACGTCACCGTCAGCGTGGCCACCACGGCCGCGGCGCTGCTTCCGGGCACCCTGGTGCACGCGACGAGCCGCGGCGCCGCCGCGTCCGGGAGCCTGCGCATCGGTCATCCCTCCGGGGTGGTGCACACGGCGGGCGCCGCCCGGGAGGCGCCCGGCGGGTGGACGGTGGAGTGGGTGCGCCTGGGGCGCACGGCGCGGCGCATCATGCAGGGCGAGGTGCTGGTGCAGCCGCCGAAGCTGCGCTGGCTCGCGGAGTTGCGCGCCGGGCGGTGACCGCGGTCGCGGCGGGCGCGGCACGCCGGATCGGGCGATCAGTCCACGATGAACAGCCGCGCGCCGTCGGCGGTGCTGGAGCGGTGTGCCTCGGCACCGTCCGCCACCTGGTAGCTCATGCCGGGGGTGAGCGTGATGCGGCGGCCGTCGTCGAGCTCCGTGTCCAGGCGCCCGTCCAGGCACAGCAGGATGTGGCCCTTGCTGCACCAGTGATCCGCCAGGTAGCCGGGGCTGTAGTCCACCATGCGCACCCGGATGCCCCCGAACTCCCGGGTCCGCCAGGTGGCGCTGCCGGTCTCGCCGGGATGCTCCGTGGCCGGCACCTGCGACCAGTCGGTGGTGCCGAAGGGGATGTCCGCCATCTTCACGACGGCGCTCCCGGGCGCGGCGCGCGCGTCACGGCGCGAGGGTCTTGTGGGTGCCGTCGCACAGCGGCGCTTTCGACGACCGCTTGCAGCAGCAGAAGTACACCTTGCCGGCCGCGGCGGGCTGGAACTTGACCGGGGTGAAGCCGGTGCCCTTGTGGGAGCCGTCGCAAAACGGCTGGTTACCGCTGCGCCCGCAGGCGCACCAGAAGTAGTCCTTGCCCGCGACCACCTCCACGCCCATCGGCTCCCGGCGTGCAATCACCGCCTCGCTCACCGTGCACCTCCCGTGTCCCGTGCGCCACCGCGGCCTCGTCCGCGCGGGCCGGATCCTCCCACGAACCGCGGCGCCGGCGCGAGACGGGTAGCCGGGCGGAGCTGGACAGGTGTTCCGAATCGCAGACCTCCGGTCCAGGACGAGGAAGCGCTGTGGCAGGCGTCGGAACGGATACCTAGTCGAGCAGCCCGCTCTGGGCGATGCCGTCGAACAGGAACTGCACCGCCAGCGCCGCCAGCAGCACGCCGAACACGCGGCTGACCACGTGGCCGCCCGTGACCCCCAGCAGCCGGTGGAGCCGGGTCGCCAGCAGCAGACAGATCAGGGTCAGCACCAGAACCGCCAGCAGTGACGCCAGCACCGCCGCCTGGCGCGCGATGTTTCCTTCCGCGTCCGCCATCAGCAGGATGGCCGCTCCCATGGCCCCGGGCCCCGCGATGAGCGGCGTGGCCAGAGGGAACACCGCGATGTCGTCGCTGCGCCGGGCCTCGTGCTCCTCGTCGTCGGTGGTGGACGTGGCGCCGGACGTGCGCCCGAACACCATCTCGATGCCGATGAGCAGGAGCAGGATGCCGCCGGCGGTGCGCAGGGCCGCGAGGGAGATGCCGAGACCTGCCAGCACCTGCTCGCCCAGCAGCGCGAACACCAGCAGGATGACCCCCGCGATGCAGGTGCCGCGAACGGCGATGGAGCGGCGCTGGCGGGCGCTGGCCGTGGCGGTGAGCGCGGCGAACATGGCGGCCACGTCCACCGGGCCGATGGTGGCGAAGAAGGTGGCCAGCGGCACGCCCCAGGTCTCCATCATCGGCGCGCGGGCTTCCGGTTCTCAGGGACCGCCGTGGACTCGCCCTCGCCCGGGGAGATCCTGGCCTCCGGCAGGTCGCGGATGAGCGCGTGGTTGATCAGCCGGCAGGCCGCCACGCGGGCGGGCGCCCGGACCGCGCCCGCACCGGCGAACAACGCGACGGAGCCCGCGGCCCGCAGCGGCATGCCGCGCTGCTGGCCGGCGAACCTGACGGTCTCGAAGCGCTGCCGGTCCATGCGCCGCTTCGAGCCGCGGCCGGTCGGATCAATTGTCCGGGCCGCCGGCGAGCACCGCGGCGTCCAGGTCGGGGCACGAGGCCACGAACCGGCGCAGCCGGTCCGCGGACTCCTCCGCCGTGGCAGCGCCGCCGCGCAACGCCCGCAGCCTTGCCAGGGCCGCAGGGATCCGGGAGCGCTGCTCGAGCAGGTGGTTGAACTGGGCGTCGCAGCCCGTGATCGGCGCCGGGTATTGGCGGATCTCGTCGGTCGCCGCCGCGAGCCGCGCCTCGAGCGCCGCCTCGACGCGGCTCCAGTCGTCCGGTGGCGCGTCGCCCCCCTGCCCGCGCACCCCGTCCGTAGAGACGTTTCGGTGCTCGCTCATGCCGCTTCCTCGCTGCGCCTCGCGCGTGGCGCCAACCGCTGCCCGACAGTCTAATCCACGCCCTGACCCACGGTCGGCAGCCATCGGCCGTCCACGACACGTGCCTCGTCCTCCCCCGGCCACGGCGGCAACGTGACCGCCACGGCCACCAGAGGACCGTCACCCAGCGCGCGGACCTGGAAGCGGGTGCCCTGCGCGATGGTGACGCACACGCCGGACTGCACGGGTACCACCTCCTCGCGATCCGCGTCCCCACGCCACAGCTCGCCACGACCGGACAGGAAGTACCAGATCTCGTCCACCGTGCGGTGGACCACCGCGGTGCTGACGGCGCCGTCCGGCAACGTGAAATGGGCCATGCTGCCGCCGCCCACCCGGGCCAGCAGGCGCACCTCGCAACCGTCCGGCGCCATCGCGTCGGCGGCCGCCGGCAGCCGAGCCGTCTGGAAGCCCGTCATCGCCCCCGAGCCGCATCGCCCGACAGATCGAACCTGATCATGACGTCCAACCGCTGCCCCCGATATCGCGCCCGCGATGAGCGCAAGCTCTACCCGACTCCCGGCAAGCGCGGTGTCGACACCGTCGCAGCCCGACGGTCCCTCCGGGCACCCAGCGCCTTCCCCATCACCGTCGCACTCTGCGGGCAGAGGCGCGAGAACTCCTCGGTCCCACGAATCGCCGCCGACACGGTATCCCGCGCCACCTGCTCGCAAGCGTCTCGATGCCATGGGCCAGAGCGAGCCGCTGCGCGCCCTCCACCAGCGCCCTCCCGCAGCCCTTGCAGCGACTTCCGGTGGCCACTGCCAGGGATCGGAGCAGGGCGTCCGCGCCATGGAACTCGAGCCCGACCACTCCGTCCAGCCGCCCGTCGCTTCCGCACCCGAGGAATCCATCGAAGTCGGTCGCGACCAGATCGAGCGTCGGCAGGCCGCATTCGGCCAGCAGCGCAAGCACGCTATGCTCGGGTGGATGTCGAAAGAGCCGCATCAGGCCGCCTTGCAGACACCCATCGAGAACGATTCTGCAGGGTACCCGCGGGCCTACGGGGACCTCAGCTCGTAGATTCGAATGCTCGCGATGAACGGGTTCATCCGGGCCAGCGCCTCCGCCGCGTCGAGACTATCCGCCTCGATGATGTTGTATCCGGTGATGGCTTCCATGTTCCACGGGAGGTCCCTGGTTCCACTCTTCGAGATCTCCCGCCCGGCACCGAAACCACCCTGATCCACCTGCTTGTCGGCGATGGCTTCGAACCAGGCCTTCCATGCTTCCATGATCTCCGGGGTCGGCTTCTCGAATCCGAAATGCAGGAACATGAACCTCTTCATCAGATTTTTCTCCCTGACGGGCGCCCGCGACGCTACCTCGTCGTGCAGGGCCTGGCCCACCCCGGGCACAGGCGGCCGTCGAGCGTACACGGACGTGTTCACGGTGTGGAGATACTCGAGATCGGTCATGGCCGAGTCGCGAAATCACGAGCAGCATGACGGGCTGTCCATTCATCCGCGTTGATGGGGCGCACCCGACACCAGCGATTCGACCGCGATGTCAGGGATCACCTTGTGGAAACGCATAGCTGACCTGTTGCTCCGTGATCTGCACGAGCTCCGTGACCTGCAGCGCCACGACAAGTTCTTCGAGCTGCTCGTCGCTGAGCTCCTTGCTGAACAGAGCGTGCAGGGTGCTCCTCAACGTCTTCAGAGGCCTCGGCGGAGCAGCACCCCCTCTCCTTGCTTCAGGATAGTTGCCGCCTCTTTAGCTCTGTAGTGTAAGGGGTGATGGCGTCCGCCGTTCGATCGCGGGCGGTGGGCACGGGCAGCCGGCCGCGTACGACCCGAGGGTCGGCAGGGCCGTCCCTCGCGAGGGGACGTCGGAACCTCCTCGGCCACCACCGGTGCTCGGCCGCCGGATCGGACATCCGTCCTCCCGCGAGACGCTCACGACCCGGGCGGATGCGACAACGCCCAGCGACGCACCAGGCTGGCGATGACACGCTGGAGCTCCCGATCGCCAGCACGTGCATGTAGCGACCAGCCCGTTCCCCGGTCGATCAGGTGCACCTCGTAACGCGGCCGCACGCACGACGCGCTCCTCCAGCCGTCGCCGTCGATCGCGACCAGCACCACGGCCGCGGCACCATCGAAAACCGGGGACCGCAGGACGCCTCTCACGTCCGGTGAGACGCCGGTCGCGTGGACCGCCCACAGCGCGTCACCCCTGGACGCGTCCCGGCCGGAACGATCCGGTGCGACCGCCACGCCCTCGACGCCCGAAAGGGCGGCGCGAAAGTCACGCTCCGGATCCGCGTCAATCGCACCCGGGCTACCGATGCTTTGGACCAGTGTCTCGCCGATGCCGGCGACAGCTCCGGCGCCGGCGCCGGCACCGGGGCTCGGAGCGCTCGCATCGAGGGCGGCCGCGGCGCTCGCCTGCCGGGGCGCGACGATTCCGACGGCCCCGTCGCCATGCGGCGAGCTCTCCACGTACAGAGGGGGTGGGGCGGCGCAGCCGGCGACGTGCATCGCGACGGCGGGGAAGAAGCCGCCGCACCATCGCCGTGTGGTGTGAACGAGGGCTCTCACAGGCGTGACCTGCCCGACCCCGCCGGCTCGCGTGGTCGAAGCCGTGCCGATGACGTAATGCAGGGATAGCGCGGGGTGCGCGTCCGCCTTCGCGCCCGTGCACATCACCACCAGGAGGTGGTCCCCAGGCCGCTCGCCCCGAGCAGGCCGCCGCATCAGGACCGCGAACACGCCTCCGCGCCCGGGTCGGCGCTGCGCCCGCGCGTGCCGATGACATGGATGCAGCGGCTGAAGCGGGTCTTTTCAATCGACTTGAGCGAATGACCCCCGGTGCGGCGCACCGATGCGTGGCATAGCCGAGGACACCGACCCGCAAGGTGATCGCCCAGATCCTCGAACACGGAGCCGCCAGAGTCAGCGCGGGCAAGCCGGTTGCCCTGCGCCGGGCGGCGCTCGTGCACTGACGGCTCGGTGCGGGTGCGTCTGGGCAACGAGGAGCGCGCGTGCGGTGAGCGCCTCGCGACACCCGGTATCGTCCACGGCGGTCACCGCGCTGCCGCGTGGAGACCCTCAGGTTCCCGCCCGCAACGGCAGCAGGCCGTGGCGGCGCAGGCCCGCGAGCAGCCGCTCGTTGCGCGTCGCGTCCGGGAGATCCGGGCGCAGCATCAGCGCCTCGTGGCTCAGCTCCGCGGCGCGGACTACTTCGATCTCACCGAGGGCGTCCCGACGACCCGGGCGATCCGCGAGCTGAGCGAGACCGGGACCGCGGTGATGGCACCCCAGTGCGGCCTCGCCCCGGGCCTGGTGGGCGTCGTGGGCGCGAGCCTCGCGGCCGGCCTCGAGGGCGTGCGCTCGATCCGCATGCGGGTCGGCGGTCTGCCCCGGCACCCCAGTGGACGTGCAGTGGCTCGGTGTGCGCACGTTGCGGGAGCGGGCTCATGGGGGTGGTACTTCAAGTGATTTCGAGGAAACGTCTCCCCGGAAACATCTCTTGAGACATCACTTCAAGTCGCCCTGGAAAGCTCGCTTTGCGTGTGACAGAAGCGAGCCACAGCAGCCCGGGCCGTTCCCGGTGGATGCTGTATATTACAACAGTCGCAACCCGATTCAAGCCGGCGTGGCCGCGAAGGGTCGGCGCCTGCCGTGACGGAACCGCCGGACCGGGTGTCAAGGGAGGTGACCGACTCCTCGAGGAACGCGATCACGTCCTGGCGCCGCGGCTCGGCACGCCGCGCGCACCATCAACCGCCCACCGCAGCAAGCCACTCCGCGAACCCCGCCCCTCTCCCCGCGTGCGGGGAGAGGAGGTAAGAGGAAGCGGGGCGGAATCAGAAGTAGCGCAGCAGCCGCAGGAGCACGTGGTCGTCGCGGTCGAGGGCGCGCAGGGGGTCGCGCGATGTGATGCCGTTGAAGGCGAGCGCCTCGAGCTCCAGGCGCCAGCGCTCGCCGACGCGCCGTGATGCCTCCAGGGAGAACACGCTGCCCTCGCCGTCCAGGTCGTGGATCACGCCGGCCAGCAGGCTGCTGCCGTGCACGTCGTTGAGCGCGAGGCGCGCGCCCAGGAACAGGTCGTTCTCGAAGCGCTGGGGGGCGCCGGCGCCGCGGCCGTCCAGCAGGTGCTCCGCGAGCAGCCCGAGATCCATGGCGGTGCCCGCGACCCGCGCCAGGGTGTACTCGAAGCCCGCCACCCACGCCACGTGGGCAGACCCCTGGCCGGAGCGGTGGAGCGCCTCGAGCTTCCACAGCCACGCGCCGGTGGCGCCCTGCAGGTCCACGCTGCTCTGGTGCACCTGCTCGTAGCGCGGCACCAGCACCGCGCCGCCGGCGGCGTCGCGCGTCGGCAGCAGGGTCGGCTCGCGTCCCGTGCCCATGAAGTGGGCCAGCCCCACGTCGAAGGCGCCGAATGTCCGGGACCAGCGCACCGCCAGGTCCACGTGACCGCGCCCGGCACCGGACTCGTAGCGCGCCGCGTCCGTGTCCACCACCGGGTCGGTGCGCAGGCGCCCGCGCCGCCCCGGAAAGGTGCGCTCGCGGAATCCCGGCAGCAGGTAGAGGTCCACCACGCCGAAGTCGCGCTTGAGCGCCAGGGCCACCATGGGCTGGCCCAGCTTGTCCTCCCCGTCCACGTTCTCCACCAGGTCCGTCTGGTTGATCACGTCCACCAGGTGGCGCGACTCGGCCGCGCCCCAGAACACAGTGTCCACCCCCACGCGCAGCTCCCATCGGTCCTCGGCACGCAGGTACAGGGCCTCGCGAAGATCGAAGTGGCTGCGCCGCCCGTCCGCGGAATCCGCTCGCAGGAACGGCGTGATCGCCACCGTGTGGCGGCCGTCCTCGGTGACGTGCCAGAGCTCCGGGCGCGCCAGCAGCGACAGGTCGTCGTGGCGCTGTCCGGCGAAGGCCGGCCGGTGCAGGAAGCCTCGCGCCTCCAGGCCCAGGTAGCCGCCCAGCTCCAGTGCCTGGGCCGTGCCCGCGACCAGCAGCGCCGCGGCGGCGGCGAGACAGCGAACGGCCGGGCCACCGGAGCGTGCAGGCGCGGCCGGCACGGTCAGCGCACCCGCCGCAGCGCGCTGTGGTCGAAGTCGCGCTCGTCGAGACCGGTGCGGAAGGCGAGGTCGCGCCACTCGAGCTGCGTGCTCTTGCCGGTCTGGTGGTTGCGCATGTGCATGCGAAGCGCGCGCCAGTAGCGATCCAGGTACTGCCGGTACTCGCCGAGCTCCAGCGTCTTGAGGAGGGTCTGCTTGCGGTCGTAGTACTCGACCTTGAGCGGCTGCCACATGATGCGATCCACCCACACCACCTGGCGGGTGTAGCCGGAGTGCTCGTAGGCGGGCACCCGCTCCAGCACCATGGTCTCGCGCCCGTCCAGCACCTCGTCGCGCAGCCAGCGGTAGCGGTACTTCTCCACCTCCTGCGAGGTGAGGTCCTCGTAGGCGAACTCGCTGCCCATGAAGGGCCCGGACTTGTGCACCGACGCGATGCGCTTCACGCGCTTGAGCGCCGGCAGGTACAGCCACTGGTCGTCGGGCATGAGGGGGTGGGTGTGGCTCAGGAAGGCCGTGCCCTTCACATCCGGCGGGTGGTCGAAGATCGTGAGGCTCTTGTCGCCGTCGTCCGCCACCTCCAGCGTCACCACCCGGATCTCCCGCCGGCTCTCCTGGCCCTGCCGGTTGCGCAGGATCATGACCATGTCGGCGCGCTGGTCGCCCCAGCCGCTGTCGCGCCGGTGCATCTCGGTGGCGATGGCGAGCCCCTTCTCCACCGGGCTCTCGGCCCGGGCGCCCGGCAGCAGCGCACAGGCGAGCAGCAGCGCCGACGCCATGCGAGCGGCGCGTGCCGCCGCCAGTGCTGCATCACGCCCGGGTCGAGGACGGGCGTGCCGGGTGCACGTCACCGCGCGCCGTCCTCCCCGGCCGCGCCGTTCGGTGGCAGGTCGCCGAAGTAGGGATGCCCGGACGCGTCCCTGCCGCGGTAGACGGGCCGATCCGCCGCGTCCGCGCCCGGCGCTTCCGCGCCGGCCTTGATGCGTGCGCGCACCTCCGCATAGCGCTCCGCCGCCTCGAGAGTGCGCTCGGCGCGCTCGCGCCGGATCGCCACGTCGCTGCGCGGCGCCGGCGCGGCGGGTGCGCCGGCCAGCGGGACCGGTGGCGGCAGGTCCGGCGCGAGGATCTTGCGCCGGTCCAGCGCCGAGACCCGACCGTGGGTGAGGGTCACGATGGTGAGGTGGGGGTCGTGCTCGCCGGCATCCGGGATCCAGTGCAAGCGGCGCACCGGGGAAAGCGTCACCACGCCGTAGCCGCCACCGCCCGGCGCGAGCACCCCGCCGTCCGGGGCCGTGACCAGGTCCGGTGCGCCCGCGCGCAGCAGCACCTCGCTCTCCGGCATGCCACGGCGCAGGTTGTTGAAGGTGGAAACGTCCATCTGCCCGGCGCTGGCCTGGAACCAGGCCAACGACAGCAACGCCACGAGAGCGGGTCTGTTCACGGCTCCTCCTGCGTCGCGGGCGCCCTGCGCGGCCCGAACCAGGAAGCATAATCCCGTTGCCGCCCTGCTGCGCCGCCCTTGCGGCGCCGGGATCGCACCCGGAGAATGCCGCCCCCCGCCATGTCCGCCCCTGCCGCACCCAGTCCGCTCGAGCCGCCCGGCGCCCCGGCGCCCGGGCGGCGGCTGCGCTGGAGCGGGCTCCACGGCTCGGCCCGCGGCCTCGCGGTGGCCCAGGCCGCCCGCGCCCACGCGGGGCTGACCGTGCTGGTGGTGCCGGACACCCCGGCCGCGGATCGCTCCGGCACCGAGCTTCGCTTCTTCCTGGGCGGCGACGCGACGCACCCGGTGCTGCACTTCCCCGACTGGGAGACGTTGCCCTACGACCACTTCTCGCCCCACCAGGACATCGTCTCGGAGCGCCTGGAGACCCTCTTCCGGCTGCCGGACACCCACCGCGGGGTCCTCGTGGTGCCCGTCTCCACCCTCATGACGCGGGTGCCGCCGCGGCGCTTCGTGGACGGCCACACGGTGCTGCTCGAGACCGGCCAGCGCCTGAACGTGACCGACTTCCGCCGCCGTCTGGAGGAGGCCGGCTACCGCTGCGTGGGCCAGGTGCTGGAGCACGGCGAGTTCGCGGTGCGGGGCTCGCTGCTGGATCTCTTCCCCATGGGCGGCCACGCCCCGTACCGCGTGGACCTCTTCGACGACGAGATCGAGAGCATCCGCCGCTTCGACCCGGACACGCAGCGCTCCCTGGACGCGACCGAGCGACTGCGGCTGCTGCCCGCGCGTGAGTTCCCCATGCACCGCGAGGCCGTCAGCGGCTTCCGCCAGCGCTGGCGGGCGCGCTTCGAGGGCGATCCCAACCGCTGCCCGGTGTATCGGGACGTGAGCCAGGGGATCGCCCCCGCCGGCATCGAGTACTACCTGCCGCTGTTCTTCGACGAGCTGCACGCGCTCACTGACTACCTGCCCGAGGACGTGCTGATCATCGAGAGCGACGGCGTGCACGTGGCGGCGGAGGACTTCTGGCGCCGCGCCGGTGAGCGCCATGAGCAGCACCGCCACGACGCGCACCGCCCGCTGCTGGAGCCCGCCGAGATGTTCCTGCAGGTCGGCGAGCTGCACGCCGCCCTCAACGCCCGCCGCCGCGTGACGCTGGAGCGCCACGAGCCGGAAGCCGGCGGCGCGCACAGCCACTTCGCCACCGCCGCGCCTGGCGCGCTGCCGGTGGACGCCCGGGCGGCGGAGCCGCTGGGGCTCGTCAAGCGCTTCGTGGAGGGCTTCGACGGGCGCGTGCTGTTCCTGGCCGAGAGCGCCGGGCGGCGCGAGACGCTGCTCGAGACGCTCTCTCCCCACGGCATCCGCCCGCTGCCCGTGGACGGCTGGACGGGCTTCCTCGAGAGCCCCGATCCGGTGTGCATCACGGTGGCCCCGCTGGACGAGGGCGCACTGATCCCCGCCGCCGGCATCGCGCTGGTGGCGGAGTCGCAGCTGTTCGGCGAGCGCGCCATGCAGCGGCGCCGGCGCAAGGGCGCCGGGCGCGACGCCGAGAGCATCATCCGGGATCTGGCCGAGCTCACCGCCGGCTCGCCGGTGGTGCACGAGGACCACGGTGTGGGCCGCTACCGGGGCCTCCAGACCCTGGAGGTGGGCGGCGCTGCCGGCGAGTTCCTGTGCATCGAGTATGCGGACGGCGACCGCCTCTACGTGCCGGTGGCCTCCCTGCACCTGGTGGGACGCTACACCGGCGCCGATCCGGAGCACGCACCCCTGCACCGCCTGGGCAGCGGCCAGTGGCTCAAGGCCCGCGCGAAGGCCGCGGAGCGCGCCTTCGACGTGGCCGCCGAGCTGCTGGACGTGCATGCCCGGCGCGCCGCGCGCCCCGGCGTGGCGTTCCAGGTGGACGACACCGCGGTGGCCGCCTTCGAGGCGGGCTTCCCCTTCGAGGAGACGCCGGACCAGCGCCTGGCCATCGACGCGGTGCTGGATGACATGCGCTCGGACCGGGCCATGGACCGGCTGGTGTGCGGCGACGTGGGCTTCGGCAAGACCGAGGTGGCCATGCGTGCCGCCTTCGTCGCCGTCAACGCCGGCTACCAGGTGGCGCTGCTGGTGCCCACCACGCTGCTCGCGCAGCAGCACCACCAGAACTTCCAGGACCGCTTCGCCGACTGGGCAGTGCGTATCGAGCAGCTCTCGCGTTTCCGCTCGAAGAAGGACCGCGACGCGGTGCTCCAGGCGCTCGCCGACGGCAAGGTGGACATCGTCATCGGCACCCACCAGCTCCTGCAGGGCGGCGTGGAGTTCAGCAAGCTCGGGCTCGTCATCATCGACGAGGAGCACCGCTTCGGGGTACGCCAGAAGGAGCGGCTGAAGGCGCTGCGCGCCGAGGTGGACGTGCTCACCCTCACCGCCACGCCCATTCCGCGCACCCTGAACCTGGCGCTCGCGGGCCTGCGGGATCTGTCGCTGATCGCAACCCCCCCGGAACGGCGGCTGTCCATCAAGACATTCGTGCGCGAGTGGAACTCTGCCCTGGTGCGCGAGGCGGTGGAGCGCGAGATCCGCCGCGGCGGCCAGGTCTACTTCGTGCACAACAAGGTCGAGAACATCGATCGCATCGCCCGCGAGCTGGCGGAGCTGGTGCCCGAGGCGGGCGTGGAGGTGGCCCACGGCCAGATGCGCGAGCGGGATCTCGAGCGGGTGATGCTCGACTTCTACCACCGCCGCTTCAACGTGCTGGTGTGCACCACCATCATCGAGACGGGCATCGACGTGCCCAGCGCCAACACCATCGTCATCAACCGCGCCGACCGCTTCGGCCTCGCGCAGCTCCACCAGCTGCGCGGGCGCGTCGGGCGCTCCCACCACCGCGCCTACGCCTACCTGGTGGTGCCGCCGCGCCGTGCCATGACCGCCGACGCGGTGAAGCGCCTGGAGGCCATCGAGTCGCTGGAGGACCTGGGCGTCGGCTTCACGCTGGCGACCCACGACCTCGAGATCCGCGGCGCCGGCGAGATCCTGGGCGAGGACCAGAGCGGTCAGATTCACGAGGTTGGCTACGCCATGTACACGCGGCTGCTGGAACGCGCGGTACGGGCGCTGCGCGCGGGCAAGAGCCCCCAGCTGGACCGACCGCTGGATCACGGCGCCGAGGTGGATCTGCGCGCGCCGGCGCTGATCCCCGACGACTACCTGCCCGACGTTCACATGCGGCTGATGATGTACAAGCGCATCGCCAGCGCCGAGGACCGTGAGGCCCTGGACGAGCTCAAGGCAGAGATGATCGACCGCTTCGGTCCGCTGCCGCCCCAGGCGCGCACCCTGTTCGACGTGACGGCGGTGAAGATCAAGGCCTCGCCGCTGGGTGTGGCGAAGATCGACGTGGGCGAGGGCGGCGGGCGCCTGGTGTTCGGCGCCGCACCCAACGTGGATCCCGCCAGCGTGATCCGGCTGGTGCAGGGCGAGCCCCGGCGCTACCGACTGGACGGTGCCGACAAGCTGCGCCTGTCCATGGAGCTACCGGATCTCGCGGACCGCATCGCGGCGGTGAACGGCGTGCTGGACGCACTGGCCACGCCCGCGGCGGCGTGAAATCCGCCCGCGCGGTACACTCGCTCGCCCCGCCCGCCGCCGGCCCGCACCCATGAAGCCCCGCCTCCGCCTGCTGCTCGCCGCCGCCCTCGCGGCCCTCGCCCCGCCCGCCCTGGCGCAGACCCCGGGCCAGTCCCCGGCCGGTGACTGGTACGCGGTGGAGCTGATCGTGTTCGCCCACCCGGGCGGCGAAGCACGCTACGCGGAGTCCTGGCGCAGCGATCCCGGCTCGCCGGATCTCACCCGCGCGAGCCCGGTGAGCGCGAACCCCGGCGTCGAGCCCGTGAGCCCGTCCGCCTACCGCCTGAGCGGCGTGTGGCAGGCGCTGCGCGCCTCGCCTGCCTACCGCCCGCTGCGCCACCTGGCCTGGATCCAGCGCGGCGCCTCGGAGCAGCGCGCACCGGAGATCCTCGTGGGCGAGGAGCCCGGCGCACCGGTGAGCGGCGTGGTGCAGATCTCGCGCGCCCGCTACCTGCACGTGAAGGTGGATCTCCTCTACTTCGACGCCGACGGCCGCTACCGCTTCACCACACGCCGCCGCATGCGCTCCAACGAGCTGCACTACCTGGATCACCCGATGTTCGGCGTGCTGGTGGTGGTCACGCCGCTGGAAGGCTGAGGCGCTCGTCGTGCGCTGGCCAGGACTCGCAACACCCTGAACCCGGCGCAGCAGCGACCGCCTGGCACCACCGTCGGCCGCAGGGACGCGGCCGTCGAGCGAACATGGACGTGTTCACAGCGTGTCGTGCCAGGTGGTCGCTGCTGCGCCGCGCGTCGCGGGCAAGATCGATCAGGGTCAGCCGCCGCGTCGACGCGCATGACCGACACACGGGGCGGCGTGCAGCGGCACCCCGTGAACCCGTCCCTGGGGGCGCGAGCGCGGCGTCCCAGCC
>JBFHNV010000086.1:0-22477 GCA_041593595.1 Gammaproteobacteria bacterium
GGGCGGACACCGGGCGCCGGGCCCGCCTGCCGGACGCCGGATGATCAGCATCAGACACCCTCTCCCCCTGAATTAGGGGAGAGAGGGAGACGGCGTCCGCCGCCCGCTCCGTCGCGCCGGCTCAGGGTGGCGAAGCCAACCCCCCCCCTTCTCTCCGCTCGCCGGGAGAGGGAGACGGCATCCACCGCCCGCTCCGCCGTGCCGGGTCAGAGCAGGAAATCGCAGCGGCCGGGCGCGAGGTGAAGCGAAGCCAGGACGCATGCCGCCGCCGAGGCTGCGCACCAGCCGGCCGCCTCACCCGGGGTGCATGTCGTGCTCAGGCATTCCGGCATCGGGCCCGGAACTGTGCGAACTTGCACACTGGAATCGTGTGCCAATGGGGCAGTGCGGGACGAGCGAGGTAGCCGCCACCGATGGCCGCCGCGCGGGTATCCCGGGTCGGCCACCGCTGATTCGGCTCGCCTGCCCCCCGCGGCGTGCTCTCGCGATGGGGCTGCGGTTGCGGCGCAGGCCCCGTGCCGCCTCAGCTGTCGCTGCCCCCGGCCTCGCCGCAGATTGCCCGCACGTCCTGGACGTTCCAGGTCTTGCGCGTCTGCTCGATGAGGCCGCGCTTGGCATACTCGCGCATGACCCGCGTCACCTGCTCGCGGGTGGTGCCCACGCGCCGCGCGATCTCCGCGTGGGTGGGCGGCCCCTGGATGGTGACGCCGCCGCCGTCAGAGGGGTGCGCGGAGATGATGCGCGCCACCTCCAGCCGGATCTGGTCGGGAACGTGGAACGCGCGCGCCTCGAAGGCACGCTCGCACAGGAAGCGGGACAGGGCGCACAGGCGCAGCAGAGTCTGCTCCGCCAGGGTCGCGTTGCGCGCGATCAGATCCTTGAAGTTCGGTCCCGATATGCGCACCAGGGTCGTCTCGTCGATGGCCACCACGCTGGTGGAGCGTGGCTCGCCGTCCAGTGCCGACAGCTCCCCGAACATCTCGCCCTGGCCCAGCTCCTGGAACGACACCACCTTGCCGCTGGCGGTGAGCAGGGAGGCCTGCACCCGCCCGGCGAGGATGAAGTACACGTCCCGGCTGGCGTCCCCGTGGCGGATGATCTCGACGCCCGGCCGGTAGCGCCGGCCCTCGCAGTAGCGCACCACGTGCGCCCGCTCGGCGCGTTCGAGGTGGTCGAAGAACCGGCAGCCGAGCAGCGAGTCGGGAGTGATGTCCATCTTCACGTACGGTCGGTCCACGGTGCGTGCCTCCTCCAGAGCCACCGGCCGCCCGGTGGCCGGATTGGTGCGGCGCAGCGCTCACCGTGTCGGCGAGAACGCTACGACGGGTGCGCTACGCGGAAGTGTGCGACTTTGCACCTGCAGACCCAAAAGCCCGGGGCCGCGACGGGGCTGCCCCGGACGCCGGCCCGCCCGGGCGGGGGGGGCCGAGGGCAACCTCGGTCGCCAGCGCGGTGCCCCCTGCGTCATGATGGGCCCCGAGGAGGTCGCCCCCCATCACATGCGCATCGCCATCTACCAGGGACCCGGACGCGCCGGCGACACCGCCTCCAACCTCGCCCGCATGGTCGCCGCGGCCGCCGACGCCGCTCGCGCCGGCGCGGGCCTGCTGGTGTTCCCGGAGGTGTTCGTGAGCGGCTACAACATCGGCGCGGCTGCCCTCGCGCGCGCCGCGCAGGCGGCGGACGGCCCGGCGGCGGAGCGCCTGGCCGCGGCCGCCCGCGAGACCGGGGTCGCGCTGCTGTACGGCTACGCGGAGCGCGCGGGGGACGCGGTCTACAACGCCGCCCAGCTCATCGACGGCCGCGGCGAGCGCCTGGCCAACCACCGCAAGTCGCACCTGTTCGGCGACCTGGACCGTGTGGCGTTCACCGCCGGCGGCGGGGAGCCGGTGCTCGCGGACCTGGACGGCTGGCGGGCCGGGATCCTCATCTGCTACGACGTGGAGTTCCCGGAGAACGTGCGCGCGCTGGCCCTGGCCGGCGCGGATCTGGTGCTGGTGCCCACGGCACTGATGGCGCCCTACGGGTTCATCCCCCGCGCCATGGTCCCCACCCGCGCCTACGAGAACCAGGTGTTCCTGGCCTACGCCAACCGCTGCGGTCGCGAGGGCGCATTCGAGTACTACGGCGAGAGCTGCGTCATCGGGCCGGACGGTGCCGAGCTGGCCCGCGCCGGCGCCGGCGAGGCGCTGATCACCGCGGATCTGGACCGCGAGCGCCTGGCCGCCTCCCGGGCCCTCAACACCTATCTGCCGGATCGCCGGCCCGAGATCTACGGGGCGCTGGCGCGGCCCGCTGCCGGGCCGCGGGCGACGGCGCGCGATCGGTGACCGGCTCCCACCAGCACATCACGGGCCCCGACGGCGGCGAGCGCCCGGTGACCGTGTTCGGCCCCGACTTCCCGTTTCCCTACGACGACTGGCTGCGCCACCCGGCAGGCCTCGGCGCCATCCCGGCGCGACGTCACGGCGCCCGGGTGGCGGTGGTGGGTGCCGGCATGGCGGGGATCGTAGCCGCCTACGAGCTCATGAAGATGGGGGTGGAGCCCGTGGTGTACGAGTCCCGCCGCCTGGGCGGGCGGCTGCACTCGGAGCCGTTCCAGGGCGGCGACGGGGTGGTGGCGGAGCTGGGCGGGATGCGCTTCCCGCGCTCGTCCACCGCCTTCTACCACTACCTGGACCAGTTCGGTCTCGAGACCCGCCCGTTCCCGAACCCGCTCTCGCCCGCGACGCCCAGCACGGTCATCGATCTCGAGGGCAAGCCCGTGTACGTCGAGCGGCCCGAGGACCTGCCCCCGCTGCTGCGCGAGGTGGGCGACGCCTGGCACGAGGCACTGGCGCAGGAGGCGAGCCTCGCCGCCATGCAGGCCGCCATCCGCGCCCGGGACGTGGCCCGCATCAAGGCCCTGTGGAACCCGCTGGTGCCGGTCCTGGACGATCGCACCTTCTACGGCTTCATCGCCGGATCGCGGGCCTTCTCCCGGCGCAGCTTCCGCCACCTGGAGGTGTTCGGGCAGGTGGGCTTCGGCACCGGCGGCTGGGACACGGACTTCCCCAACTCCATGCTGGAGATCCTGCGGGTGGTCTACACGGACTGCGAGGAGGACCAGCACTTCGTGCTCGGCGGCGTGGAGCAGGTGCCGCGCCGGCTGTGGAGCCACGTCCCCGCGCGCATGGCCCACTGGCCCGCGGGCACGTCGCTGTCGCGACTGCACCGCGGCGCGCCCCGCCCGGGGGTGTCACGCATCGAGCGCGGCGCGGCCGGCCAGTTCCGGGTCATCGATCGCTGGGGACACAACGACACCTTCGACGCGGTGCTGGTCACCTGTCAGAGCTGGCTGCTCACCACCCACATCGACTGCGACGAGTCGCTGTTCTCGCCGCGGCTGTGGATGGCCCTGGATCGCACCCGCTACATGCAGTCGGCGAAGACCTTCGTGATGGTGGACCGGCCCTTCTGGAAGGATCGCGACCCGGTGACCGGGCGCCGCGTGATGAGCATGACGCTGACCGACCGCATCACCCGTGGCACCTACCTGTTCGACCTGGGCGACGACCGGCCCGGTGTCATCTGCCTGTCGTACTCCTGGATGAGCGACGCGCTGAAGATGCTGCCGCTGCCGGTGGACCGGAGGGTGACCCTGGCGCTCAACGCGCTGGAGAAGATCTATCCCGCCGTCGACATCCGCGGCCACGTGATCGGCGATCCCATCACCGTGTCCTGGGAGGCGGACCCGAACTTCCTCGGCGCCTTCAAGGGCGCGCTGCCCGGGCATTACCGCTACAACCACCGCATGTACTGCCACTTCGTGCAGGACGACCTGCCACCCGCGGAGCGCGGCATCTTCATGGCCGGAGACGAGGTGAGCTGGATCCCGGGGTGGGTGGAAGGGGCGGTGCAGACCGCGCTGAACGCGGTGTGGGGCATTCAGCGCCATCTGGGCGGCGAGACCGCGCCGGGCAACCCGGGGCCCGGCGATCGGTTCCGGGAGCTCGCGCCGCTGGCGTTGCCGGACTGACGGGCGGGCAGCCGGAGGACGGTACGGACCCCTGCGCCACGCCGTGAACCCGTCCATGGGGGCTCGAAGGCGGCGTCCCTGCCGCCTACGGACGCAGGGGCCCGTACCGTCCTCCTGCGGGATCGCCGTTGGCGGCACCGCGCCGTGAATCCCCCTATTGACGCTCGATGCCGGACGGCCGGGCGCCGCGGTCGCGCATCCGTGTTCGGACAAGGCCGGCCCGTACCGGGCCGGGAGACCCCGGCGCCGTTCAGCCCGTGGAGTCCGGGTCCACCACGTTGAGCAGCGCCGGGAAGTAGCGGCCCGCGTAGCCGGCGGCGCTGGTCTGCGCCAGCAGCCGCTTCGCGGTCTCGGCGCCGCGCAGCTCCAGGCCCACCTCCTCGGCCAGCTGCATGGCGTAGGCGAGATCCTTGCGCATGTAGTCGGTGGGGAAGGCGCGCTCGGGAAACACGCCGGGCAGCAGCGCCTTCATGCCGTGGTTGCGCAGCACGAAGCTGTCGGCGGATCCCTTGGCCAGCGTCTCGAACAGCACGCGGCCGTCGACGCCGGCGCGCCGCCCCACCGCCAGCGCCTCCGCCAGTGCCACCACGGTCTGGGTCACGACCATGTTGTTCATGAGCTTCACCACCTGGCCGGCCCCCGGGCCGCCGCAGTGGGTCACCTCGCTGCCGCAGCAGGCGAGCCACGGCCGGATGCGGCGGAACACCGCCTCCTCTGCGCCCACCATGATGCTGAGGGTGCCCTCCTCCGCCGCCTGACGGGTGCGGGCGACGGGTGCATCGGCGTAGTCCACGCCGGCGCCGGCGAAGCGCGCCGCCAGCTCCCGGGTGAGGCTCACGGGCGAGGTGCTGGTGTCCACCACGGTCTGGCCGCGGGTGACCGCCGGCAGCAGCTCGGCGCACACCGCCTCCAGCTCCGGCCCCCCGGGCAAGGACAGGAACACCGCCGTGGCCTCGCCGACCACATCCGCCACCGACCCGCCCGCGACCACGCCGTGGGCGGCCAGACGCTCCAGGGGTTCACGGCGCAGATCGAACGCGATCACCCGCGCGCCGCTCTTCGCCGCCAGGTTGCGACACATGGGCTCGCCCATCACACCGAGCCCGATGAATCCCAGGGTGGTCATGCGTGGCGTCCTCCCGGTGCCGGACCAGGGATGGCGGGCGGGCACGCTCCGGGCGCGTCACCCGCCGGTGGCGACTGAGCGTTCAGCGTGGCGGCGGGAAGAAGTCCACCGGGACCATCAGGCGATTCTCCTGGGCCTCCAGGGCGCCCAGCTTGGCGCTCTCCTGGGTGTAGGCGAGCCAGTCCGGATCCGCCCACATGGCCTTGCGCTTCGCCTCCCGGTCGCCGGCGCTCTCGTAGACCCAGATGTGGATGTACTGGTTGGGATTGCCGGTCTCGGTGGTCATGTAGGCCAGCGGCTGGCCCAGGTGGCGGGTCTGCGGCGCCTTGCCCATCTTCTCGTACAGGGCCAGGTGCTTCTTGATGGTGCCGGGGCGGCAGGTGTAGGTGCGGACGTCGAGCAGCATGGGGGTCTCCTGGGGGTTGCAAAGGCCGGTGCCCGCCGGGCGGGCAGGCATTGTAGGTCAACCGGACGTCCCGCATCCGCCGCTCCTGCGCATGGATTAACATCGGCAGCCCCACTGCCCAGGAGACCGCCATGGAGCTGTTCTACGCCGACCTCTCGCCCTATGCCCGCAAGGTGCGCGTGGTGCTGGAGGAGAAGGGGCTGGCCGGCAGGGTCAAGCTCACCGCGGTGAACCCCTACGAGATCCCGCCGGCGCTGAGCGCGGCCAATCCCCTGTCCAAGGTACCCACCCTGGTGCTGGACGACGGGCGCGCCCTGTTCGACAGCCCCGTGATCTGCGAGTACCTGGACGCCAGCGGCGGCGGCGCCCGGCTGCTGCCGGCCGACGGCGAGGCCCGCTGGGGCGTGCTGCGCCGCCACGCGCTGGCCAACGGCATCATCGACGCCGCCTTCAACGTGGCCTGCGAGGTGAACCGGCGCGAGGAGCACGAGCGCTCCGCGAAGTGGGTGAAGCACTGGCTCACCGCCATCGGGCGCAGCGTGGACGCGGTGGAGGCAGAGATCGGCGACTGGCCGGATCAGGTGGACATGGCGGCGGTGGCGCTGGGCTGCGCCCTCGGCTACCTGGACGTGCGCGTGAAGTCACTGTGGGAGTGGCGCGACGGCCACCCGGAGACCGCGGCCTGGTACGAGCACTTCTCGAAGCGCCCGTCCATGGTGGCCACGCGTCCGAAGGTGTGAGCCGGGAGGTATCCGACGACGCCGCGGCATGGCCGCGGCCGCACAGGGGCCGCGGGCCCGGGAGGTCGGCATGACCGGCAAGACCCTGTTCGAGAAGATCTGGGAGCGCCACGTGGTCACCGAGCGTGACGACGGCCAGACCCTGCTCTACATCGATCGGCATCTGGCCCACGACGGCTCCTTCAACGCCTTCCGCCGCCTGCGCCGGCTCGGGCTGCCGGTGCGCCGGCCGGATCAGACCTTCGCCACGCCCGATCACTACGTCCCCACCCACACCGCCGATCTGGACGGCCTGCCGGACCCGAAGGCGCGCGAGATCGTCAAGGCCATCGACGCCAACGCCGCCGACTTCGGCGTGCACATCTTCCCCTGGGGCGACCGCCGCCAGGGCATCGCCCACGTGGTGGGGCCCGAGCAGGGCATCACGCTGCCGGGGCTGATGATGGTGTGCGGCGACTCCCACACCTCGACGCACGGCGCGCTCGGCTGCCTCGCCTTCGGCATCGGTGCCTCGGAGGTGGCCCACGTGCTGGCCACCCAGACCCTGTGGCAGCGCCGGCCGAAGACCATGCGCATCTCTGTGGAAGGCACACTCGGCTTCGGCGCCACCGCCAAGGACGTGATCCTGACCATCATCCGTGAGATCGGCACGGCCGGCGGCACGGGCCACGCCATCGAGTACGCCGGCGAAGCGATCCGCGCGCTGTCCATGGAGGGCCGCCTGACGTTGTGCAACATGACCATCGAGGCGGGCAGCCGCTTCGGCATCGTGGCGCCGGACGAGACCACGTACCGCTACGTGGAGGGCCGGCCCTTCGCGCCCGCGGGCGAGAAATGGCAGCGCGCGCTGGCCTTCTGGAAGACGCTGCCCTCGGACGCGGACGCCCGCTTCGACCGGGAGGTGGTCCTGGACTGCGCCACCATCGCCCCCATGGTCACCTGGGGCAACAGCCCCCAGGATGCGGAGCAGGTGACCGGCCGCGTGCCGGACCCGGCGGCGGAGGCCGATCCGGATCGGCGCCACGCCATCGAGCAGGCGCTGGACTACATGGGGCTGACGGCGGGGCAGGCGATCCGCGACATCGCCGTGGACAAGGTGTTCATCGGCGCGTGCACCAACGCGCGCATCGAGGATCTCCGCGCCGCCGCCGCGGTGGCCAAAGGCCGCAGGGCAAAGGTGCAGGCGCTGGTGGTGCCCGGCTCCGGGCTGGTGAAAGAGCAGGCCGAGCGCGAGGGGCTGGACCGCATCTTCACCGAGGCGGGCTTCGAGTGGCGCCTGCCGGGCTGCTCCATGTGCGTGGCCAACAACGGGGACATGCTGAAACCCGGCGAGCGCTCCGCATCCACCAGCAACCGCAACTTCCGCGGCCGCCAGGGACCGGGCGGGCGCACCCACCTGGTGAGCCCGGCCATGGCCGCCGCCGCTGCGATCACCGGACACTTCACCGACGTGCGCGAGCTGATGGAGGAACGCTGACCATGGAGCCGTTCACCACCTTCCGCGCGGTGGGCGTGCCCATCGACATCGCCAACTGCGACACCGACCAGATCATCCCGGCGCGCTTCCTGCGCTACCTGCCGGAGGACGGTGGCGGCTACGACCGCTACCTGTTCCACGACCTGCGCTTCGACGCCGCAGGCGACGAGACGGACTTCATCTACAACCGCGCGCCCTACCGCGACGCCCGCATCCTGGTGGCGGATCTGAACTGGGGCTGCGGCTCGTCGCGGGAGAACGCGGTGTACGTGCTGGTGGCCAACGGGATCCGCTCGGTCATCGCGCCAAGCTTCGGCGACATCCACTACAACAACTGCATGAAGCACGGGGTGCTGCCGGTGCGCCTCGAGCGCGCCGCCTGCGACCGACTGCGCCGCCAGCTCCACGATCGTCCCGGCGCCGAGATCGCGGTGGATCTCGTGGCTCAGACCGTGACCGGTCCGGACGGCGACGTGTACCGCTTCGAGATCGACGCCTTCGACAAGGAGCGCATGCTGAAGGGCCTGGACGACATCGCGCTCACCCGCCAGTACGACCCCCAGTTCGAGGCTTTCGAGAAGAAGCACCGCGAGCTCTACGACTGGCTGTAGGCGCCCGGCTGCGGGCTCGCCACCAACACGATCCAGGGCGCGCCCGCGCCCATTCGTGATCGGTTGACGGCATCCCCAGGGCGGCCGGTCCGGTACGGGTCGCGGGGGCCGCGCGGCGCCCGGATTGCTACCGCAGTTACGCTCCCGTCGCCTCGACGCGCCTGCTGCGCACCGCCGCCAGCGGGCTCAGGTTGAGCCACCGGCGAAGCGCGCGACGCAACCGCGCCGGTCCGTGCACCCGGAGGCGGCCGGTGTCGATGGCGCGCGCAAGGGACAGATCGCCGCGAACCACGTGGATGATGTCGCGCAGGCTCACTGCAACAAGCAGATCCACCTCGAAGCCCGGATCGTCTACACAGAGATCGAGCTCGTCGTTCTCGCAGACGAACCACCAACGCCGCTTGGCCTTGGGCTGATCGACGAGGTCGATCTCGACCACGGTGCGCCCGGCGCCGAAGGCGGCGGGGTTCACGCTGCGCTCGAGCGCCCAGATCAACAGGCCGAGGTCGACCTCGCCGTCCGCCAGCTCCCGGCGTGTCCAGTGCTGGCCCCACACTCCCAGCGCCTCGACGATGGGCACGAACTCCTGACCTGCCGCAGTCAGGTGGTACGTCCAGGCCCGGCCCCGGATCGCCCGCCGGCGCTCCAGGATGCCCTCGGCTTCGAGCTGCTTGAGGCGCTTCGAGAGCAGCGAGGGCGACATCAGCGGAACGCCGCGCTGCAGCTCCGAGAAGCGGGACGCACCCCAGGACAGGTCCCGGATGATGAGCGGCGTCCACCGCTCGCAGAAGAGTTCCGACGCCTGCGCGACGGGGCAGAACTGACCGTAGCGCTTCATCGATCGCGCTCCACGGGCTGCTCGGCGAGCAGCCTATTCGGATCGGCAGGTCTCGAATACTACAGTTTCTGTACTACTTTCCGGCAGCCGCCCGCGCAACCATCGGCGCCAGGTCCTCATCGTATTGCGAGGCAACCGGCTGGCTTGCCGATGCACGCGGTCTGCCGCCGGAGCCTGGCGACAGGAGAAGCGACATGGCTGCAAACGATCCGACGGACGGGTGGGCTGCAGAGACGGATCGCCAGCTCAAGGCCGGCATGCGGGCGATGTGGGCGCTCGGCGACTACGGGCGCTTCGCAACCGAGATGGTCTGGGACATCGGCCCGGTGCTGGTGCGAGCCTGCGGGATCCGGGCAGGCCACCGCGTGCTCGAC
This sequence comes from Gammaproteobacteria bacterium, assembly GCA_041593595.1. Taxonomy (GTDB): domain Bacteria; phylum Pseudomonadota; class Gammaproteobacteria; order HK1; family HK1; genus JBFHNV01. The sequence goes on from JBFHNV010000086.1 coordinate 9,591, forward strand.
GTCGCCGCGGGCACGGGCAACACGGCCATCCGGGCGGCCGAGACCGGGGCCACCGTCATCGCATCGGACCTCACGCCGGAGCACTTCGCGGCCGGTCGCCGGCAGGCGCAGACACACGGCGTCGGGCTCGAGTGGGTGGAGGGCGACGCGGAGGCGCTGCCCTTCGAAGATGGCGAGTTCGACGTCGTGACGTCGTCGATCGGCGCGATGTTCGCGCCGCATCATCAGCGCGTCGCCCACGAGCTGCTGCGGGTCTGCAGGCCCGGAGGCGTCATCGGCATGGCGAACTTCACCCCCGAGGGCCTGGCGGGTGCGTTCTTCGCCGCGCTCGCTCCCCACGCACCGCCGCTGCCGCCGGGCGCGCAGCCCCCGGTGCTATGGGGCAGCGAAGAGCACGTGCGGGAGCTCTTCGGCGATGGGGTGGCGTCCCTGGAGATGACCCGCCACAGCTATGTCGAACGTGCCCGCAGCCCCCGCGCATACTGCGACTTCTTCAAGGAGACCTTCGGCCCCGTAGCGGCGATCTACGCGGGCGCGGCCGGCGAGCCGGAGCGGCTGGCGGCGCTCGACCGGGACTTCCTCGACTTCGCCACGAGGTCGAACCGGGGCACCGCGGACGGCGGCGCCGAGTACCACTACGAGTACCTGCTCGTGATCGCACGCAGGCGACGCCGCTGACTGCCCTGCGGGAAAGCGGGCCGGAGCCGCGACTCTAAAGGCTCCGACCCCTTTGGGAGGTGGTGCGGACGCGGGCCAGGGCGTCCGCCCAGCCGGCCAGGAGGCGGTCGCGGTCGGCGGCGGGCATGGCGGGCTGGAAGCGCCGCTCGCAGTGCCAGCGGTTCTCGAGACCCTCCAGCGACGGGTGGATGCCGAGCTGGAGGCCTGCCAGGTAGGCGGCGCCCAGCGCGGTGGTCTCCGCGACCGTGGGCCGCTCCACGGTGAGTCCGAGCACGTCCGCCAGGAACTGCAGCATCCAGTCGTTGCCCACCATGCCGCCGTCCACCCGCAGGGTGGTGAGCGGGGCGCCGGCGTCGGCGGCCATGGCGGCAGCCAGATCATGGGTCTGGTAGCACACGGACTCCAGCGCCGCGCGGGCGAAGTGCGCGATGCCCGAGTCGCGCGTGAGGCCGACGATGGCGCCCCGTGCGTGGGGATCCCAGTGGGGCGCACCCAGCCCCACGAACGCGGGCACCAGGTACACGCCGTCGTTGTCCGGAAGGTCGCGAGCCAGGTCCTCCGTGTGGGTCGCGTGCTCGATGATCCGCAGCGCGTCGCGCAGCCACTGCACCGCGGCGCCGGCCACGAAGATGGAGCCTTCCAGGGCGTAGGTCGCGCGGCCTGCCACCCGATATGCCACGGTGGTGAGCAGCCCGTGTGTCGATGACACGGCCTCGGCGCCGGTGTTCATCACCGCGAAGCAGCCGGTGCCATACGTGCTCTTGATCATGCCCGGGTGGAAGCAGGCCTGGCCCACGGTGGCGGCCTGCTGGTCGCCAGCAACGCCGGCGATGGGCAGGGCCGTGCCCAGCACGTTCGCACTGGCGGTGCCGTAGTCTGCCGCGCAGTCGCGCACCTCCGGCAGCACCGCCCGCGGCACGTCCAGGTGCGCGAGCAGCTCCTCGTCCCATCGTTGTGCGTGGATGTCGTAGAGCAGCGTGCGCGAGGCGTTGGTGGCGTCGGTGGCGTGCACCGCGCCGCCGGTGAGGCGCCAGATCAGGAAGGTGTCCACGGTGCCGAAGGCGAGCCGTCCGGCCTCGGCGCGCTCGCGCGCGCCCGGGACCCGGTCCAGGATCCAGGCGAGCTTGGTGCCCGAGAAGTACGGATCCAGCACGAGGCCCGTGCGCTCGCGGAACAGCGCCTCGTGGCCCTGGGCCTTCAGCGCCTCGCAGCGCTCCGCGGTGCGGCGGTCCTGCCAAACGATGGCGCGGTGGATGGGCTCGCCGGTGTCCCGGTCCCACACCAGGGTCGTCTCGCGCTGGTTGGTGATACCGATCCCCGCCACGGGACCCGCCTTGGCCAGCGCCTCGCGGCATACCGCCACGGTGGTGTCCCAGATCTCCTCCGGGTCGTGCTCCACGTGGCCGGGCTGCGGGTAGTGCTGGGTGAACTCGCGCTGCGCCACCGCGAGCATGGCCCCGTCCGCATCGAACACGATGGCGCGGCTGCTGGTGGTGCCCTGGTCGATGGCCAGGATGCGTGTGCTGCTGCTCATGGCTGTCCTCCTCGTTCCCGCCGCCGCTCACAGATACGGCGCGGCGGCGATCCGGCTCACCTGGGTCCTGGCGCCGTTGCGATGCCCCCGCAGGCAGGCTCCTGGATCGCATCGCCCGGGCCCGCCGATGCGCTCAGTCGTTGCGCGCGAAGTACTCGTCGTGGCGCGCCTCGGCCTGGTTGCCGAACAGGATCCGGCACGCCTCCATCAAGCCGCCGGCCTCGCGGATCGCGTCGCGGCGCATCATCAGCGCGATCTTGGATCGACGGCGCAGGAAGTCGTCCAGCTTCACGATCATCTCGCGCCGCGCCGCGAGATCGATCTCGGCGCGGATGTACTCGGTGCCCTCGATGAGGACCCGCGCCTGCTCCGGGTCCTCCCGCACGCGCTCCAGGACCTCCAGCGCCTTCAGCCCGTAGCGCCGCCACAGCCGGCCGGACAGCGGCTCGCTGGCATGGGGCGCGGTCAGCGCGTCCAGCTCCATGAGCCGCGCACGATGGTAGTACTCGTCGCGCACCGGCCCCAGCGGCTCGCCGTACCAGCGGAAGCGCCGATGCGGCAAGGCGACACCCAGGCCGGCCACGTGGTCGCGGATCTCCTCGCCCACGTTGACGCAGTCGGTGAGCTTCCCGCCGAAGACGCTCAGGTGCGCGCTGTCGCGGTCAAGGTCGATGGCGTGGCGCCGCGAGAGCTGCAGGAAGTCCTCGCTTTGCCCGCTCCCCGCCCGCACCGCCAGCGGCCGCACCCCGCAGCGCTCGGCGATCACGTCCTCGGGCGTGAGCGGTCGCGGCAGGTTGAGCCGGCGGTTGATGTTGTCCAGCACGAAGCGGCGATCCGCGTCCGTCACCTCGGTGTGCGGATCCTCCACCCGGGTGTCGGTGGTGCCGAGGCAGGTCTTCGAGCCCATGGGGATCACGAAGAACAGCCGCCCGTCGTCGGCGAAGAAGGCGAGCACCCGGCGGTTCGGCGTGACCCGGTCCACCATCAGGTGGATGCCCTTGGAGAACACGTGGCGGTGCGTGGTGCGCTGGCCGGTGACGGCGTTGTGCTCGTCCACGAAGGCGCCCGCCGCGTTCACCAGCACGCGCGACTCGATGGTGAGCTCCCGTCCTCCGACCACGTCCCGGGCCCGCGTGCGCCAGACGCCATCGCGACGCTCGGCGCCCAGGGACTCCACGTAGTTCGCCGCCACGCCGCCCCGGTCCAGCGCGGTGAGCACGAAGTTGAAGACGAAGCGCGCGTCGTTGTCGTACAGGTACGCGTCCGAGTACTCGATGCAGCCGGCGAAGCCGTCGGTGGCCACCACCGGCTCCTCGCGCTCCAGCACACGCCGGCCCATGAGGCGGGGCGGGCGCGTGAAGCCGTTGCCGATGAGCCAGTACAGCCACGACCCCGCCAGCAGCGCCAGCGGGTGGTGCCGGAAGCCTTTCGAGATGGTCGTCAGGAAGCGGATCTCGCGCACCGAGGACGGGTAGCTTCGCATGAGCTCGTTGCGCGACATGCAGAGATCCCGCACCAGGGAGAACTCCCAGTTCTCCATGTACTTGATCCCGCCCCAGGCGAGGTTCGAGGAATGCTGGCTGGTGAAGCCCGCGAAGTCGCCGCGATCGATGAGCGCCACCCGCGCGCCCGCCGACGCCAGGGCAGCCGCCGACACCGCGCCGTTGATGCCGCCCCCCACCACGAGCACGTCGAAGCACCCGCTGGCGAGCTTCCCGACGTTGGCCTCGCGCAGCGACCCGGCCACGGCCCGGCCCGCTACACCCACCGGAACACCGCGAACCCGAACGCCACGCTGAGCGCGGTGGCACCCCACAGCGGCGACCCGAAGGCCGCCAGCCATCCCAGGTGGATGAACGCCGCGCCGAGCATGGTGATGAACAGGCGGTCGCCGCGGGTGGTGTCCAGTCCGAGGATGCCACGCCGCGGCGCGCCGCCGGGGCGGCGCCACTCCCAGAACCCCATGGCCGCCAGGGCCAGCAGCACGAACAGGAAGAAGCCCGCGGTCGGCCAGGTCCACGCCATCCAGGAAAGCGACATCGCACGAGCCCCGCCGTCACACGCGCCCGAGGGCGAAGCCCTTGGCGATGTAGTTGCGCACGAAGTAGATGACGAAGGCGCCCGGCACGATGGTGAGGGATCCGGCGGCGGCGAGCAGCCCCAGCTCGTAGCCCGAGGTGCTCGCGGTGCGGGTCATGGTGGCAGCGATGGGCTTCGCATCGACCGACGTCAGCGTCTTTGCCAGCAGCAGCTCCACCCAGGAGAACATGAAGCAGAAGAAGGCCGCCACGCCGATGCCGGCGGTGATGGTGGGAATGAAGACCCTCACGAAGAAGCGCGGGAACGAGTAGCCGTCCACGTAGGCGGTCTCGTCCAGCTCCTTCGGCACCCCGGACATGAACCCCTCCAGGATCCACACCGCCAGCGGGATGTTGAACAGGCAGTGCGCCAGCGCCACGGCGATGTGGGTGTCGAACAGCTCCATCGCCGAGTAGAGCTGGAAGAAAGGCAGCGCGAACACCGCCGGCGGTGCCATGCGGTTCGTCAGCAGCCAGAAGAACAGGTGCTTGTCACCCAGGAAGCGGTAGCGGGAGAACGCATAGGCGGCGGGCAGGGCCACCGTCACCGAGATGAGCGTGTTGATCACCACGTAGATGAGCGAGTTCAGATAACCCGTGTACCACGTGGCATCGGTGAAGATCTTCTTGTAGTTCTCCAGGGTGAACTCCCGCGGCCACAGGGAGAAGGTGCCGAGGATCTCGTTGGTCGTCTTGAACGACATGTTGAGCAGCCAGTAGATGGGCAGCATCAGGAACACGATGTAGAGCGTGGGCACGACCCACTTCCAGGAGCGCATGGCCTATTGCTCCTCGCCGCGCATCATCAGCGTGTAGAACACCCAGCACACCAGCAGGACGATGAGGAAATAGATCAGCGACATGGCCGCGGCGGGTCCCAGGTCGAACTGCCCCAGCGCGATCTTCACCAGGTCGATGGACAGGAAGGTGGTGGTGTTCCCGGGCCCGCCACCGGTGAGCACGAACGGCTCGGTGTAGATCATGAAGCTGTCCATGAAGCGCAGCAGGACCGCGATGGTGAGCACCCGCTTGAGCTTCGGCAGCTGGATGTGTCGGAACACCGCCCATCCGCTCGCGCCGTCGATGCGGGCCGCCTGGTAGAAGGGGTCCGGGATCGCGCACAGCCCCGCGTAGGCCAGCAGCACCACCAGCGACGTCCAGTGCCACACGTCCATCACCACCGTGGTGACCCACGCCGACGTCGGGTCCTGGGTGAAGTTGTAATCGACGCCCATCGCGTTCACCGCCCGCCCGAGCAGCCCGATGTCCGGCAGGGCCAGGATGTTCCACATGGCGCCCACGACGTTCCACGGGATCAGCAGCGGCAACGCCATCAGGACCAGGCACACGGACACACCGATCCCCTTGCGCGGCATCGCCAGCGCGATGGCCACCCCCAGCGGGATCTCGATGGCGAGGATCATGCCGGTGAACAGGAACTGGCGGCCCAGTGACGCGTGAAAGCGCTCCGAGTGCAGCACCTGCTCGTACCACTTGAACCCCTCCCAGAAGAACACGTTGTCCCCGAAGGTCTCCTGGAACGAGTAGTTGACGACCGTCATCAGCGGGATCAGCGCGTTGAAGGCCACCAGCGCCACGACGGGCGCCACCAGCAGCCAGGCCTTCTGGTTCGTCGTCTTGCGGCTCACGTGTCGGCCCTCAGGTGATCGCCCAGCCGTCCGCGTACACCTGGGTGTAGGCGGGATCAAAGCGAACTCGCGCGTTCTCCGCCGGCACCGGATCGTCCTCGCCGGCCAGCATCTTGATGCTGTGGCCGGCCCGGCGAAGCTCGATCACCTTGTGGCGTCCCAGATCGTCCACGCGCGCGACCTCCACGGCGATGCCCTCCTCGGCGAAGCGCACGAACTCGGGGCGCACGCCGAGCTGGATCGTTCCACCACCGGGCACCTGCGGCTCGGCATCCAGGGGCACCGGCGCGCCGTCGAAGGACACGCGCCCCGCATCGATGCTGCACGGCAGGATGTTCATGCCGGGCGAGCCGATGAAGTGCCCGACGAAGGTGTGCCGCGGGCGCTCGAACAGGTCGACCGGCGTTCCGATCTGCACGACCTCGCCCTCGTACATCACGACCACCTGGTCGGCGAAGGTCAGCGCCTCGGTCTGGTCGTGGGTCACGTAGATCATGGTGACCCCGATGTCCTGGTGGACCTGCTTGAGCTTCGAGCGCAGCTGCCACTTGAGATGCGGGTCGATCACGGTGAGCGGCTCGTCGAACATGATGACGTTCACGTCCTCGCGCACCAGCCCGCGACCGAGGGAAATCTTCTGCTTGCCGTCGGCCGTGAGGCCGGAGGCGCGCCGGGCAAGGGTGGCCTCCAGGTCCAGCATGGCCGCGACCTCGCGCACCCGCGCGTCCACTTCCGGCGCCGGAACGCCGCGGTTGCGCAGCGGGAAGGCGAGGTTGTCGTAGACCGTCATGGTGTCGTAGACCACCGGGAACTGGAACACCTGGGCCACGTGGCGGTGCACCGGGTCCAGCGAGGTCACGTCCTCGCCGTCGAACAGCACGCGTCCGCGGGTGGGGCGCAGCAACCCGGAGATGATGTTGAGCATGGTGGACTTGCCGCAGCCCGACGGGCCGAGCAGCGCATAGGCGCCGCCGTCGTCCCATTCGAGATCGATCCGCTCCAGCGCCCACTCCGCATCCTCGGTGGGATCCGCCGCGTAGCTGTGCCGCACGTGGTCGAGGGTGATGCGTGCCATGGGGGTTCCTCGGCTCAGGTGGCCGCCAGCGCGCCGCTGGGGTCGAAGTACAGGAACCGCCCGGCCTGGATGTAGAGGGGCTCCACCGTGCCCACCGCCACCGCGTGCACGCCGTGGGACTGGGACACCCAGGTGTGCCCGCCCACCTGCACGTGCACCAGACTCTCCGAGCCCGACAGCTCTGCCACCAGCACCCGTGCGTCTACCCGCACCGGCTCGTCGCCCGCCGGCGCCGGGGTGAAGTGATAGGGACGAAGCCCCACCTGGTACTCGCCGTCGGCGAGCCCGCGGGCCGCGCCGCGAGCCGTCCACGCCAGGGTTTCGCCGTCCATCTCGAACCGATCGCCCCGCTTCACCGCGCGCGCCACGTTGAGCGGCGGGTCGGCGAACACCTGGGCGCTGGTGAGGTCGACCGGCCGGCGGTAGATGTCCGCGGTGGGTCCGAACTGGGTGACCCGCCCCTCGTGCAGGGTCGCGGTGTGGCCGCCGAGCAGCAGCGCCTCGTGCGGCTCGCTGGTGGCGTAGACCACCGTCGCGCCCTTCGCCTCGAGGATCGGCGGCAGCTCCTCGCGCAGCTCCTCGCGCAGCTTGTAGTCCAGGTTCGCCAGCGGCTCGTCCAGCAGCACCAGGTCCGCGTCCTTGACCAGCGCCCGCGCGATGGCGGTGCGCTGCTGCTGGCCGCCGGACAGCTCGCCGGGCCGGCGCTCGAGCATGGGCGAGAGCCGCAGCAGCTCGGCGGCAGCGCGCACCCGTTGCACGATCTCGGCACGGGGCACGCCCGCGACCCGCAGCGGCGATGCGATGTTCTCGAACACCGTCATGTTCGGGTAGTTGATGAACTGCTGATAGACCATCGAGACGTTGCGCTCCTGCACGGGAACGCCGGTGACGTCGCGGCCCCGGAACGAGACGGTGCCGGAACTCGGCCGCTCGAGGCCGGCCATCAACCGCATCAGCGTGGTCTTGCCTGCGAGCGTCGTGCCCAGCAGCACGTTGAACCCGTGCTCCTCGAGCGTGAGGGTGGTGCGGTGGATGTGCGTCTCGCCGTCCACTCGCTTCACCACGTCCTTCAGCTCGATGGCCATCGACCGGTCCTGCTCAGCGGGCGTCGAGCGCCGCGTCGGGCTGCGCCACCTCGACCCGCACCCCCTGGGCGGCGCAGCATTCCAGGAATGCCGCCGGCGGCGTCCTGTCGGTGACGAAGCAGTCGACCTGGGAGAGGTCGCCGATGCGCACCGGGGCGCTGCGCTGGAACTTGACGCCGTCGGCCACCACGATCACGGACCGGGCGTTGGCGATGATGGCCTTGGCCACGCGCACTTCGCGGATGTCGAAATCGAGCAGCGCCCCGTCCTCCTCGATGGCGGACACGCCGATCACCGCGTAGTCCACCTTGAACTGCTCGATGAAGTCCACGGTGATATCGCCCACGATGCCGCCGTCCTCGCGCCGCACCGTGCCGCCGGCGATCACCAGCTCGATGTTCTCGGCGGGACGCAGGATGTCGACGACGTGGAGATTGTTGGTGATCACGATCAGCCCCACGTGGCGGGTCAGGTAGCACGCCACCTGCTCGGTGGTGGTGCCGATGTTGATCATGAGCGAGGCGTCGTTCGGAATGAGCGTGGCCGCGCGCCGCCCGATGGCCGCCTTGGCTGCGGCGGCGAGCTGGAGCCGGGCCGCGTAGCCCATGTTCGAGGTCCCGGTGCTGGCGACGGCGCCACCGTGGACCCGCTGCAGGAGCCGCAGCTCGCACAGCCGGTTGAGATCCCGACGGATGGTCTGCGGCGTGACCTCGAAGCGCCCGGCGAGCACTTCCACCTGCACGCGGCCGGAGGTGCGCGCGAAGGCGAGGATCTCGCGCTGGCGGTCGCTCAGGCCGATGCTGTCGCTGGGCGAGGTGGCCATGTGCCGTGGCTGTCGCGTGGCGTGGCGCCGGGGGACGCGGCGCGTCCCCCGGCATGCCCCTGACGCGGGCCGTGCCCGCTACTGCGTCTGCCAGCGCTTGACCAGCTCGTCGTAGTTGACGGTCTTGCCCGGGGGCTTCTCGTTGGCGAGCTTGGCCTTCGGCGACCCCGGCTGGGCGAGCCACCAGGACGCGTCCTTCTCCTCGTTCAGCCGCGGGCCGCAGCCGCCGTAGGTCTTCGCCTTCTCGTCCGCCTTCTGCATGCGCGACATGACCAGGTCCATCTCGGCGGCGAGGCGGTCCATGGCCTGCTGCGGGGTGAACGCACCCGAGTTCACGTCGCCGATCTGCTGCCACCAGATCTGGGCGAGCTTCGGGTAGTCGGGGACGTTGATGCCGGTGGGCGTCCAGTTGATGCGGTCCGGCGAGCGGTAGAACTCCACCAGGCCCCCCAGCTTCGGGGCGCGCTCGGTGAACGAGGCGTGTCGGATGGTGCTGTCGCGGATGAAGGTGAGGCCCACGTGGCTCTTCTTCACGTCCACGGTCTTGGAGACCACGAACTGGGCGTACAGCCACGCCGCCTTGCGACGATCCACCGGGGTGGACTTGAACAGCGTCCAGGATCCCGCATCCTGGTAGCCGAGCTTCTGGCCCTCCTCCCAGTACGGGCCGTGGGGCGACGGCGCCATCCGCCACAGGGGCATGCCCTGATCGTCGACGGTGTTGTTGCCCTCGCTCTTCGGCGCCACCATTGACGCGGTGAAGGCCGTATACCAGAAAATCTGCTGGGCGACGTTGCCCTGCGACAGGGCGGGGAGCGACTGGTAGAAGTCATAGCTCGCCGCGCCCGGGGGCGCGTACTTGCGCAGCCACTCGTCCCACTTGCGAATGGCGTACACCGCGGCCGGGCCGTTGGCGGCGCCACCGCGCGTGACCGAGGCACCGGCGGGGTTGCAGGAACCCGGCTCCATGCGGATGCCCCACTCGTCCACCGGGCGGCCGTTCGGAATACCCTTGTCGCCGGCGCCCGCCATGGACAGCCACGCGTCGGTCATGCGCCAGCCCAGGTCGGGGGCGCGCTTGCCGTAGTCCATGTGGCCGTACACCCGCACGCCGTCGATCTCCTTGACGTGCACGGAGAAGAACTCGGCGATGTCCTCGTAGGCCGACCAGTTGACCGGCACGCCCAGCTCGTAGCCGTACATCTCCTTGAACTTCTTCTTGAGCTCGGGACGCTGGAACCAGTCGTACCGGAACCAGTACAGGTTCGCGAACTGCTGGTCCGGGAGCTGGTAGAGCTTGCCGTCCGGCCCCGTGGTGAATGACTTGCCGATGAAGTCCTCCACGTCGAGCATCGGGTTGGTGACGTCCTTGCCCTCGCCGGCCATCCAGTCGGACAGGTTCTCGGCGAGCTGCAGGCGCGAGTGGGTGCCGATGAGATCCGAGTCGTTGATGTAGGCGTCATACAGGTTGCGCTTGGTCTGCATCTGCGTCTGCACGGCCTGCACCACCTCGCCCTCGCCCAGGAGCTGGTGATTGACCTTGATGCCCGTGATCTCCTCAAAGGCCTTGGTGAGCACCTTGGCCTCGTACTCGTGGGTAGGGATGGTCTCGGACAGGACGTTGATCTCGAGGCCTTTGAAGGGCTCCGCGGCCTTGATGAACCACTCCATCTCCTTCATCTGCTCGTCCTTCGAGAGCGTCGAGGGCTGGAACTCGCTGTCCACCCACTTCCTGGCCTCGGCCATGCCGGCCTGGCTGGCGCCCGAGAACAGCAGCGCGGCGGATGCCATCGCCATCGCCAGCGTCGTCTTCGGTGTCACGATCGTCCCCTCCTGGTGGTGCGTTGTTGTGGCGCGGAATCTAGCGCGGAATGTTCGGTTTCACAATTCGTGATTTTCGTTTGAAAAGTAAAAGGAACGCAATTCATTGAAATTCCGGGTTTTCCGGAACCAGCCGTATGCAAACCACGTGGGCCAGATCCGCCCCCGGGTGCCCCGAGAGCACGACCGCGCCGCGCCGGCCCGCTACTCCTTCACCGCCCCGGTCATGGACGCCACGTAGTGATCGACGAAGAAGGAGTACACGATGGCCACCGGCACCGAGCCGAGCAGCGCCCCCGCCATCAGCGCGCCCCAGTGGTAGATGTCGCCGCTGACCAGCTCCGAGAGCACCGCCACGGGCACCGTCTTGTTCTGGGAGCTCGCGATGAAGGTCAGGGCGTAGATGAACTCGTTCCAGCACAGCGTGAAGGAGAAGATCCCGGCCGAGATGATCCCGGGCACGGACAGGGGCAGCACGATCTTCACCAGGATCTGCCAGCGCGTCGCGCCGTCGATGAGCGCGCATTCCTCGAGCTCGTAGGGGATGGACTTGAAGTAGCCCATCAGCAGCCACGTGGAGAACGGGATGAGGATGGTCGGGTAGGTGAGGATCAGCGCCAGCGGGCTGTCGTACAACCCGTACTCGAAGATGATGATGGCGAGCGGGATGAACAGGATGCTGGGCGGCACCAGGTAGGCCAGGAAGATCAGTCCGCCGATGGTGCGGGCGCCGCGGTAGCGGATGCGCACGATCGCGTACGCGGCCATCACGCTGGAGGCCAGCGACAGGAACGTCGCGACCACGGCCACCATCATCGTGTTCCACATCCACTTCGGGTAATCGGTATTGAACAGCAGGTGCTTGAAGTGGTCCAGCGTGGGGCTGATCACGAACCAGGGATTGCCGGTCTTGTCGATGAGCTCCTCGTTGGGCTTCACGCTCGTGAGCCCCATCCAGTAGAAGGGGAACAGCAGGACGAAGAGGAAGATCAGCACGGGCAGATACACCACCACGAAGCGCTGGTAGCGCGTCTGCAGGTAGTCCATGCCCTCGCTCTCGGCACGCTGGCGCGCCTCGCGACTCTGCACGTAGGCCGGCACGCCGGGATTCTTGCCGTCCTCGGACATCAGTCGTCCCCCTCGCCTTGCTGCCACTTGCGGTTCTGCAGGCCGAACCAGCTGAACATGATTGCCGCCAGCAGGAACGGGATCATGGCCGTCGAGATGGCGGCGCCCTCCCCGAGCGCGCCGCCCAGGATCGCGCGCTGGTACGACAGCGTCGCCATCAGGTGCGTGGCATTCGCCGGCCCGCCGCGGGTCATGGCCCAGATGAGCTGGAAGTCGGTGAAGGTGAACAGCACCGAGAAGGTCATCACCACCGCGATGATGGGGGTCAGCATCGGGTAGGTGATGAAGCGGAACATCTGCCAGCGCGACGCGCCGTCGATGGTGGCCGCCTCGTAGAGGGACTGGGGCACCGTCTGCAGGCCCGCCAGCAGCGTGATGGCCACGAACGGGATGTCGCGCCAGATGTTCGCGACGATGACGGATGCCCGGGCGTTGTGGCGGTCGCCCAGGAAATCGAGGTACTGGTCGATCAGTCCGAGCTTCTCCAGGGACCAGGAGATGATGGAGAACTGGGCGTCGTAGATCCACCAGAAGGCGATGGCGGAGAGCACCGTGGGCACGATGAAGGGCAGCAGCACGATGGCGCGGATGAAGGCCTTGAACGGCATGCTGTTGTTCAGCACGATGGCGAGATAGAAGCCCAGCGCGAACTTGAACACGCTCGCGACGATGGTGTAGAGGAAGGTGTTGAACACCGACAGCCAGAACACCGGGTCGTCATTCAGCCAGTCGAAGTTCTCGAGCCCGATGAACGTGCCGTCGCGCCCGAGGCGCGTGTCGGTGAAGCTCAGCCAGATGCCGAGGCCGAGCGGATAGGTGAGGAACAGCAGCAGGAACGCCGCGGCCGGCAGCATGAACCAGGCGCCCAGGAAGTTGCGGTTGCTCCTGAGACGGGCCCAGGTGCCCAGGGGCTGCACCCCTGCGACCGTCGCCATGACGCTTGCGCTCCCGTGGTGGGGTCCACCGGTGCCGGCGGGCGCCGCCGAGGCGGGCGCCCGCCGGCTTCCGGGACGTCA
>JBFHNV010000087.1:0-22174 GCA_041593595.1 Gammaproteobacteria bacterium
AGACCGAGCCCCTGCCGGCGGACTCGCCGCTGCGCGGGATCCCGCGCCTCACCCTGACGCCCCATCGCGCCGCCATGGCGGCGGACACCTTCGAGCCCACGGTGCGGCGCATGTTCGAGAACATCGCGCGGGTGTCGCGGGGCGAGCCGGTGGCGGCGGGCGACGCGGTGGTGGAGTGACGGTGCGCGGTGAAGGGCCCGTACAGGAAAGGAAATTGGTATACCGTCCCCGTTATTTGCGGTGCAGGCGCACGCTGATCACCACCACCGCCAGCAGCGCAGCGAGGAAGGCGAAGTTCACCAGCCAGCCGGCAGGCCACAGCAGCCCGGCGCCAATCACCGCGTACACCACCCGCAGCGGCCACGACACCGGCACCTCCAGGTAGCCCTCCAGCGCGCCGGCGAGGGCGAACAGGCCGCAGCAGCCGAACAGGAAGATGCCCAGCGCCTGCACCCAGTCCCCGGACAGGAAGGGGGTGTACGCGAACAGCAGCGGCACGATGTAGAGCCCCTTCGAGAGCTTCCACGCGGTCACACCCGTCTCCATCGGGCGCGTGCCGGCGATCCCCGCGGCGGTGAACGCGGTGAGCGCGACCGGCGGGGTCACGTTGCTGTCCTGGGACAGCCAGTAGATGACCATGTGCGCCGACAGCAGCGCGGCGGTGATCGCCGCGGGGCTGAGCGTCTGCTCCACCACCTGGCGATAGAACTCGGGCGGTATCAGCGCCACCAGCGCCGCCGCGTCGCCCTGCGACATCGGCGAGCCGATGGCCGCGAGCTTGTCCGGCGCCACCAGCATGAAGATGGCCTTCGCCGCCTCGGGCACCTGCCCGGCCGCGATGGCATTGACCACCTCGGCCTGCGTGATCAGGTCGTTGATCGCGGGCGCCGAGAGCGTCGCGAGCACGATGTAGGCGGCGGTAACGGGCAGACCCATGCCCAGCACCAGCGACGCGATCCCCACCAGGAGGATGGTGATCAGCAGGCTGCCGCCCGCCCAGCCGGTGATCATCAGCGAGAAGGTGTTGCCGATCCCCGTCGTCTCCACGGTGTTGACGATGATGCCGACGGCCACCAGCAGCACCGCGGTGGCGGCCATGTTGCGTGCGCCCAGCGCGAGCGCCTCCGCCACCGCCTTGATCCCCATGCGGTGAGGCGAGATCCAGGACGCGACGATCACCGACACGATGCTGATGCCCGCCGCGTAGGTGGGGGTGAAGCCGTAGATCAACAGCGCCACCAGGACCACGATGGGCACCAGGTTGTGGCCCCCGTCGCGCATCACCTCGCCGATCTTCGGCGCGTCGTCCTCGACCACCACGATGTTCAGCTTCATCGCCTCGATGCGCACGAAGAAGGCCACCGACAGGAAGAACATGAGCGCCGGCAGGAAGGCCACGGCGATGATGTCGATGTACGGGATGCCGGTGTAGTTCGACATCACGAAGGCACCGGCGCCCATCACCGGCGGCATGAGCTGGCCGCCGGTGGATGCCGACGCCTCGACGCCGGCCGCGAAGCGCGCCGGGAACCCGGATTTCTTCATGAGCGGAATCGTGATGACGCCCGTGGACGCGGTGTTGGCCACCGCGGAGCCGGAGATCGACCCCATCAGCGACGACCCGAGCACCGCCACCAGCCCGGGGCCGCCGACCATCTTGCCGGCCACCGCACGCGCGATGTTGATGATGAAGTCGCCGGCGCCGGAGCGCACCAGGAAGGCGCCGAACAGGATGAACATGAACACGTAGGTCGACGAGATGCGGGCGATGGAGCCGAACATGCCGTCCGTGCTGATGTACTGGCGAAACAGGATGGTCTCCGCGCTCAGCCCCGGGAAGTGGAACACGCCGCCCACGTAGCGGCCCCAGAAGATCACGTAGGTGAGCGCGGTGACGATGAGCACCGGAATGATCCACCCGGTCGTGCGCCGGGTGAACTCGATGCCGAGCACCACGCACAGGATGGAGAACACCCAGTCGCTGGCGATGAAGTTGGAGCCGCGCTCGTAGTACGCGGTCTCCATCAGCAGCAGGTACACGACGCAGGCGACCGCCAGTAGACCGAGGACCACGTCCACCGCGAGCACCGCGCGCCGGGCACCATCGGAACGCGCTGTCTTCAGCGGGTAGATCAGCGCGCACAGCAGACCGAAGCCCGCGAAGTGCAGCGCCGAGGTGGTCAGCTCGGGCAGCGTCGCGAAGGTGTTGAACCAGATGTGGGCGAGGGAAATCACGATGCCCAGCCAGAACACCACCCGGCCGCTGGCCGAGTGCGCGGCGCGCACCGTCGACTGGACCTCCTCGAGCTCTTTCTCGTAGCTGTCATGGGTCAGCTCTGACATCGACGTCTCCCCCCTGTCTGCCAGCCCGTGCGATGTCGGGCGCGCGGGCGGCGCCTGCGCCGCCCGCGCGCCATCCACGATGCAATCAGTTGGCCATCAGCTCCGGCGGGACCTCGACGCCGGCCTCCTTGTAGTAACGGGCGGCGCCCGGATGCAGCGGCACCGGCAGCCCGTCGATGGCCTTCTTCACGTCCATGACCTTCGTCGCGGCGTGGATGTTGTTGAGGAAGGCGAGGTTCTCGTAGATGGCCTTGGTGATCTGGTACACCGCGTCCTCGTCCACGTCGGCGTGCACCGCGAGGAAGTTCGGCTGCGCGATGGTGGTCACGGGCTTGCCCATTCCCGGGTAGGCGCCGGCCGGGATCTCGTAGGTCGTCCACAGCTTGTACTTGCCGTTGGCGCGCTTTCGCTGCTCGTCGGTGAAGCCGAGGATGGTGATCTTGTCGCCCATCGCCGCGTAGGCCTGCGAGACGGCGGACACGGGGACGCCGGCCGGCGTGTTCATGCCGGCGATGGTGCCGTTTTGCAGCGCCTCGGCGCTCGGCCCGTAGCCCTGGTAGACGACATCGAACGTGGTGTCCGGGTCGATGCCCAGGTTGCCCAGGATCTGGCGCCCCGAGCCCTCGGTGCCCGAGTTGCGCGCGCCGATGGAGAACTTCATGCCCTTCAGGTTCGCGAGGTCGTCGATGGTGCCGGACTTCGCGAGCTCCGACTTGACCACGAAGTGCTCGACGTTCTGCCACAGCATCGTGACGGAGCGCAGGTGCTTCTGCGGCCCGTCTGCCGAGAGCTGACCCTCGCCTTCCCAGCCCCAGGCACCATAGATGCCCTGCAGGAGCGCGAACTGCGCCTGCTTCTCGCGCAGCAGCTTGATGTTCTCCGCCGAGCCTGCGGAGCTGATGGCGCTCATCGCGATCTTCTCCTTCGGCTCCAGCTTGACCTTCACCAGGGTCGCGAGCGCGACGCCCACCGGGTAATAGGTGCCGCCGGTGGTGGCGGTGGCGAGGATGTACGAGCGATCCTGCGCCGCGGCCGGGGCGCCCGCCGCGATCGTGATGGCCGCTGCCAGCATCGCCGTGAACGCCGTCGTGAGGATTCCTCTCTTCCCTTCACTCGTTTTCATCGTTGATTACCTTTGCAATTTCGAAAAGCCGACGGCCGGAATTCGGCCGTGTCGCTACACCGTGGCGGTCTTCACGAGCGGGCGCAACCCTGTCCACGGCGTGCATCGCCGTGACCGAGTATAGCGAGCGCGTCGCGAGATAAGGGGTATTCGCGTTGTGCACCGAGGCGCGCGGGCTCGCCGGCGCGATACCAGAGCAGTCGCGGTGCCTGCTACTCCTGCGGCAGCGACGGAGGCGCCACCGGGTTCTGCTGTCCAGGCATGGACGAATGCCGCGGGAGGCGGGAGGCAGGATGCCGGGAGCGGCCCGTTCGAGACGCTCGATCCCTCAGGCAGCGCGTGGTGACCTTGATGGCGCCGCGCCCGCGGAGCCGCCGCGTGCGTGACCACGGAGTCCTCGCCCCGAGCGCCCACCACCGCCGCCGTGTCGTGCCGGCTCCCGCCCACATTCCCGGGATCCGAGGACGAGCCTCGCCACGGCGAGACCGGCCACCCATGACCCGGGAGCAGCGGCTACACCGCGTGCTCGATGCCGGCGTGCGCCAGCCCGCCTCGTACCCGAACGATCGTCGACCCGGGCAACGTCCAGGCCGCGGTGCTCGGCGGAGCGCCGCCTGCAAGCCACGTCGCATGGTCAACGGCGCACGGATGACGTGCGACAATCCGTAACGCGGCTGCGCTGGTGACGCGTTTCGTTCACCATGATGCACGGCCGCGTGGTCCGCGGCTCGGTTTCCAGGGGATGTAACCGTGTTCACGTCGCCATCCGGCTCCTCCCATCCGAGCAACGGGCTCGCAGCAGGCACCAGCGTCATGGCGGCGGACCCGGATTACCGGGAGCTCTTCCGGCACCTGGTGCCCATGTCGCACCTGCCCGCCGCGGCGCAGGACGCACTGATCGCCAGCGCGTGCACCCTGGTCGAGTTCCGTGCCGGCGAGCAGATTCACGTCCAGGGCGAGGAAGACCCGTTCTTCAGCTACCTGCTGTCGGGGCGCGTGGAGCGCTCCATCGACGGCCAGGTGCTCGACATCCTGGACGCGGACCGCGAGCCGCGAAAGCGTCCACTGGACGACCGCGCGTGCAAGCGCGACTCGGTAAGGGCGCTGTCCTCGGTCAGCATCCTGCGAGTGGGGCGCGTCGCGCTGGAGCGCGCGTGCCAGGAGGCCGACAACGTGCTGGAAGGCGGCGGCACCCTGGAGGTGCTAGAGATCGATGCCGACACCTCCACCGACTGGCAGACCCGACTGCTGCGGTCCCACGCCTTCCTGCGACTCTCGGCCGAGGCGATCCAGCGCATCTTCGACCGCATGGAAGAGGTGGAAGTGGGCGAGGGGGAGGAGGTGATCCGCCAGGGAGACGCTGGCGACTACTACTACGTGGTGCAATCCGGCCTTTGCAAGGTGGTGCGAAAGCCGACCGCCCGGGGCCAGGAGGTCCACCTGGCGGACGTAGGGCCGGGGGAGGGCGTCGGCGAGGAGGCGCTCATCTCGGGCGCGCCGCGAAACGCCAGCGTGCGCATGGTCCGCGCGGGCACGGTCATGCGCCTGTCCAAATCCGACTTCCTGGATCTCGTGGTCACGCCCCTGGTGCAGGGCGTAAGTCCCAGCCAGGGCCGCTGGCTGGTGGAGCAGGGCGGCAACTGGGTGGAGGTCCGCGACGGCCGTACCGGCAACGGCCGCAGCCACGCGTTCGACGAGGCGATTCGGCTTCCGCTGCACCTGCTCCGCCTGCAGTCGCGCCGGCTGGACCGCGCCCGCACGTACGTGCTCTGCGGCGAGAACGTCGACGAGTGCAGGCTCGCCGCGTTCCTGCTGGTGGAGCGAGGTTTCGAGGTGGCATATCTGGAGCAGCCACTGAGTCGCGCAATCCTGGAGATCAAGCCCATGACCGAGACGAGGAAGGACGCAGGCTCATCGCCCGCGGCGCAGGAGCCGGCCCCGCGGGACATGTTCGGCGAAACCACCACGAGCGCTGAGCTCGCGGCGCTCATCGACGAGGTGACCCGCCAGCGCGACGCCCTCGGTGAGTCGGACTCGCCCGCCGGCGACGGCGCTACTGCCGAGGTGCAGCCGGCGCCGCCTGCACCGCCCGATTCCACGCGGGCGGACGTGCCAGAGCCCGCGGAGCGGGTGGTCGACCTGGATCCGCAGGCGATCGTGGGTGAGCTGCTGCGCGACGTCGGCCGGGAGATGGGGCGGTACGTCACTGACTGCCTCGATCGGCAGCGCAGCGTGCTCGAGCAGAAGCTCGCGCAACGCCTCGAGCGGATCGAGCGCGCGGCGCGGGATCGAATCGAGGCCCACGAGCGGCAGCTCCAGGCGCGCTACGCCGGCAGCCTGCGGGAAAAGGAGCGCGAGCTCGCCGCCGCCTACGACAAGCTTGCGTCCCTCGCCAACCGGATAGGCCAGCAGAAGGCGGACATCCAGAAACGGCGCAAGGCGCTGGCGGAGATGCTGCGCACCGCCAGCCGGGTGCACCAGGAGGTGTTCCGGGTGGGCAACGCGCTGGTCGACCAGGTCGACCACCTGGACGACCTGCCGACGGTCGCCCAGGGCGAGCCGACCGCGCACTGAGCGAAGACCGAGGGGACCCCACCGCCACCAACCTGGACTCAGCCCGCCAACCCAGCGCTGCGCAGCCCCTCCGCGTACCACTCGAGCCGCGCCGGGCGCTGGAAGGGGAGCTGCTGCATGTAGCGGATGTGCCGGCGCAAGGAGAACGCCGGGTTCTCCTCGAGCACCGTTCGCGCGTGCGCTCTCGCGGTGTCGATCGCTCCCATGGCGGCATGACAGGCCGCCAGGTCGAGGTGGATCCGGGCAGGCGGGCCCGGGATCTTCGAGAAGATCTCCACGGCCTCGTCGTATCGGCGATCGTGTGCCAGCGCCCGCGCCAGGTCCAGCTGGTACCACACGGGATGCCGGGGGTTGAGCCGCATGACCTCCTCGATGGCATTCACGGCCCTGTCCGGACGAGCCGCGTAGACCAGCCACTCTGCGTGCACCAGGGCGAGGTCTGGCTCGCTCGGGTTGAGCGAGCGCGCACGCTCGAGCGCAGCGAACGCCTGCGTGTACTCCCGGCGCAGCAGGTGCGCAGCGCCCATCGCCGAGACGCCCAGGTAGTGCGCCCCGTCGAGCTCGACCGCCTTGCGCGCGAGCTCGTAGGTCCGGCGGACGTCGAGGGCGAGGTCGTCGCTCCACTCGAGGTCCACGCGGTTCCAGTGCACCCATGCGAGCCACGCGTAGCCCTGCGCGTCGTTCGCGTCGAGCATGACGGCTTGCTCGAACCACCGTCGTGCCTCCACGAGGGCACTGCCTTCAAACTTCCTGAGTGCATGGAGCCCTCGCAGCAAGCACTCGTGGGCGCCCGGCGGGGCGCCGCTTCCCCGTAGAGCGCGAGCCATCTCCGCCCGCGTGACGTGGCCGCCGAGCCCGCTCACGCTGGCGGCGATGGAGCGGGCGAGCTCGTCTCGCCGGGTTTCGAATCCTGCGCCGTCCTCGTCGTACGTCTCTGCCCAGAGCTGCCGATCGGTCTCCGCGTCGACGAGCCGGACGGTCAGGCGCAACCCCGCACCGGCTCGCTGGATGCATCCTCCGACCAGGTAGCGCGCTTCGAGCTCGCGCCCGATCGCCCGGGCGTCCTCGCCCAGGCCGCGGGGCGAGTAGCTCGAATCGCGGCCCCGGAGGCGCACCTGGGCGTGCCTGGCGATCTGCGTGCTCACGTCCTCCGCGAGCCCGCGGCAGATCGACTCGAGTCCGGGCTCGCCCCCGAGGTTGTCGAACCGCAGCACCGCGAGCGCAGGTTCCTCGCACCTCGCGGTCGGCGAACCAACGGCGGCACCCGGCAGCCCATCGGCATCGTCCGCGATCTGCGAGATCTCCGCCGCGAGCTTCCCGGTGGCAGGTTCGGGCGCGACCCCGAGCTCGGTGCGAAAGTGCGTCGCACAGGCGCGAAGGTGCCTGAGCGCACGAGCAGGCCTGCCCGTGTCGGCGAGCAGCCGGGCCAGCAGTCGATGCGCCGCCTCGTCGAGCGGGTCGAGGAGGATCAGCCGCCGGCAGGTCTCGATGGCGCCCGGCTTGTCAACCGAGCTCTCGAGCGTCGCCAGCCGCAGCAGCAGCTCGCACGCCGCCTCGTGCAGCCAGCTGCGCCGGGCCATCAGCCAGTCCTCGAAGGCGCCCTCGTTCAGGCTCAGCCCCACCAGAAGCTCGCCCGCGTACATGTTCGCGGCGGCGGCGAGGGCGTCACGGGTGCCGAGGCGTGCGAGGCGCAGAAAGTCGCGGACGTCGACCCGCACCGCGTCGAGGTCGATGCCGAGGGCGTCGCCCTCCGTGTACAGGACGGCCGACCGCTGCTTGCCGAGCGCCTTGCGCAGGTCGAGGAGGTTTTGCCGCAATCCGTGGCGTGCGTCGCGGAACGGGTGCTCGTCCCACAGGAGCGCGGCCAGCTCGTCGCGTGGACAGGCGCCCCGGGGGTGCAGGGCGAGGTACGCGAGCAGTGCCCTCGACTTCCTGCTGGAAACCGCGATCGGCTCGCCCGACGGTGCCGTGACCCGAAAGCCACCGAGCAAGGTGATTCGCACTGCTTCCATGGGCGCAGCCTCGGGCTCTGCAGGCCGATTGTAGATCCCGTGCCCAGGCGTGGAAAACGTCCGCAGACGGGGCGCTGACGGCTCTCTGACGCAACTCTGACGCCTCCCCGGCCAGATTGCCTGCCGTCGGCGTCCCGCGGGCGCCTGTGCTCAGGGAATGACGCGTCTCCCACCGGCAACCGTCCGTCGAGACCCAGAGGAGTGCCCCATGTCTCGCCACCTTCGATCTTCGTTCACCCGCAGCCTGCGCCGAGTCTTCCTCGCCACGGCCTTGCTTCCGTTCGCCGCGCCGTCCGCCGTCGTCCTGGCGCCCTGGGATCCGGGCTCGGTCGGCATCCTCAGCCACTTCGGGACCGTCGCCCTGGCGCCTGCGCAGACGACGGGCGACTTCGTCCCCTTTCCGGGTTCCGGTTTCTACGCCTCGTACAACGGCAATGACCGGTTCTTCGCCATCTACGATGAGGTCGTGAGCGGCGACCCGTTCGCCGCGAGCCTGGCGATCGGCGTTGCGTCGGTGGGAGAATTCGCGGTGAAGGCGCGCACGCTCAACCAACGGGGTGTCGGGAACGACAGCCCCCTACCGATTGGCAATGCACCCATCGCGGCCGGCGCCGCCGCGGCGACGGACTTCTACATTCCCCCGCTCGGTGGCGTCTCCCCGCCGAACGGGGAGGCCCCCTGCTGTGTCGTCGGGGCGAGCCTGAACGTCGCGGGCAGCTTTCAGTCCGACAGGGCCGGGAACTTCGCCTACGTCGAGGTCCTGGTGAACCAGGCGGCCGTGCTCTACGTGCTGATCATCGACGAGGCCGGCCGTGGTGTGACGGCCGTCGCGCGTCCCGATGCCGACGGCAAGCTGGTCGAGCAGATCCTGGTGGGGCCCTGGGCGGGCTCGGGCGAGTTCCTCTTCACGCTTCCTGCCGACACCGACGCGGCCACCGTCGGCCGGCTGGACCTGCGGCTCTGGACCGAGAGCCAGGCGCGGAGCGACGCGTCATCGGGCGGCAATGCCGCCAACTTCCTCAACACCGCCGCGCTGACGTTCGCGCCGCCGCCGGGCACGTTCGTGGGCCTGGCGAGCGGGCTCGCGTTCCTTCCCGATCCGAGCCGAACGCTCTCCGGGCCCTCGAGCCTCTCGCTCCTCGGTCTCGGCATCGCCGCGCTCGGATGGCGCCGGCGCTCGGCGTCGCTCACCCCTCACGCGTGAGCCCACCCGGAGACCGGCGTCAGGGCCGCACGACGAGGTCGACCTCCGGGACACGCGGCGCCTGCAGGCGCCGGGCGACGGTGCCACGACAGTGGAGTCGGCTACCCCACTGAGCCGCGCCCGCGATGTCACGGCGTGCGTGACCGCGGAGCCCTCGCCCCGAGCGCCCGCCACCGCCGCCGCGTCGTGCCGGCGCGCTGACGCGCCGCCGACGCTCCCGGGGCCCGACGACGAGTCCTCGCCACGGCGGCACCGGGGGCCGGCCGGGACTCCGTGGTGACCCCGAGGTCACCAGGGATCAGGTCCCCCCGATTGCACCATCTTGCTGGGGTACCGAATTGGTGATTGACTAGTGTGAGGCGCCATCCTGGGAGGTCACACATGGCCGGAAATTCCCACTCGAGAACCTCCGGAGCGGCCCGCGCCGCGGTACCCCTGGCCCTCGCGGCGGCCCTGGCCGCACCGAGCGTGGTGTTCGCGGATTCCCTGTTCCTGAAAGTCGAAGGCGTGGAAGGCGAGTCGGCGGACGCCAAGCACAAGAACGAGATCGACGTTCTGGCCTGGTCGTGGAATCTGAGCCGAAGCGTCGCCGTGCAGGCCGGCACCGGCCGGGATCCAGGCAAGGTCACGGTCAACGACATCAAGATCGTCAAGTTCGTCGACAAGTCGACCACGGAGCTGATGCAGAAGCTGGCGCTGGGACAATCGATCCCGAAGGTGAACCTGACCATCCGCAGGGATGGCGAGAAGGCCGTGGAGTACGTCAAGATCGAGATGAAGAACGTGATCATCTCGAAGATCTCCCAGGGCAGCGCAGGCACCGATGAACGCCAGACGGAGACCATTGCCCTCAACTTCACCGAGGTGAAGGTCACCTACACGCCCCAGGACGACAAGGGTGCCCCGGGCGCTTCGAAGCAGTTCAGCTACAACCTGACGAAATCGACCAAGAATTAGCGTTGGCCATGCGCCTTCCCCGCATCCTCTGCGTCGGCATCGTCCTGCTGCTCGCAGCGGGCGGACCGGCGGGTGCCCAGGAGCACTTCCTGTTCACCGGTGCGACGCTGGAAAGTCCGTCCTTCTACGGCACCGTCAGGACCCCCGCCGGCCAGCTGTGGCACAGCGAAAGGCAGCTGCAGCGCCTCGCCGGACGCGGGGTCTCCCCGCAGGACACGGTGCTCTACCTCTTCGCGGGTGACCGCTTCGAGATCCACTCGGACACGTCGCCGTCCGAGCTGCTCGCATCCGACGCGAACCTGTCGGTGTTCGACCGGGACACCGATGTCAGGCTCTACTCGGAAGCCACCCTGGATTACCTCGATGGCCCCAGCCAGCAGGCCATCGACGCGCCCGGCGCTCTGGTGTACGTGGGCCCCCGCAACCTGAAGGTGAGCATCGCCGCGGTGCCGCCACCTCCACCACCGCCACCGCCGCCGGACCAGGACAACGACACCATTCCCGACGCCAGCGACAACTGCCCGACGGTTCCGAACACCGGTCAGGAGGACAACGACGGGGACGGCGTGGGCGATGCCTGCGATCCAGACGATGACAACGACGGGCTGAGCGACGCCGAGGAGAGCGTCATCGGAACCGATCCGTTCAACCCGGATACGGACGGCGACGGCCTGACCGACCTCCAGGAGGTGCAGAGCAACCGGGATCCCCTGACGCCTAACCGGTCACCGGTGGCCGTGATCGCCTCGCCCGGAAGCGTCGCCGTGGGCGACACCGCGGAGCTGGACGGCAGCGGATCCTTCGATCCGGACAACGACCCCATACCGGACTATGCCTGGCACCTGCTGTCCAAGCCGCCGGAAAGCACGCTGCTGCAGTCGGACCTGGTGGGCGCCAATCAGCCGCTGGTGAAGCTGACGCCCGACGTGGCCGGTGACTTCGAGCTCTCGCTGACGGTCTCCGACGGCCACCTCTCGGGCGCCGCCACGTCGATGCTGTCCGCGTTCACCCCGCTCGCCCCGCCGCACGCCGATGCCGGGCCGGACCAGACAGTGCACGTCCTGGACCTGGTCGTGCTGGATGGAACGGGCAGCAGGGAGGACGACGGCACCACCGACGATCTCGGCTACCTGTGGCAGTTCCTGTCCCTGCCGCCAGCCAGTGGGCTCACGAGTGCATCCATCACCGATGCCACCGCGCCCCTCGCGAGCTTCGTTCCGGACGTGGTCGGGGAGTACACACTGCAGCTGCGGGTCACGGACCCGGTGGGGCAGGATGAGGACATCGTCGTGATCACTACCGAGCTCGCGAACGTCGGTCCCAACGCCGACGCGGGCGTGGACCAGACGGCGGTGCTGGGCGACACGGTCCACCTGGACGCCACCGCCAGCAATGATCCAGACGGTGGTCCGCTACCGCTGGCCTTCCGCTGGAGCCTGGTGTCCATCCCGGCCGGGAGCCTCCTGACCGACGCGGAAATCCTGGATCCCACGAGCCCGACCGCCTCGTTCATCCCGGACGTGGCCGGCATGTACGTGCTGCGGGTCGATGTGACGGACGGCGAGAAGGAGGTCTTCGACCAGGTGCTGGTCGAGGTGACCACCCCGCCGCTTCCCGGAGACATCGATCGCGACGGCGACGTGGATCTGGACGACATCAGTCTGATCATCGCCGCGCGGAACAGGGCGGCCCAGGGCGCCGACGATCCGAGAGACCTGGACGGCGACGGCACCATCACGGTGCTGGATGCGCGCCGTGCCGTGCTCCTGTGCACCCGGCCGAGGTGCGTGACCAGGTAGAGGCCGGCACCCTGGCCGTCCGTGCAACGCAACCGGCGTGGATTGTGCCCGGGAGTGATCGTGTGGCTTTGCGCTCCGCGCGCAATGCGACAGTGCCGACCCTGGCGACGATTGTGGCGGCGCATGATGCGTAGCAGAATTCCAGGCCCCGCGAGTGTTCACGGCAAAGGAGATCCGTCATTCCCAGGGGAAGTCTCGACATCCGCAAGGCCCTCAAGCTCCACCGATCCGGCAAGCTGGACAAGGCGGAGCGCATCTACACGCGCATCCTGAAGGCGGATCCCCGGTCCGTCGACGCGTTGCACTTCCTCGGCCTGCTGCGCTACCAGCAAGGCGAGGCGCGCAGCGGAATCGACCTCGTCCGACAAGCCCTCGAGCTCGATCCCGCCTATGCCGATGCGCACAACAACCTCGGCAACATGCTGCGGGATCACGGCCACGTGGACGAGGCCCTGACCTGCTATCTGAACGCGCTGGAGATCCGGCCGGACCTCGTCGAGGCGATGAGCAACGTGGGCGTGATCGAGCGCTACCGCGGCAACTACAAGGAGTCGTTCCACCGTCTCGCGAAGGCGGTGGAGCTCGCCCCCGATGCCGCGTTCGCCCACTTCAACCTCGGCTCCACCCTGGCGGCGGTCAAGGAAGTGGACGGCGCGCTGCGGCACTTCCGCCGCGCGGTCGAGCTCGATCCCGGGCTGTCGGTGTCGTACCTCATCCTGGGCCGCCTGCTGTCCAACGCCGGACGCAGCACGGAGGCAGCGGCCATGTACCAGGAGCTGCTCGAGCTGGACCCCGGGAACGTGATCGCGGCGCACATGCTCGCGGCGGTCACCGGGCGGAACGTGCCGGACAAGGCCTCGAAAGCCTTCGTGGTGGAGACCTTCGACCAGTTCGCCAGCTCCTTCGAGGCGCAGCTGGGCCGGCTGGAGTACGAGGGCCCGCGGCTCGTGGCCGAGGCGCTGCGCGCCCGGCACGGTGAGCCGGATGCGTCGCTCGAGGTACTGGATCTCGGTTGCGGGACGGGGCTGTGCGGACGCGCCGTGCGGCCCTTCGCCCGCACCCTGACCGGGATTGACCTGTCCCCGCAGATGCTGCGCCTCGCGCGCGGCTCGGGCTGCTACGACCACCTCTACCGCGCGGAGCTGCTGGCACACCTGGCGGACACCCGGCATAGGTACGACGTCATCGTCAGTGCCGATACGCTGTGCTACTTCGGGCCGCTGGACGCGGTGTTCCGCGCAGCGAGGGAACACCTGAAACCCCGGGGGTGCCTCGTGTTCACCGTGGAGCAGCTCGACTCCGACGACGGGCGTCCGTTCGTGCTGGAGAGTCACGGCCGGTACGCACACGCCATCGGCTACCTGAATGCGGTGCTCGACGACAGTGGTTTCCTGGTGGAGGACGCCCGCTGCGAGGTGCTGCGCAAGGAGCTCGGCGAGAACGTGGACGGCTGGGTGGTGAGCGCACGGGCGAAGGCCTGATCGGCGCCCGCGTCGCGGCGGCCGCGCGATCCGGCCGCGGGCCGCGGTCCCGTCCGCCTCAGGCGCCCGTGCGCCGTCGCCGCGACCCGAGCAGCGCCAGGCCGCCCGCCAGCAGGGCGATGCCCGCGAGGCCGCAGTAGAGCCTGTTCATGGCTGTGGTACCTGTAGTGTCGGACACGGGGTAGGGCACTCGGGCCGCGCCCGCTGCGGGTGGTGTCGCCTCGATGCCGCCTGGGCGATGTGGCGCGATTTCCGTGCCGCCCCCCCTGAGACGGTCCATGGATCAATCGGATAGCTCAACCGATCGCACTCTCGCAAGCCATGCTGCTCGCGCCAGCTGTCAAGGAATCCCACATCGGCGATACCCTGCATCGCGGAGGACGGTGATCCGGGATTCGGACAGGGTGTTCAGCAGAACGTCATCGGATCGGGGGAGACCGGGTGTCCGCGAGTGGCGACAAGGTCAAGATCATGCATGCCAGCGACCTGAAGTCCTGGGTGCGATTCCCGGAGTACCGCGACCATTGCGGACCGACCCTCAGCGAATACCGGGCGGGGCGCCGGGCCGCCGAGGGTGTGCTGCGGGAGCTGAGGGCCCTGGTCCGCGCGCAGGACAGGCTGGCCGAACTGGACCTCGAGACGCCGGTCGAGTACGCGCGCCACGAGATCCCTCTGCCGCGTTCGGTCCGTCCGGGCCTGATGGAAATCGCGCTGCCCGAGCCCGACCACCCCAGGAGCACCATCACATGCGACGCGGGAGAGGTTTCCGGGACGATGCTGCAAATCCGCCGTTCCTGGCGCAAGCGAACGGCAACGGTGCGCTATGCCTGCCCGTCGTGGGTACTGAACGCGGAGGAGATCGCGACGCTCGAGGACACGGTCTCCGAGGCGGGAGACGTCGCTCGTGCGCGGCTCGCCGCGGCGCAATCCAGCCGATATCTGCAGCCGGTCCTCTTCATCTCCCACCGCTGGGAAGGGACGGACCATCCGGATCCCGAGGGACGGCAGCTCGCCAAGCTCCGGTCGCTCGAGAACTGTTTCCTGATCTACGACTATGCGTCCTTTCCACAGGACACCGCCGCGCCCAAAGACGAGGCGGCGTTGCTGGCGATCCTGTCGGACATGAACGCGCTGATTACGAACGTGCTGGTGCTGGCGGCACGGGATTTCCTGGAGCGCGGCTGGTGCATCTACGAGTACACCGTTGCATCGATGCGAGCTTCGATCGTCTGCGACGAGTTGAACGATCCGAACTTCGTGCTGCTCAGAAACCTTGCGGCTACTCGGCCGCCGGTATCCCTGCGTATTACGGGCGGCGGAGTCGAATCCGAGATTCAGAACGCCAAGAATCAGAGGACGCTGGAGACGGTGAACACGATCCTGCCGCTCTTCGACCGGTCCAGGTTCACCGTGGAGCGAGACCGGCAAATCGTCCGAGACCTGCTGGTGTCCGAGCTCGTGCGGACGCTGCCAGGCAAGATGGAATACGTGCAGTATGTCGGGGAGTGGAAGACGATACCCTGGACGGAAGAAGAATTGCGGGAAGCCTTTACCAGTGAGCTGAGATGGGAGCGGCTGCAACATACCCCGCTGTTCAAGCCGTACGCGCAGAAGGTCCCGTCCACGGTGGCGGAAGCGGCAGCGAACGGCTACCGGCTGGACAGGATGCCGGCGCAGAACGACTGGACCTGGGCGACACTGATCGACATTCCGTTGGAGGGCATCGCGAAGGGAATTCTGTACTTCGTGCTGATCGCGGCGGGCGGCGTGGTACTGGTCCTGGTGCTCCTGGTCCTGCTGGTGTGGTGGCTGTTCTTCTGATCACCGCCTCGTGTCGTCGGCCAACGGTGCCGGCCAGGGGCAGCGCCACGCATTCGGCGTGACGGGTGGGGATGATCGCATGCGCGGCGATTCTATGTGACCATATTGACCGACGTGCGTCGCTGACCTGACGGCACCATGTCGCGACGGAAACCGGCACTGCGGAGGTGACCACAGATGGGCCAGAGAAAGAGCAGGTTCCTGTCCGTGCTGGGCGTCGTCGCCGTGCTGGCCGGCGTCGTCGGATACCTGGCCTGGGACAACCTCTTCCGGCGCGAAGCGCCCGAGTTCGAGGACATCCGCGAGCTGATGAAGTACGGCTCGGTGGGCCAGGAGGTCACGGCGGGGATCCCGTTCAAGGTCTGGCAGGTCCTGCCCGAGGTATTCGCCGACAAGCTCCCCGACCGGGCCGGCCCCGGCGCCCGCTACGACGCGTTCGGCTTCGTCTACGAGGCGGGCATGGACATCCCCATCGGCATCACGAAGAGCCGGGTGGGATTCGACCGGGTGAGCTTCTCCTGCGCCGCGTGCCACCTGTCCCACTATCGCGAGACGCCCGAATCCGAGCCCGTCTACTACCTCTCGGGCACCAACGTCTCCTTCTACGGGCAGGAGTACCTGCGATTCCTGATCGCCGCCGGCATGGACGAGCGATTCAATCGCGACGTGCTCATCCCGGCGATGGAGAAAGCGGGCGAGCTCAGCTTCCTCGAGAAGCTGCTGTACGGCTACCTGATCATCCCCAGGATGAAGGAAGAGCTCCTGGCGCTGGAGAAGCGGTTCAACTGGTGGTGGGACGTTCCCGACGTGGGGCCGGGGCGCTGGATCGCCTTCGTCGATCTCAAGTACCACTTCGCCAAGCGTCCGCGCGACGGGTCCATCGGCAACCCCGACATCCCGCTGCTGTTCAACCTGCAGGCACGCGAGGCGATCAAGACCTATCACTGGGACGGCTTCACGGATTCACTCGACAAGGCCATGCAGAACGCCGCGGTGGGGGCCGGCTCCAGCGAGGAGGACATGCGCCGCGACAACCTGAACCGGCTACGCGACTGGTGGCTGGTCCAGCCGCCACCGAAGTATCCGTTCCCCATCGACGATGCCCTGGCCCAGCGCGGCAAGACGGTGTGGGACGCGAACTGCGCCGGCTGCCACGAGATTGGCCGTGAGGGCGCGGGGCGCATCATCCCCATCGACGAGATCGGCACCGACCCGCACCGCTGGGCCCTCATCGACGATGCCACCGTCGAGGCTTACAACCGCACCTCCAAGGAGAACTACGGCTGGCCACAGGAGTGGTTCATCCGCAACACCGTGGGCTACAACTCCGTGCTGCTGGACGCGGTGTGGCTGCGGTCGCCGTTCCTGCACAACGGCTCGGTGCCGACGATGGCCGATCTGCTCGAGCCGCCGGCGCGGCGCCCCGCCGTCTTCCACCGGGGCTACGACGTCTACGATCCGGTGCGCCTGGGCTACGTGTCCGGCGGGCCGGAGGCGGAGAAGCTGTTTCGCTACGACACCTCGCTGCCGGGCAACGGCAACGGCGGGCATCTGTACGGCACGGACCTGCCCGGCGACGACAAGACGGCCCTGATCGAGTATCTCAAGACGCTCTGACCATGGAGGCCCATCAGATCGTCCTGGCCGTGGCCGGCGTTGTTGCGCTGCTGTTCGCCGTGGCCATCGGATTCTCGGCGCGCATGATGATCGCGCCCGGCCGTGCGGCGCTGTGGACCGATCCGCGCCAGGCGGCGGGCATCGACTACCAGGACGTGGAGTTCGAGGCCCTCGACGGCACCCGTCTCGAGGGGTGGTTCCTGCCGGCCAGGGCCGCCGGTCGGGCCGCCACCCTGATCGTGCTGCACGGTTGGCCGTGGAACCGACTGGGCACGCGGCAAGACAGCCTCCTCAACGACTTTCCCGGCGGCAAGCGCGTCGAGCTGATGCCCCTGGTCAAGGCCTACCACGAAGCCGGCTACGCCCAGCTCCTGTTCGACATCCGCAACTTCGGGCAGAGCGAACAGCGCGGTGTCTACACCGCCGGGTGGCTGGAGCACCTGGACCTTCTCGGCGCCCTGGACTATCTGCAGACCCGTGACGACGTGGACCTGGACCGGATCGGCGCCATCGGCTTCTCCAACGGAGGCAACTGCATCGTGTTCGCCCTGGCCCACACCGACCGGCTGAAGGCGGGCATCGCGGTGCAACCCACCACGGTCGGTGACTTCTTCAGGAACTTCAACAAGGCCTTCGGCCCCGTCGGGCGGGTGATGGGGTGGGGCACGCAGATCGTCTACAGCCTGGCGGGCGGCCCGAAGCTCGATTCGATCCAGCCCGTTTACGCCCTACGGGGCGCCGCCTCGACCCCGATGCTCTACGTGCAGAGCACCGGGGACGTGTGGGGCTCGGTGGCCGACGTGAAGGCCATGATGTCGGCGACGCCGGTGGCCAGGGGCTTGTTTCCCGAGACCACCCACAGGTTCGACGGCTACCTGTACATGGTCGAGCACCCCGAGGTCTCGCTGGAATTCTTCGCCGAGCACCTCCACGTGCCCGAGGTCACGCGAGCAGCAGGATAGCGAGGCGCCCGGTGGCGGTGCGCGGCGAACGGTGCTCCGGGACGCGCCCTCAGGGCCCGTCGAACACAGCCACCGCGCGCGCGGCGACGCCCTGCAACGCCTCGTTGTCCCACCAGCGCAGGTAGCGATTGAACTGGCGCCGTGTCGAGCGGACGTGGAACGACTCGCGTCCCACCAGCGCGACGATGCTCTGGCAGTGCTTCTCCACGTCCGCCGCCACCGCCCGGCGTCCCGCGGCGGACCGGATGCGGTCGTGGTACAGGCGCAGCATCTTCAGCTCGGCCATCGTGCCGTGCGCCCACGCGGCTTCTCCGGCGTCGTCGTCGCCCAGCCCGCGCTCCGCCCATTCCAGCGTCGCGCGCAGCACGTCCGGCTCGCGCGTCTGCTCCAGCACCGCCGACAGCGACAGGTACTGCGTCGCCGGCCAGTGGGCGGTGGGATCGAAGGTGACCGCGCGCTTGTACCAGGTGATCGACGCCTG
This sequence comes from Gammaproteobacteria bacterium, assembly GCA_041593595.1. Lineage (GTDB taxonomy): Bacteria > Pseudomonadota > Gammaproteobacteria > HK1 > HK1 > JBFHNV01. Next base: position 18,375 of record JBFHNV010000087.1, read on the forward strand.
CAGGCAGCGCACCGACTCCGGCTCGCGGCCGAGGTGGTGGTAGATCTCCGCGGCCCGCTTCTCGGTGGCCCCTGACACGCCGAAGAACTCCACCCGCGCCTTCCTCACGAAGGCCTGGCGCGCCGCGGTGCCCATCTCGTCGTGCGCCGGTAGCGCGGCGTCCCATTGGCTGAGCAGCGTGCGCGCACGCGCGATGGCGGCCTCCGCGATGTCGAGACCCTGCGTGCCCGGCTCCTCGCGCTTGCGCTCCGCCCAGTCCAGCTGCACGTCGATGGCACGCCGTGTCTGCCCGCTCATGAACCACAGCACCTGATCGGAGAAGTCCTCGGGCAGCGAGGCGTAGCACACGAGGCTGGCCCAGTCGTGGTCGCGTGCGCCGTGCACGCAGATCTTGTCGCGCAGGTTGTAGAGCAGCACGCGCGGGTCGTCGCCGCGCAGCAGCCCGGTGTAGAGATCCTTGACGAGCGTCACCGATCCCGCCTTGGTGAGCGGGAACTGCGACGCGAAGACCAGCGGGATACCGAAGGCTTGCAGCTCGTGGGCGACGCTGGCGCCGGGCGCCACCACCGAGCCGATGTTCCCGGAATCGCAGGTGGCGAGCGTGACCACGGACGGCCGCCGCGCCACCTTCCCTTCCTTGAGATCGTGCTGCAACGCCTGTGCGATGCGCCGTCCGGACACCACCTCCCCGTCGTCGGAGCCGGGCGCTGCGCAGAGCAGGATCCCGAACTGCTCGTTGCCCAGCTCTTCGCGGCTCGCGCCGTGGGCGAGGATGTGCACGTGCGTGTACGCGGTGCTGGCGCAGGCGTCCTTGATCTGTCCGATGGTGGCGTTGTTGATCACCGTCAGCAGCTTCTTCGTCTCGGCGAGCCGTGCCTCGGGCGTGTCGGCCTTCGGGATCCAGTCCTCGAGCGCCTCGCGAACCGCGCGCAGGTGCTGTGCGGCGGGCACCGAGGTCCCCGCCGGCGCGGCGCTGACGAAGAGCACCCGCGGCGTGCGATCCCAGTGCAGGTGCATCGCACGGCCGCGGCGCGCCTCGCGGGTGAGGATCGTCGGCACCCGACGCTGCAGCAGCAGCTCGACGCCCTCTCCCGGGTAGCCGAGCGGCGCGATGCCGAGCTCGAAGGGAAGCAGCGCCAGCTCGCTGCCGGACATGATCAGGCGCAGGTGCACCAGGTCGGATTCGCTGCCGGCGGCGCGGCCCAGCTCGGCAGGGACCGTCACCAGGTCGCGCAGGATCCCGCGCACCATCTCTCCGAGATCGTTGAGCGCGATCTGCCGCTGGGAGTTCTCCACGCGCGTCACCGTGCCCGCGCCGGTCGGGAGGTAGTAGCGCAGCATCTCGAGCTGCGTGAGCAGCTTCCAGTGTTCCACCTGGATCTGGAACGTGACCGGGCCGTGCTCCTCGCACAGCGCGATGTAGCGGGTCAGCGGCGAGAGCAGCTGCCCGTGGGGCGGTCCGGGTCGCAGGAGCTCGACGACGGTGGTCTGGATGTTCACGGCCTTCAGCTCCTGGTGAAGTGGCTGCCGGGCACGAGGTGCAGCGTCACGTTGCCCTCGTTGTCCGGCTTCGAGACGTGCAGCAGATCGCCGGCGGCCGCGCCGCTGGCGTCCGCGCTGATGCGAACCGCGGTGCTGCGCTTCTCCATCACCAGCTTCACGCGGGCCCCGTCCTTGCCGGGGATCTCGGCCGCGTCGATGTCCTCCATCCTGCCGGAGGCCAGCACCTGGTAGAGCGCGTGGAAGTCCGCCTCGTGGGCCTGGTCCAGGACCTCGGGGGTGAAGCGCAGCAGGCGTATCCAGGTGCCGCAGTTGTAGTAGTAGCGATTGTTGCCGGCGCCGAAGGGGATCGCGCGCTGCAGGTGGGTGTGGCCGGTCACGATGAAGTGCACCTCGGGCCCGACGCGCGGCACGATCTGCTCGAAGGTGCCGTCGCGCGTGGTCAGCTCGAACGTGTCGTCACCCGCGAGCCAGTCCTTCAGCGCGGCGCGCAGCGCCTCCTCCTTCGGCGCGCCGGTGATCAGGTCGACGAACAGCCTGATCGTGCCGTCGAAGGCGCCCAGCGTCCCGGCCTCGACGTCCTCGCCGTCCGTCGGGGCCCGCCCGGCGTGCAGGTCGCGCTCCACCTGCAGCAGCATGTCCTCGCCGGCGGGCGTGCGCACCGCGCCGCCCACCACCTGCTTCAGGTTCTCGCCGAGGAAGGCGTCGGCGAGCAGCTCGGCGCCCTGGTGCGGCGGCACCACCTCGGAGGCCTCGGCGCCGCTCGCGGACAGCAGGTCGCTCACGCGCCGCGAGCCCGTGTGCCAGGACTTCGCGATGTCGACGGTCTGGCGCCGCCACAGGCTGCGGCCGAGCTCGTCCGGCGCGAGCACCGCCAGCACGCCCACCGCGGCCTTGGTCTCCGGCTTCAGCAGATCGATGAACGGGTGCTGGCGCTTGATGCGGTTCATCACGTCGATGACGATGCGGGTGCCGGCATTCGGCTCCCACTTCGCCATGTCCGGCTCCCGCGCGGCGTTCAGCGCGTTGCCGAGCTGCGCGAGCTGGTCGAAGTCGACGCTGTTGAACGCGTCCACCTCGTTGCCGTGGGTGCAGAACACCCGCGAGCCGCCCACCATGCAGCTGAAGCCCTCGCCGTGGGTCGCGAACTGCAGCGCGGCGTCGGCCGCGGCGTCGCCGCCCGTGACGTGCTCGCGCACCGAGCGCATCACGCCGGGCAGGGCCAGCTCGATGTCGTGGTTGCCGACGGCGATCACCAGGTGGCGCCCGGGGGCGCGCACGAACTCGGCAAGGCCGGACCACACCGGCTCGAAGGTGGGATCGGCATAGATGCGCGCCATCATCGCCTCGGCGTTGCGCGCCGCGATGTAGCCGTCGATGGCGGGCTCGGCGAGCGAGTCGATGACGTCGCCGTTCAGCACCAGGCACACGCGCTCGCCCGGGCGCACGGCGGCCACGTGGCGGATGAACGCGCCGAGCCGCGGCCCCTCGCGCAGGATCTGGAACCCCGGCTCGCCTCCCATGTGGATGTCGGAGACGACGTACAGCTCGTCGAACCGGGGCAGGTTGCTGGATGGCATCGGGCAGCTCCTGTGACCGCGGCGCGCAGCGCGCCCTGCGCGGGTCGGCGGCGTGAGAGTAGCAAGATTCCCTGCCAGAGTCCGGCGGCCCGAAGCCGCTCACCCCCCGCGCGTCTTCAGGCGTGGCCGGGCCAGAAGGTCCAGGCGAACCACGCGAGGCCGGCCAGCACCAGACCCGCGTTCCAGCTCACCAGCCACCACTGGCGCCCGCGCCAGCCGATCCACACCAGCGCGGCGCCGATGAGGATGCCGAGCACGACGGTGAAGGTGACGAAGTCACCGGTGCTGCCGTAGGTCGAGAGCTCCGGCGACTCGCCAATCCGGTAGCGCATGGTCCGCGGGTCCAGGAGGCGGCCGCCGATCCTGGCGGATTCACCGCAGCGGGGCCAGCGCGCGGTCGCAGCAATCTCGTGTGCAGCCCGGGGCGGCGAGCAGCGGGCGGCACACAGACCCCGGTCTGTGCGCACGGCGTATTCATCGTGCCTCGCCGGCAGTCCCGCTGCCGCCGGGACCCGGCGTGCCCGCCGCCCCGTCGCGAAGCCCGCCCTCGCTCAGATCCGCGTCCAGCTCCCGTCGGGATTGCGGCAGGCGGTGCCGCGCACGGTGTCGGTGCGGCCGTCGACCATGGCGTCCATCACGTAGTCCCGGCAGAAGCGCTCGTCGCTGCGGTAGGTGCGCGTGGGCGTCACCTCGTAGCGGGAGTCGCGCTGGCCGCCGGTC
>JBFHNV010000088.1:0-22114 GCA_041593595.1 Gammaproteobacteria bacterium
GGTGATCCGGCGCGGGCCGGCGCGGCGCGGTGTCAGGCGGCGCGATCCACCGGCAGCGGGCGCGGCGGCTCGTCCGTGGGCGCCTGGGGGCCGTTGGTCGGCTGGGGCATCGGAATGATCCGGGCGCTCTGCGGTGTCTCCTCAGCGCGCGGCGTCATCCGGTGCAGGAGCACCACGATGCCGGCGAACAGCAGGGCCAGCAGGCCCGCCGCGGGCAGGTGCAGAGCGCCCGCGCCGGACTCCTGGAACACTCCCACGGCCTCCACGCCCGCCCCTGCCGCAGCGGCGAGCAGGATCACCACCACCGGCGCCAGGAAGGTGCCGAGCACGTTCTCACTCACGTACCAGGGCTCCGGGACCAGGCGTGCGGCGCGGTGGAGGAACATGAAGATGACACTTGCGCTGCCGGCCAGCAGCACGCAGATCACCGGCCAGGACGACAGCATCGACGAGAGCGTGGACATGGATACTCCGGAAGCGGCACTCGGCCGCGGATTCAGACAGGAAACGGAACGCCGTCCGCCGTGCAACGGCCGGTCGAATCGCACTGAACGTGGGGGCGCCGGCCACCCGGACCGGGTGGCACGCGCGGGGCGGGCGCCGTCGCCGGCGCCGCGTGCCGCGAGAGTCCCCCGTCAGAGGAGGACCGGTGCAGCATGGCGAATGGTGCCCGCCGTCGCCTCCACCCGGACATCGGGGGATACTCGCGGCGACGGCTCTATTTCAGGGCGCACGAGATCCTACGCTTTCCGCCGACGGCTGCAATGGGGTGGAGAGACCGTCACAGAGCGCCCGGGCCGAAGCGCGGCAAGTCCGGCACCTCGGACGGTGCCCCGCCAGGGCAGGCCGGCCACGGCACGCTCCGGGACCTGCAGCAGCCGGGATCGATCCCAGCCGGACGCGGAGGCGTCGTCCAGGTCGCGGAAGCGCCACGGCTCCCGGCCATCGGACAGGAAGAGCAGCGCGACGGCGGACGGGATCCACTTCGCGCCCGCCCAACTCGGGCCGCGTGCCGCGCCGTCCGGCATCATCCCGTCTCCCTGGTGCGAGGCAGCAGCTCGGTCTGCCACATCGGCCCGCTAACGCCAGGGTGCCGGGGTCGGCGTCGCGTTGCGCCGGGGAGCCGTTGCCTCCCGCCACCGCGCCGTCGCACCATCGGTGGCCTGCCTCTGCCGTGCGGACATCCGTGAGCGACGCCGCCGCCATCACCTTCGAGCATGCCCTGCTGCCCGCCGGCTGGGCCCGGGACGTGCGCGTGGCCGTGGGCCGGGACGGCTGCATCACGAGCGTGGAGCGCGACGTGCGCGGCGCCGGGCCGCGTCACGCGGTGGGGGTGCCGGGTGTCCCCAACGTCCACAGCCACGCCTTCCAGCGCGCCATGGCGGGTCTCGCCGAGCACTCCCCCGCCGGCGCCGCGGACAGCTTCTGGGGCTGGCGGGAGGTGATGTACCGCTTCCTGGCCCGCATCGGCCCTGACGAGCTCCGCGATGTCGCCGCCCTGGCCTACGCGGAGATGCTGGAGTCGGGCTTCACCCGGGTGGCCGAGTTCCACTACCTGCATCACGACCCCCACGGCCGCCCCTACGCGGATCCGGGCGAGATGTCGGCGGCCATCGCCGAGGCCGCCCGCACCACCGGCATCGGGCTCACCCTGCTGCCGGTGCACTACCAGTGCTCCGACTTCGGCGGCGCGCCCGCCCTGCCCGCCCAGCAGCGCTTCGTCACGGACCCGGACGGCTTCCTGGAGCTGCGCACCCGGGTCGCGGCCATCGCGGCCGCGTGCCCGGGCGCCAGCACCGGCATCGCGCTGCACTCCCTGCGCGCGGTGACCCCCCATGGCATGGAACGGGTGCTGGAGGCCGTGCCGGAGGGCCCGGTGCACATCCACGTGGCGGAGCAGCTGCGGGAGGTGGAGGGCTGCCTCGCCTGGAGCGGCGCGCGTCCCGTGCGCTGGCTGCTGGATCACGCGCCGGTGGACGGGCGGTGGTGCCTGGTGCACGCGACCCACGTGGACCAGGCGGAGCGGCGCGATCTCGCGGCCAGCGGCGCGGTGGCGGGACTGTGCCCCGTCACCGAGGCGAACCTGGGCGACGGGGTGTTCCCCGCGGCGGACTACGCCGTCGATGGGGGCCACTTCGGCGTGGGCTCCGACAGCAACGTGCAGATCAGCGCGGCAGCCGAGCTCGGCCTGCTGGAGTACGGGCAGCGCCTGACGCGGCTGCGCCGCAACGTGCTGGACGGGGGGTCCGGATCGCCGGGCCGCGGCCTGCTGGAGCGCGCGGCCGGGGGCGGGGCGCGGGCCTGCGGGATCCACGCCGGGCGCATCGAGGCCGGCGCGCGGGCCGACCTGGTGGCGCTGGACACGGCGCACCCCTCCCTGTGCGCGGGTACCGGGGACGGCTGGCTGGACGGCTGGATCTTCTCCGCGGGCGATACCGCGGTGAGCGCGGTGTGGGTGGGCGGGCGGCAGGTGGTCCGCGACGGGCGCCACGTGCACGCGCGGGAGGCTCGCGAGTCGTACCGGCGCTGCCTCGCACGCCTGCTGGCGGGCGACTGATGGCGCCCGCCCGCCGGCGACTGATCGCGACTCCTGGTCGGCGGCTGATCGCGCCTCCGGGCCGGCGGCTGGGCGGGCGGGCGGCGTGCTATCGTTCGGGCCGGTCCCGCGGGAAAGCTGCATGCCGTTCGCGAGCGCGGTGGGCGCCGAGATCTGGTACGAGTGCCATGGCGAGGGCCCGGCGGTGGTGTTCGCCCACGGCCGCGGCGGCAACGCGGCGAGCTGGTGGCAGCAGGTGCCGCGCTTCGCGCGGGACTACCGGGTCATCGTCTTCGACCACCGGGGCTTCGGCCGCTCGCACTGCGAGGCAGGCGCGTTCGCCCGCTCGCGTTTCCCGGGCGATCTGGTGGCCGTGCTCGACGCCGAGGGGATCGCCCGCGCCGCCGTCGTGTGCCAGTCCATGGGCGGCTGGACCGGGCTCGGCGTCGCGGTGCAGCACCCGGATCGGGTGTCCTGCCTGGTGCTGAGCAACACCCCCGCGGGCATCGACCTGCCCGAGGTGGAGACGGCGCTGGCGCACACCCGCGAGCGCTTCGAGGCGCAGGGCGTGGGCCGCGCCGCGGTGGCGGAAGGGTTCCCCGTGCGCGCGCCGGAGAAGGCGTACCTGTACGCCCACATCGGCGGTCTGAACGTGAACCTGCCCGCGAACCTGCTGGCCGGCGCCGAGGGCATTGCCCCGGAACGGCTGGCCGCACTCGACCTGCCCGTGCTGTTCATCACCAGCGACCACGACGACCTGTTCCCGCCGGAGCTGATCCGCGGCCTGGCCGCGCGGGTCCCCGGGGCCGAGATCGTGCAGCTTCCCGAGGCGGGCCACTCGCCGTATTTCGAGACACCCGAGGCGTTCAACGACGCGGTGGCCGGTTTCCTGGCCCGCCACGCGGGCCGCTGAGCGTGTCCGTCAGCGCCTTCGCGACCGCAGGAGGGCCCGCGTAACCCATGTCCCTCTACCCGCCCCCCGACACCGTGCAGGCGGCGGTGTGGACCCGCGTGCCCGACGCGCTCCGCCACCACGACACCGTCCCGGATTGGGTCGCCGCCAACCGGCCCGGCCGTCCGCTGGGCTCGTTCCTGGAAGGGCCGAGCTTCGACCGCGACGGCAACCTGTACGTCACCGACATTCCCTACGGGCGCGTGTTCCGCATCGCGCCGGACGGGGCGTGGACGCTGGTGGCGGAGTACGACGGCTGGCCCAACGGGCTCAAGATCCACCGCGACGGGCGCATCTTCATCACCGACTACCGCCGCGGCATCCTGCTGCTGGATGCCGCGCGCGGCACCGTGGAGAGCGTGCTCACCCACCGCAAGAGCGAGAGCTTCCGCGGCGTGAACGATCTCTTCTTCGACTCCAGCGGCCGCATGTACTTCACCGACCAGGGCCAGACCGGGATGCACGATCCCACCGGGCGGGTCTACCGCTACGACCTGGACAGCGGCCGGCTCGAGCTGCTGCTCGGCAACGCGCCGAGCCCCAACGGGCTGGTGATGAACCCCGACGAGACGGTGCTCTACGTGGCCATGACCCGGGGCAACGCCGTGTGGCGGGTGCCGATCTTCCCGGACGGGCACACGTCGAAGGTAAGCGTGTTCACCGCCATGGCCGGCGGCAACAGCGGCGCCGACGGGATGGCCATGGATCGCGACGGCACCCTGCACGTGTGCGACGCCGGCAACGGCTGCGTGTGGTCGTTCTCCAAGCACGGCGAGCCGCGCCACCGCTACCGCACGCCCACGGAGGGCCGCGCCACCACCAACTGCGCCTTCGGCGGCGACGGCAACCGGGAGCTGTTCATCACGGAATCGGAGACCGGCAGCATCCTGCGGGTGACCACGCCGGCGCCGGGGCAGCCCATGTACTCCCACCACCCGGGATGAGAATTTCAAGGGGGTCTGCCCTCCTGGAAAGCTACCGCTCGAGAGAGAGGAGGTGAACGTGTTCGAGACCACCGTCGCCGGCAGCCTGCCCAAGCCCGAGTGGCTGGCGGAGCCCGAGAAGCTGTGGGCGCCGTGGCGCCTGGAAGGGGACGCGCTGGAGCGCGGCAAGCGCGACGCGGCGCTGGTGTGGCTGAAGGAGCAGGAGTGCGCCGGCATCGACACCGTCAGCAACGGCGAGCAGTTCCGCGAGCACTTCGTGCACGGTTTCCTGCACCACGTGCAGGGCATCGACTGGCAGCGGATGACGAAGATGGGGATCCGGGACAACCGCTACACGGTGGACGTGCCCACCGTGACCGAGGCCGTGAAGCGCAAGGGCCCGGTGCACAGCGAGGAGGTGCGGTTCACCCGCGCCCACACGCGGAACCGGCTCAAGTTCACCCTGCCGGGCCCCATGACCATCTGCGACACCATCGCCGACGCCCATTACGGGCGGCGCGCGGACATGGCCATGGCCTTCGCGGACCTGCTCAACCAGGAAGCACGGGAGCTGGACGCGCTGGGCGTGGATCTGATCCAGTTCGACGAGCCCGCCTTCAACGTGTTCATGGACGACGTGAAGGAATGGGGCATCGAGGCCCTGCACCGGGCCATCGAGGGCCTCCAGTGCAAGACCGCCGTGCACATCTGCTACGGCTACGGCATCGAAGCCAACATCAAGTGGAAGGAGACGCTCGGCAGCGAGTGGCGCCAGTACGAGGCCATCTTCCCGGCCTTGAACGAGAGCCGGCTGGACCAGGTGTCGTTGGAGTGCGCCAACTCCAAGGTGCCCCTGTCGCTGCTGTCGCTGCTGCCGGACAAGGCGCTGATGGTGGGCGCCATCGACGTGGCGAGCCTCCAGGTGGAGACGCCGGAGAGGGTGGCCGCCACCATCCGGGACGCCTGCCGGCACGTCTCCGCGGAGCAGGTCCACCCCTGCACCAACTGCGGCATGGCGCCGCTGCCGCGGGACGTGGCGGTGGGCAAGCTGCGCGCGCTGGGTGCGGGCGCAGCGCTGGCACGCAAGGGGTAGCAATCCGGGGACGGTATACCAATTTCCAGATCACGTTTCGGTCGTGCTCGGGACTGGATTCAGCAGGGCGTACCCGGGTGTCGTCGCAGGCAATTGGTATACCGTCCCCGGATTGCCGCGGCGCCGGCCGACTGTCTTTCGAGGAGCTGGTAGGGCGCATTGCCCTGGACCTGGAGAATCCTATTCTTGATGCATATTGTCGACTTACTGCGTGTTGAATCCGTTCGTGTTGCTGCCGTCGCGCCCGATCACTCCGCCGCCGGCACGTGCACGTACTCGAGCTTGATGCCGTCCGGGTCGCGGAAGTAGGTGGCGTAGTAGCCGGGGACGTAGCCGTACTCCCGCGGCGGGTCGAGCACGTCGGCATCCATGCCCACCAGGACCTCGTGCAGCGCGTCCACCGCCTCGCGGGACGGCGCCGCGAAGGCCGCGTGGTGCAGGCCCACGTTGTACATCCGGAAGCGGTTGCCCCGGTGCTCGGGGCTCGCCTCCCACACCGTGACCATGAAGCCCTCGGCGCCGAGCACCAGGAGGCGGCCGTCCGGGTCCTTGTGGGGCGGGCCTTCCAGGTCCATCAGCACCTGCGCGCCCATGGCGCCCAGGACCTCCGTGTAGAAGGCCTTCGAGGCTTCCCAGTCGTTCACCGTCAGGGCCACGTGATGGATGCCGGTCGCGTTCATCTTCGTCCTCCGCTGTGAGCGTCGCTCTCGGGTCCGGCGACGGCTGAAGGATGGATCTTTCTTCCTGGCGAGATAAAGGCTATTTTTCAGAAAGCACTGTTCTTGTTCGAAAACGATGACTCGACTGATCGGCCTCGACGAGTTCGTGCAGGTGGTGGAGTCCGGCAGCTTCTCGGCTGCGGCCGAGCGGCTGGGCGTATCGAAGTCCTACGTGAGCAACCAGGTGCGTCGGCTCGAGGACCGGCTGCAGGCCCGGCTGCTGCACCGCACCACCCGAAAGATCGGACTCACCGAGGTCGGGGAGAACGTCTTCGCCCGTGCCAAGACGCTGATGGAGGAGATGGAGGATCTCGAGCTCTCCACCCGGGAGCTCCAGGCCGAGCCGCGGGGACACCTGTCGGTGTCGCTGCCGCCGGTGATCGGGGAACGCTACATCGCACCCATCGTCGCCGGGTACGTGGCCGATCACCCGGATATCAGCGTGCACGTCACGTTCACCACCCGCATGACTGACCTCATCGACGAGGGCTTCGATCTCGCGGTGCGACTCTCCGCGTCACCGGCGGAAGGGCTGGTGGCGCGACGGCTCGCCGAGGCGCGGTTCTCGCTCTACGCGAGCCCGGCATACGTCGAGCGCTCGGGCGAGCCGCGCTCGCCGGAGGATCTCTCCCGCCACGAGTGCATCACCTTCGGGCAACACGGGGACAGCAGCCCGGGGGCGTGGACGTTCGCGCGGCAGGGCGATCAGAGCGCGACGACGGTGCGAGTGCGCGGCCGCTGGCGGTGCGACAACGCGGAGGGGATGGTGGTGGCGGCGCGGCGCGGGCTCGGGCTGCTCTACCTGCCGGATTTCTTCGTCGTCGACGCGGTCCGCCGCGGGGAGCTGCTGCCGCTGATGACGCAGTGGACGCACTCCCCGGTTGCCCTGTGGCTCGTCTACGCCCACCGGCGCCATCTCTCGCGCAAGATCCGCAGCTTCGTCGACCGGCTCGTTGCACGGTTCCGCCCACATCCGCCCTGGGCGGCGCAGTCCCTCGAGCGCGCCATGCGCGGCGCGGGCCGCCGCACGCGGCGCGGATAATCCGGCAATCCGGGGACGGTATACCGATTTCCTACGACGACATCCGGGTACGCCCTGCAGGAGTCAGTCCAGAGCACGTCCGAAACGGAATCCCGTAACTGGTATAGCGTCCCCGTATTTCCTCAGGGCAGCCTGCGGACCACCACCCGGCCGAGCACGTCGCCGTCCCAGCCGCGATCCGGCGGGATGTCCGCGTCACCGCGGATCCCGGGATGCGGTCGCACCGCGCCCTCCGCACCCTCGGGCATGCGGCGCCCGTGCACCTCGCAGGGCACGTGATCGCAGGACTCTGTGTTGGCCTCCGAGCCGGCGTCGTAGGCCGCAAGCGCGGCGCTGACCACATCCTCCGGTGTCTCGGGCAGGGCGATGTCCTGCGCCGCCACGAAGCCGTCGTTGGTGGTGGCCAGCATGGCGGCGACGCTCAGCCGCTGGCCCGCGCAGGCCGTGACCGACGTGCTCACCGTGGGTGAGCGCTTGCGATGCACGCGGGGCGCGACGACCACGGCGAGCACGTCAGGATCGCCCCCGGCCAGTGCCTCGTAGCCGCCCGTGTCCCCGTCCTCGGCGAGCCGCCACAGGGGCTCCGACGCCGGCCGGTCCAGCTCGAACAGCCTGAAGCCGGGCCGGTGCACGACGACGGCCGGCGGCGAGAAGTTCTGGCCCGGGTTCTCGTTGTGGATGGTGACCTGGAAGGTCCCGCAGCCGTCCCCGGTTGCCGCGACCGGCGCGAGGAACGTGCCGAGGGCGGCGGCGCTCGCGCACATCAGGGCGCAGCGCACCACGACATGCACGCGTCGCCGGACGTTCACGTGCTCGCGAGCCCGAGTCAGCTCGCCGAGGCCACCGCCTCGGCGATGGCCTTGCCCACGTCGGCCGTCTTCGCCTTGCCGCCGAGGTCCGGCGTGTGCGGGCCTTCCAGCAGCACGGCCTCGATCGCCTCCATGATCGCGTCATGCGCCCTGCGGCAGCCCTCGTCGCCGTTGCCCAGGAAGTCCAGCATCATCGCCCCGGACCAGATCTGCCCCACGGGGTTGGCGATGCTCTTGCCGAAGATGTCCGGGGCCGACCCGTGAACCGGCTCGAACAGGGACGGGAAGACGCGCTCGGGGTTGATGTTCGCCGAGGGCGCGATGCCGATGGTGCCCGCGGTCGCGGGCCCGAGATCCGAGAGGATGTCGCCGAACAGGTTCGAGGCGACGATCACGTCGAAGCGGCCCGGGTCGAGCACCATCTGGATGGTGAGGCCGTCGATGTGGTACTGGGTCCGTCGCACCTCCGGGTAGCTCTCGCCCACCTTTGCGAAGCGCTCGTCCCAGTATGGCATCGTGATGGAGATGCCGTTGGACTTGGTGGCGGACGTCACGTGCTTGTCGCGCTTCATCGCGAGCTCGAAGGCGAACTTCATCACGCGATCGACGCCCTTGCGCGTGAACGTCGAGACCTGCTGCGCCATCTCGCGGTCCGTGCCCTCGAACAGGCGCCCGCCCTGCGACGAGTACTCGCCCTCGGTGTTCTCGCGGATCACGAAGTAGTCGATGTCCCCGGGCTTGCGGCCCGCCAGCGGCGACTTCACGCCCGGCATCAGCCGCACCGGGCGCATGTTCACGTACTCGTCGAACTCGCGGCGGAACTTGATGAGCGAGTCCCACAGCGACACGTGGTCGAGCACCCGCGCGGGCCAGCCGACGGCGCCGAAGTAGATGCAGTCGCACTCGCCGATGCGATCCTTCCAGTCGTCGGGCATCCACTTGCCGATCTTGTCGTAGTTGTCGCACGACCAGTCGAAGTGCTCGAGCTCGATGCCGATCCCGAAGCGATCGGCGGCGGCCTCCACCACGCGCACGCCCTCCGGCATCACTTCCTTGCCGATCCCGTCGCCGGCGATGACGGCGACCCGGAACTGGTTCTTTCTGGTGGTCACGGGGATGTCCTGTCTCGATGGAACGGAGCGGATTCCGGAGTGGGAGTCGAACGACATCGGGGAACGGGCGCGGTGCGGGTCGCCATGGCCGTCACTCCCGGTAGGAGGAATCCACCCGGTCCAGCTTGCGCATCAGCGCCGCGAACTCCAGCGCGCCGATGCCGGCCTCCGACTCCCGCGCGGAGAAGCGATCGATGTCCCGTCCGGACCTGCGCGCCCGATCGTCGGGGATGATACGAAGCCGCCCCGCCGCGGCGGCGTCCAGCTGCACCTGGCAGGCGCGCTCCAGGCGGTACAGGCGCAGGAACGCCTCCGGCACCGTGCGCCCCACGGTGAGCAGGCCGTGGTTCCTGAGGATCATGGCCTTGTGCGGCCCGAGGCTCGCCACCAGCCGCTCGCGCTCGTCCTCGTACAGGCTCGGGCCCTCGTACTCGTGATAGGCGATGTTCTCGAAGAAGCCGGTGGAGCCCATGGACACGGGCAGCAGCCCGTCCTCCAGCGCCGCCACCGCCATGCCGGCGCGGGTGTGGGTGTGCATCACCACGTGGTTCTCGCCGCCGTCGGCCATGTGCACCGCGGAGTGGATCATGAAGCCCGCGATGGACACCGGGTAGTTGCTGTCGCCGATGACGTTGCCGTCCACGTCGATCTTCACCAGGTTCGAGGCGGTGACCTCGTCGTAGTTGAGGCCGTAGGGATTGATGAGGAAGTGCTTGTCCGGCCCCGGCACCCGGGCGGTGAGGTGGCCGTAGATGAGCTCGGTCCAGCCGAAGTGATCCACCAGCCGGTAGGCGGCGGCGAGCTGCACGCGCAGTTCTCGCTCCGCCTTCTCCGGGGGCAGATGGTGGACGTCGGCGTAGGCGGTGGCGATGGCCATGATCGTGCCTCCTGGGGACACTCAGAGTTGGTAAGTCACTGATTCAACTGGGTAGGGATGCGGTCTGCAGCGCGGCCTCGAGTCACCGGGCTCACGGGGAGCGACGATCAACGACTTACGAACTCTGAGTGCCCCTCAGCCTACCAGTCCTCCCGGTCCGCCACGAAGCGGAATGCGTCGCCCTGCGCCACCACCCGTCCTGCCGACGGCAGCGGGAAGTGTGCCGTGCACACCAGGGTGTCGGTGTCGCAGTAGCGTTCCAGGAACGCGCGCCGGGTGGCCACCGCCTGCGCCGGGTCCGAGTCGGGCCAGGGGTGCCATTCCGGGTGCACGCACTGCACCGGGGAGTGCATGAGATCGCCGCTCATGACCGCGCTGGCGCCGCCGGAGGCGAGCCGGATGGCCACGTGGCCGGGGGTGTGGCCGGGGGTGGGCTCCAGCCACACCTCGTCGTCCAGAGCGTGGTCGTCGGCGACGAGATCCGCGCGCCCGGCGGCGATCACCGGCAGCACGCTGTCCTCGTAGGCATCGCGGGGGAACGGCTCCACGCCCTGCTCCCAGGCGTCCGCCTCCACCTTGGAGAAGACGTAGCGGGCATTGGGGAACGTGGGCACCCAGCGCCCGTTCTCGCGCTTCGTGTTCCAGCCCACGTGGTCCGCGTGCAGGTGGGTGCACATGACGAAGTCGATGTCCTCCGGCGATGCGCCGTGGGCGGCCAGCGCGTCCATCCAGTAGCGGTCCTCCTTCAGGTGCCAGCGCGGGCGCGTGGGTCGGTTCTTGTGGTTGCCGATGCAGGTATCCACCAGGATGGTGTGGTGGCGGGTGCGCACCAGGTAGCTCTGCATGGGGAACTTGAGCTCGCCGGTGTCCGGGTCCATGGCGTCGGGCTTGAGCCAGCCCAGGTGCGGCGCCCAGTCCGCCTCGGTGGTGGCGGGGAAGAACTTGAACGGATCGAACGGCGTCACCTGCTCCAGGATGCGGCCGATGGTGAGGTTGCCCAGCGTGCGTACGCCCATGTCGCTCTCCCTGTGGTGCGGCGGGTGCGCGCCGCCGATCCGGCGGCGCGGCTGGCAATGTAGCGCAGTCCCGACGTGCCTGGAGGAACGGCGTTCTCATGGGACACGGTCGCTGCCGCCGGGTGTACACTCGCGGCCGTCTCAGGACCCGGCAGCGGGGCGCGGGCGGACACAACGGACCGTCCGGCACGGGAAACGCAACACGTGCCAGCGAAGATCAGGAACGGCGCCCGCCAGGACGCGACCCAGCGCGACGGTAGCCCGGTGGAAAACGGGACACGGCGCACCATCGGCGGCAAGGACTGCATCCACTACGACGGCTACTGGATTCGGTACTACCCGCCGCCCGAGGACACCCTGCCCGCGCGCAAGGCGCTCATCGAGCATCTCTCGCGGCGGCTCTTCCACCACACCGAGCCGGGCATCAACACCCCGGGGGAGAACCTGGAGCTCGCGCGCGAGGCGTACGAGCGCGAGACCCATCCCGGGCGCAAGCGTGTGGCGGGGGCAATGCTCGCCGGCGCGCTGTTCAACCGCGCCACCGACATCTTCACCGCAGTGGTCGAGCTGCAGCAGAAGGGGATCAATATCAGCTCCAGTGACGAGCTGATGCGCATGTGCGGCCAGTGCTTCCAGGAGGCGCTGGAGCTCGGGAAGCTGGTGAAGCACTACAGCGGCCACGAGGGCATCGACGAGCTGTGGGGCGAGCCGTTCAAGGCCTTCACCATGCCCATCGCCGCGTTCTACGAGACGCGCTACGTGAAGATTGCGCTCACGATGCGCGACATCGACCGCATCGCCGCGACCATGGTGGACGTGCTCGCCGACGAGCCCGGATTCAATGGCATCGACGAGCACATCCTCGCCTTCGCCGAGGCGGCGAAGCTGGTGAGCGAGACGCTGCGCATGGATCCGTCCATCTTCGAGATCTGGCCGCGCTTCGTGTCGGTGAGCGAGCTGCTGGCGGAATTCCGCCCGTCGCTCCCGGACGGGATCACCGACGGCCAGGAGGAGCGCGCCCACGAGGGGGTGCGCCTGGTGCGCGACGGGCGCGACCTCATCAACTACCTGGGCGGCGCCCGGGTGCCCATGCCCAAGAGCACGCGGGAGTTCCTCGCACGCTGCGAGCGCTTCGCCAGCCGGCGCGAGCGCGAGTGGCCGGAGTGGCGCGAGGACTGAGCCCCGCGTCCGTCAGGCGCCGGCCGCCGCCGCCTGCCGCGGCACGTCCAGGGTTGTGACCCGCCGCATCTCCCGGCGCACGGTGGCGTCGGCGAAGGGGCGCGCCCGGTGCATGGTGGCACGGTTGTCCCAGATCACGAGATCGCCGTCGCGCCAGGCATGGCTGAACACGAAGCGCGGCTGGGTGGCGTGCTCGATGAGCTCGCGCAGCAGCAGCCGCCCCTCCGGCAGAGACCAGCCGATGATGCGCGAGGCGTGGGACGCCACGTACAGGGACCGCCGCCCGCTGCCGGGCAGGACGCGCACCAGCGGGTGGACGGCGCCCTCGAGGATCGCCTGCTCGTCGGCGGAGAACTCGAACCCGAGCGTCTGGCGGGAGTGGGCGATGGAGTGGTGGGCCTCCAGCCCCTCGATGAGCGCCTTGGTGTCGTCGGGCAGCGCGTCGTAGGCGGCGCGCATGTCGGCGAACTGGGTGTCGGGGCCGCCGCCCTCGGGCACCACCCGCGCCGAGAGCATGGAGTAGCGCCCCGGGGGATTCTCGAACGACGCGTCCGTGTGCCACAGCCGGTTGCCGAGCCCGTACAGGCGCCGGCGGTCGTCTGGCGGCAGGATCTGGCCCGCCTCGTCCACGTTGGAGATGTCCGACACCGCCTCGGTGGCAAGACGCGTCCTCTTCACCACCCGGGCGCCTGTCTTCGCGTGCAGCTCGCCGTCGAAGCGCCGGGCGAAGGCCATCTGCTCCTCGTCGCTGAAGGGCTGGTCGCGGAACACCAGCACCGCGAACTCGTCCATCCCCGACCGGATCCCCTCCAGCGTCTCCGGATCGTGCAGGTTGCGCAGCTCTCCCGCGCCCGTCGCCTCGGCGGCGAATACCGGGTGCAGCTTGCGGAAGCTCAGGGCCATGGTTCCCCCTCCCGACGCTTGGACGGCCCAAGCATACTTCTAATCCAGTGCTGCAGGAGCCGGCGTGCCGGAATTCAAGCGGGACGCAGGCGCTTGATTTCGACGGGGTGGAGGCCTTGATCCACGCCGCAAGGCCTTGCACCGGCCCCGCCGGCACCGGGCTCGTGAAGGCGGCGGGGCGCCGCTGTCCCGGCCGGATGGCCCGGGCGCGGGGACTGGCCAGGCCCGCATTGCTCATGAACCCTCGGCTGCGGACGCGGATCTGCCGGCATCTCCACGCCCTCGCTGGTCGCGTTCACGAATGATGCGGGCTAGCATCCGGCGCTTTCCGGTGGCGGAGGGAGTCCGTGGCGAAGTCGCACAGCATCGTGTTCCTGTACAAGGCCGCCAGCGTTCCGGACGCCATCCTCGAGCGCATGCGCGCCGCAGTGCCCGACGGCTTCAGCCTGACCCTGTGCGAGCAGTCCATGGGCGCGGAGCAGCGCCGCGCCGCGGTGGCCAGGGCCGACTATCTCATCGTCTACACGGTGCCCTTCGACGACCTGGACGTGGCGGGCGACGTGCGCCTGCTCCAGCTCCTGAGCGCCGGCTACGACCGCCTCGACGTGCAGGCACTGGCGCGCGCCGGGATCCCGGTGGCGGACAACGGCGGTGCCAACGGGCCGACGGTCGCCGAGCACGCCCTGCTGCTGATGCTGTCGGTGCTGCGCAGGCTGCCCCTGCACCACGGCGCGCTCGCGCGCGGCGAGTGGCTGGGCATGCGCGAGGGTCTGTCGCTCAGGGAGCTGCGCGGCAAGCGGGTGGGCATCGTGGGCTTCGGGCGCATCGGTCGCGACGTGGCACGCATGGTGCGCGGCTTCCTGGCGGAGCCCGTGTACAGCGACGCGGCGGCGGCGCCGCCGGAAGTGGAGGCGGAGCTCGGCGCGCGCCGCCTGCCACTGGAAGAGCTGCTGGCCACCTCCGACATCGTGACCCTGCACACCCCGCTCACCGATGGGACCCGCGGCCTCGTGGACGCCGCGGCGCTGGCCCGCATGAAGCGCGGCGCGATCCTGATCAACACCGCCCGCGGCCCGGTGGTGAACGAGGCCGATCTGGTGGCGGCGCTGCGATCCGGGCACCTGGGCGGCGCGGGCCTGGACGTGTTCGAGCGCGAGCCCATCGGCGCGGACAACCCGCTGCTCGGCATGGACAACGTGGTGCTCACGCCCCACGTGGCCGGCACCACCCTGGACACCTGGACCCGCCGCATCGAGTTCGGCTACGGCAACATCGTGCGGGTGTCCCGCGGCGAGCCCGCCCTCTCCGTCGTCAACCGATGACCTGGCCGATGCGTCGGATGTTCTCGAGGGCATCGGCCTGCTCCAGGCCCGGCCACCAGGCGCGCAGGATGAGGTGGTCGGTGCCGAGCTCCTCGCCGTAGCGGGCCACGACGTCGCGCACCGCCGCCGCGTCCCCCAGCAGGAAGCGGTCCGCGCAGAAGGCGTCGAAGTTCTCGGCGAGGCTCTGGCCGCGGGTGTCGTTGTGGCCCCACGAGGCGTAGGCCTGGTACTTCCACAGCAGCGGTCCGCGGCTGACCGCCGCCGCGTGGGCCGGGTCGCGGCCGACGAAGCACTCGCGGATGACGGGGCAGCGCACGTCGTCCGGGAGGCCGTGCCCGCGCCGCTCGTCGCGGAACACGTCCAGCAGCCGACGAAGCTGCACAAGATCCGCGGTGGGCGATCCCAGCCAGGCGTCCGCCAGCCGCGCCGCGCGGCGCACCGCCGGCTCCACGTCGCCGCCGAGCCACACGGGCGGGCGCGGGCGCTGCATGGGCCGCACGCTGGCGCCCACGCCGGAGAGATGGAAGTACGTGCCGTGGTGGGTCACCCGATCCTCGGTCCACAGGCGCTTGATCACCGTGAGCGCCTCCTCGAGCCGCGCCACGCGCTCGCGCCGAGGCGCGCCCATGGCCTCGAACTCCTCCTCCCGGTAGCCGAGTCCGCCCGCCAGCACGTAGTGCCCGCCGCACATCCAGTCCAGGGTGGCGCCCTCCTCCGCCGCCATCACCGGACTCACCATGGACAGCAGCATCACCCCGGGACCGATCTGCATGCCCTCGGTCTCCGGCGCGAGCCGTGCCATCAGCGGCACCGTCTGCAGCATCTGCATGTCCGGGCCGGTGACCATGTGCTGGCCCACCAGCAGGGACGCGAAGCCCGCGTCGCGGGCCGCGCGCGCCTGCTCCACCAGGTCCGCCACACCGCGGGCGAGATCGGACCCGGGGCGCCACTGGGGGGTCATGAACAGGCCGATCTTCACGTCTCGCCTCCGGCGGGGGGGTGTGCCCGCGTTCAGTCCGGATCGATGAGCCTCGCCAGCGCCTGCGACAGTCCCGTGGAGGGTTTCGGGCGCGGCCGCGCGAAGCTGCCGCGCTCGGGCATCCGCACGCCCATGCGCACCAGCATCTCCGCCATGGGCACGGCACAGGCCACACCGTCCAGGAGCGGCACCGGCACCCGATCCGCCACCCGCCGGGCGAGCCCTGCCAGCGGACCGCCGCCGACGATCACCGCCTCCGCCTCGTCCTCCTGCACGCAGCGGTTGCACAGCTCGACCATGGGCTCGGCCAGCTCGTCTCGCGCCCGGGTCACGTCCTTGACCGGGACGTCCAGTGCCCGCACCGCCGCCAGCCGCCCGGCCAGCCCGTGCTCCGCGACGCACTCCGCGTACCAGGTGCGCAGCCGCGCCGTCATGCACACCACCGCGAAGCGCCGCCCGAGCATCCACGCCGTGAGCAACGCCGCCTCGGAGATCCCCACCACGGGCACGTCCGCCAGCTCCTTCGCCGCCGCCAGGCCCGGATCGCCGAAGGCGGACACGATCACCGCGTCGCAGCCGGCAGCGTGCTCCGCCAGGGCCTCCAGCACCGCGTGGCCGGCAATGGCCGCCTCGGCGCGGTTCTCGATGTACAGGGTGCCGAAGCGGGCGCTGGCCGTACGGATCTCGGTGCCGGCGGCGGCGGCATGGCGTGCCTCCTCGGCCATCACGTCGGTGATGGCGGCGGTGATGTTCGGATTGATCAGCAGCAGCCTCACGGGCGCGGCGCTCAGGCGGGCCGGAAGTCCGTGACGTGGCGCCCCGCCGGGCGCGCCGGGGTCGGCGGCTCGCAGGGGAGGAAGCGCCCGCGCCCGGCGGCGCCCCGCGGCCGCTCGCCGTCCCACACCACCTCGCCCCGGGACAGGGTGAGCCCGGGCCACGCCTTGAGGCGGATCCCCTCGTAGGGCGTGTAGTCCACGTCGTGGTGGAGGGCGTCGTTGCGCACGGTGAAGTCGCCTTCGTCCCACACCACCAGGTCCGCGTCGGCGCCCACCGCCACCGTGCCCTTGCGCGGGTACAGGCCGTACATGCGCGCCACGTTGGTGGACGTCAGCGCCACGAACTGCTGCGCGGTGATCCGCCCCCCCAGCACGCCCTCGGAGTACAGCAGCGGGAGGCGGGTCTCCAGGCCCGGCACGCCGTTCGGCACGTAGCGGAACGACGCCTGCTCGCCGTGCAGCTTCTTGCCCTTCGGGTCGTCGTAGCGGGTGGGGGCGTGGTCCGAGGAGAACACCTGGAAGGTGCCGTTCACGAGTCCGTCCCAGATCACCTGCTGGTTGGCGGCATCGCGGGGCGGCGGGCTGCAGATGCACTTGGCGCCTTCGAAGCCGGGCTTCGCCAGGTCGTCCTCGGTGAGGAACAGGTACTGGGGACAGGTCTCGGCGTAGACGCGTAGGCCGCGACCCTGCGCCCAGCGGATCTGCTCCACCGCGTCGCGCCCGGACACGTGCACGATGAGGATGGGCGTGTCCACCAGCTCCGACAGCGTGATCGCACGGTGGGTGGCCTCGCGCTCCACCGGTCCGGGACGGGACACCGCGTGCTCCCGCGGCGCGATGCGCCCCGCCTGCTCGAGCTTCTCCGTCAGCCAGGCCAGCGCCTCGGCGTTCTCCGCGTGGATCATCACCAGCCCCTGCTCCCGGCGCGCCACCGACAGCAGCTCCAGGATCTGGCGGTCATCCAGGCGCAGATCGTCGTAGGTCATGTACACCTTGAACGAGGTGTAGCCGTCGCGGATGAGCGCCGGCAGATCCTGACCCAGGAGCTGCTCGTCCGGATCGGTGACGATCAGGTGGAAGGCGTAGTCCACGAGCGCGCGGCCCTCGGCGCGGCGGTGGTAGTCCGCCACCGCGTCGCGCAGACGCATGCCCTTCATCTGCAGGGCGAAGGGGATGATGGTGGTGGTGCCGCCGCAGGCCGCGGATCGGGTGCCGCTCTCGAAGTCGTCGGCGCACACGGAGCCGTCGGTGGTGGGCTGATCGATGTGGCAGTGGCCGTCGATGCCGCCCGGGGTGACGGTGCGCCCCGCCGCGTCCAGGATCTCCCGGGCGCCGGCCTTCAGGCCCTCGCCCAGCATCACGATGCGGCCCTCGCGCACGCCGATGTCGGCGGTGAAGGCGTCGCCCGCAGTGGCCACCCGCGCGTTGCGCAGCAGCAGGTCCAGCTCCGGCATCGCTCCCCTCCCGGCAACCATCTGCGGCGAGTGTACATGGGCGTACCGCCCGGATGGACGAGCCCGATCCGGGCGGCGGCGCCCACCCGCTCCAGGTGCCCGCCGGGAAGCGAGCCGGAACCAGGATCCCGTGGCGCCACCGCGACGAGCCGTCGCCCCCGAGCCGGCTCCCGCACCGCAGACCCGAGACCCCGAATACCTGGTTGGCCTGACTCCCTGCGTTCATCGAGTCGCGCCGACCCCTCGAGTGTCGTTCGTGGGAGAGCGCGCTTGCGGGCGAACGGGGAGCGTGACAGCGTTGCCCAGTCGCGATGATCGCCGGCCGGCCGGCCGGCACCTACCGGGCGAGCCCCACACGTTGCCAGCGCCCAGCCACCTGCCTCTGCGCGTCACGGACATCCGGCTCCTGGAGCGGCCGGTTCCCCTGCGCCTGCCCTTCCGCTACGGCAGCGTGACCTTGCGTGAGGCGAGCCAGGCGTTCGTTCGCGCGCACGTGGAGACCGGCGCCGGGGCGGCATGGGGCGTCGCCGCCGAGCTGCTGGCGCCCAGGTGGTTCGACAAGGACCCGCGGCTGAGCGATGCGCAGACCGTGCAGCAGCTGCGCCGGGCGCTGTTCCTGGCGCGGCCCTGCTACCTGGATCGGGAGCCCGCCCCCGCGTTCGCCCTCGCCGTGGACGCCCTGGAACAGGTGGTGGTCGCCGGGCGGGACGCTGGCCTTCCACCGCTGGCCGCGGCCTTCGGTCCTGCGCTGATCGACCGGGCGGTGCTGGACGCCGCGTGCCGCGCCAGCAGTGTGTCCTTCTTCGACGCGGTGCGGGCAAACCTGCCGGGCCTGGACGCGGCGCGCGCGGCGCCGGATCTGGACGGCTTCGACCTGGCAGGGTTCCTCGCGTCCCTGTCCCCGCTGCGGCAGGTGGAGGCGCGACACACGGTGGGCCTGCTGGACCCGCTGGCCGACGGCAGCGCGGGTGCCGATGCGGTGGACGACGGCCTGCCGGTCAGCCTGGAGGCGGTCATCGCGCGCTACCGCCCGCGCTGGTTCAAGCTCAAGGCGGGCGGCGATGCGGATGCGGACCTTGCGCGCCTCGCGGCGGTGGCTGCGGTCCTCGATCGCGGCACGGGCGGCGCCTACCGGGTGACCCTGGACGGCAACGAGCAGTACCACGGCGTGCCGGCCTTCGCGGACTTCCTGGCCCGCCTTCGCGCCCACCCGGCGCTCTCGCGACTGCGCGATGCCATCGCCTTCGTGGAGCAGCCGCTGGCAAGGGAGATCGCCCTCGAGCGCGAGGTCTCTGCCATCACCGCGCTCTACCCGGCCATCATCGACGAGTCCGACGACGGCTACCCTGCCTTCCCCCGGGCCCGCGCGCTGGGCTACGCGGGGGTGTCGTCGAAGCAGTGCAAGGGGCTGTACAAGGCCATCGTCAACGCCGCGCGCTGCACGCGCTGGAACGCGGCGGGCGGCGCCCCGCGCGCCTTCCTCAGCGGCGAGGACCTGAGCTGCCAGGGCGGCGTGTCGGTGCAGCAGGACCTGGCCCTGGCATCGCTGCTCGGGATCCGCCACGTGGAACGCAACGGCCACCACTTCGCCGGGGCCACGCCCGGGGCGTCACCCGCCGAGCACCGGGCGTTGCTCACCGCCCACCCGGATCTCTACGTGGACGTGGGTCGCCGCGCGGCGCTGCGCATCCGCGACGGGGTCATCGAGACCGGATCCCTCTCCGGCCCGGGCTTCGCGCACTCGACGGATCCGGATCCGGCAACCATGAGCCCCATGGAGCAACCGCCGGGATGAGCCTGGCCTCGCCGGCGACGGCCTGCGTTAGCATGGCTGCGCGAACGAACAGGCCCGAGGCGGGGGAGGCACGCAATGGCGGACGGGTCGCGGGAGCTGCAGGGGCAGGTGGCCATCGTCACCGGCAGCGCGAAGAACATCGGCCGCGCGATCAACCTGGCCCTGGCGGACGCGGGGGCGAAGGTGGTGGTCAACGCCAACACCTCCGCCGCCGAGGCCGAGGCGCTGGCGGCGGAGATCAACGCCGCGGGCGGCGAGGCCATGCACCACGTGGCCGACATCCGCGAACCCCGGGCCGTGCAGGCCATGATCGAGGCCACCGTGGAGCGCTTCGGCGGCATCAACATCCTCGTCAACAACGCGTCGCTCCGCCAGCTCGCCCCGCTCGAGGAGATGACGCTGGAGAAGTGGCGCGCGATCATGGCGGTCACGGTGGAGGGCGCGATGCTGTGCACCGTGGCGGCGCTGCCGCACCTGCGCAAGGCCGGCCACGGCAGCGTGATCAACATCTCCGGCGTCGCGTCCCAGGCGGGCGTGAAGGATCGCCTGCACGCGGCCACCGCCAACGCGGCGCTGGAAGGCATGGCGCGTTCCCTGGCCCACGAGCTGGCGCCCTTCGGCGTCACCGCCAACGCCATCTCGCCGGGGCTCATCGACACCGTGCGCGGCGCCTCGGCGGGGCAGCTGCCACCCAACATGCAGCAGGCCGCGAACCTGCTGGGCCGCAAGGGCCGGCCCGAGGAGATCGCTGCCATGGTGCGTGCCCTGTGCGGACCCGCCGGGCGCTACGTGACCGGGCAGACGATCTGCGTCAATGGTGGCCTGTACCTGACCTGAGCGCCCGTGAACGAACCACCACGCCTGCTGCGACGCACCCTGGACGCCCCTGGCGGCGTTGCGGGGGCCCCGAAAATCGCTTGCGTAGCGACGGCTACGCGCACGATTTTCTGCACCCCGCGCCTTGCCAGGAACGTCCAGGGTGCGTCTCGCGACGGCGGGCGGTTCTTTCACAGGCGCTGAGCGCACGGGACCCGAGCCATGCCGGCCCACGCGAGAACAGGACGCTTCGGCCTGGTGACCGTCGCCGTGAGCGAGCCCTGGGCGCCACCGTTCCCCCTGGACGCGGTGGTGGTGGAGCAGGACACGTCGCTGCTGATGGACCCGGACATCCCGGTCTCGGATCCGGGCCTGGCCTACCACGAGCTGGTGGATGCCATCGCCGGGGATCCCGGCCGGCGGCCCGGCACCGTGCTGGCGCGGCGTGGATCGCAGCCCCTTCGCCTGTGGGCGGTGGTCCACGATCTGGACCGCATCCCCACCTGCCGCCGGGAGTGGGTGGCGGAGGCATTGCGGGGGATCGTCGCCGAGACGGAGCGCCGCCGCGTCGCCGCCCTCTCGCTCCCGGCCCTGGGCTGGACCGCGGGGGCGGTGAGCATGCCCACCCTGCTGGACCTCCTGGCGGCGGCGCTGCGCGACGCCGGCGTGGTGCGCAGTCTGCGGGTGTGGATCCCGGTGGCGCCTGAGCTGCTGGGCGAGGCCCGCGAGGCGCTGGAGCGGCTGGAGTTCTGACCGCCGTTCCCCGAGCCTCGAAAGTCCCTGCTCCGGAACAACACGGCTTGCCTGCTCCCGCACCCCGTCCCTCTCCCTCGTCTCGGGGAGCGGCGGCTCATCGGCGACGCCCTGGCGGGTTCCGAGGGGGCAGGACGCCGCAGCCGTGGACGGGAAATCTGATCCCTCGGAAGGCGCGATACTCCGGGGCGCGCCTTGTTGGCGTGCCCCCGGACTCCTACAGTGTCGCGCGCGGGAGATTCCGCGGGGAGGACGATGCCGACATGAACCTGCAAGAGCTCCGCGTGGACCTGGCCTGCGCGCTACGCTGGGCGGCGCGCCTCGGGCTGCACGAGGGCGTGGACAACCACTTCTCCGTGGCGGTGCCGGGTCCGGACGGCGTGACCCGCGGGAACCGTTTCCTCATCAATCCCTACGGCTGGCACTGGTCCGAGATCACCGCCTCGTCGCTGGTGCTGTGCGACGGGTCGGGCAACGTGCTGGAAGGCGAGAACACGGTGGAGACCACCGCCTTCTGCATCCACGCCCCCATCCACCGCATGGTGCCGAACGCCACCGTGGTGCTGCACACTCACATGCCCTACGCCACCGCGCTGACCCTGCTGGAGGGCGGGCGCCTCGAGATGTGCGAGCAGAACGCCCTCATGTTCGACGGGCGCATCGCCTACGACGACGACTACGAGGGCCTGGCCCTGGAGGTCGCCGAGGGCGAGCGGATGGCGACGAAGATCGGCAATGGCAGCGTGCTGTTCCTGGCGAGCCACGGCATCGTCGTCACCGGTCCTACGGTCGCCGACGCCTTCAATGACCTCTACTACCTGGAGCGCGCCGCCATGTTCCAGGTGCTCGCCAGATCCACCGGAGGCAAGCTCAGGACCCTGTCACCCCGGGTGCGCGAGACCTGCCAGCAGCAGTTCGCCGAGGACCGCCCGGCCCTGGCCCGGCGCCACTTCGACGCGCTCCGGCGCATGCTGGACACCCAGGAGCCCCAGTACCGCCATTAATCAAGAGGGACGCAGTCGCTTGAATTCTTGCCCGCGGATGTGAACCGGAGCAAC
>JBFHNV010000089.1:0-22088 GCA_041593595.1 Gammaproteobacteria bacterium
GCTCGAGCCTACAGGGATGTATTCACGGCGTGCCGCATACGCCGGCAGCCCCTTCACGCCGCGACACGCCGCGACACGCTAGCGGATGATCTGGTGCGGCAGGTGGTGGTCGACGAGCAACAGCGCGAACAGGGCCGCCAGGTACCAGATGGAGAAGGTGAAGGTGCGCATGGGCAGGCCTGGGGCGTTGTCGCCGAAGTAGAGGCGAAGGGCATGACCGATGAAGGCGATGCCCAGGAACACCGCGCCGCCCAGGTACACCGGCCCGCTCATGCCGCTCGCGTAGGGCAGCAGGGACACCGCGAAAAGGATGACGGTGTAAAAGAGGATGTGCAGGCGGGTGAAGGGCACCCCATGGGTCACCGGCAGCATGGGCACGTTGGCGCGCGCATAGTCGTCGCGACGGTGGATTGCCAGCGCCCAGAAGTGCGGCGGGGTCCACGCGAAGATGATGAGGAATAGCAGCAGGGCGTTCGGATCCAGGGTCCCCGTCACCGCCGTCCAGCCCAGCACCGGCGGCATCGCACCGGCGGCTCCGCCGATGACGATGTTCTGCGGCGTGGCGCGTTTCAGGTACACGGTGTAAACGACGGAATAGCCCACCATGGACGCCATGGTGAGCAGCGCCGTCAGGGTGTTCACCCCCGTCACCAGCACGAGCACCGAGAGCACGCTGAGCGCGGCGGCGAAGACCAGCGCTGACGCCGGATCGATGCGACCGCGGGGCAGCGGGCGGGCGCGGGTGCGCGCCATCAGGGTGTCGATGCGCTGGTCGATGATGTGGTTGAACGCGGCTCCGGAGGCGGCGCCGAACCCGATCCCCAGCGTCCCCAGCACCAGCGCGTCCAGGGGCACCATGCCGGGCGTGGCGAGGAACATGCCCACCACCGCAGTGAACACGATCAGCGCCACCACCTTCGGCTTGCAAAGGGCCAGGTAGTCGCGCCAGGTGGCCGGCGCATGCACGCTCGCGGCTGTCCGGGTCACAGGATTCATCGCCTCGGCGTATCGCTACACGGCCGTCCCGGGGGGACGGGTGACATGATAAACAGTGACCAGCGTCAGCAGCAGCAGGGCCGCGACGCCGTTGTGCGCCACCGCCACCGGCAAGGGTAGCCCCAGCACCACGCTGCCGATGCCCAGGCTCACCTGGGCCAGCAGCACGAGGGCCAGCGCGCCGCCGGCCATCTTCACCCGGCCGTCGTGTCCGCCACGCACCAGCCCGAAGCAGAGCACGCCGAAGTACAGCAGCAGCACGACCGCGCCCAGCCGGTGCAGCAGGTGGATGGCGACCCGGGCGTCGTTCGCCAGGACGGCGCCCCCTTCGTTCGCCCCCGCGCCGCGCCAGGGCTCGAGTGCGTTTCCCAGGTCCAGGGGCGGCAGGAGCTGCCCCTGGCACAGGGGAAAGTCAGGGCACGCCAGCGCCGCATGGTTGCTGCTGACCCAGCCGCCGAGGAAGAGCTGCAGGTAGAGCAGCACCAGGCCCAGCAGCATCCAGGGCCCGAAGCGGCGTGCTCCGGCGCTGAGCAGCGGCCGGGAGTAGCCGGTGAACAGGCCACCGTGTCGCAGTGCCAGCCACCACAGCAGCGCGGTGATGGTGAGTCCCCCGAGCAGGTGTGCCGTCACCACGATGGGCTCCAGCAGCAGGGTCACCGTCCACATGCCCAGCAGTGCCTGGAAGATCACCAGCGCGAGAACCGCGATGGGCAGCGCGACCTGTTGCCCCGGACGCCGCCGCCGTCGCCAGGCGATGAACGCAATGACGAGGACGAGTAGCCCCAGCAGGCCTGCCAGGTAGCGGTGCACCATTTCCGTCCACGCGCGTGGCACGTCCACCGGACGATCGGGCCAGACCATGTTCGCACGCGCCACCTCGTCTGCCCCCTGGGGCACCAGGATCCGGCCATAGCAGCCCGGCCAGTCCGGGCACGACAGCCCCGCGTCGGACAGGCGCACGTAGGCACCGAACACGGTGACCACGAGCCCGAGCAGCGCCGCCACGACGCACAGCCTGCTGAAGCCCTGTACGGTCATGCCTATCCCTGCGTGGAGATCTTCAACAGCCGCTTCAAGTCCTTGCGGATTGCGCCAGCGGGATCCGCGCCACCGTAACGCAGAATCAGGTAGCCGGCAGGGTCCACGAGCTGCACCACCGACGCCCCGTCCTGCGCTGCCGCGAGCAGCGGCGAGTCGCGGCCGAGCTGCACCACCCGCGTGCCCGCATACTCGCGCAGCACCTGCGCGACGCTTCGCTCGTCCGGATCGCCCGCCACCAGCCACCAGCGCGCGACCCGGTGCGCGTCCTTGCCCAGCGCGAGTCGCGCCTGGCGCATCGCCAGCAGCGCCGCCTCGCAGGTCTCGCCGCAGCTGCCGTCGGAGGCGTGCACCAGGATCCACACCGCCTCGTCATCCGCTGCGGGGGCCGGCTCGCCATCCAGGAAACGGGCGCCGTCCAGGTGAGCGGCGGCCGGCGGCTCGACCAGATCGCCACGGTTGGTGTATCCGAAGGGCACCCAGCCGGGCACCGCCAGGTGCAGCAAGAACGAGCCCACCACGGGCGCCAGGAACAGGGCGAACAGGGCGATCAGCCCCGCCCGCGCCCGCCATGTTGCGGCGCGCGGCGTGTCGGCCGCGGCGTCAGCGTCCACCGGCGTGCCGTCGCCACGCGCGCAGCGAGACCACCGCTGCGATGATCACCAGCGCGGTGGCCAGGGAAAACCACTGCAGGGCGTAGCCCCGATGCCGCTCGGCGCTGATGCCGGCCACGGGCGTCCACTCACAGGCGAAGCAGGCCGGGTGCGCGGGATCCAGCAGCAGCATCGCGGGGAGCAGGGTCTCGCCCGTCTGGCCGGCGATGCGTTCGAGGTCCACCACCTGCACCACTCGCGGCCAGCCGCCGGCTTCGTAGCCGGACGCGCCGAGGAGCAGTCCGGT
Source organism: Gammaproteobacteria bacterium (assembly GCA_041593595.1). GTDB lineage: Bacteria > Pseudomonadota > Gammaproteobacteria > HK1 > HK1 > JBFHNV01. Next base: position 2,935 of record JBFHNV010000089.1, read on the forward strand.
CTCCGGTATGGGTACGAGGCTCCCGGACAGCTCGACGGGCTGCGCGGCGAGTCCGATGTCCGGCAGCTTCTGTCGGTCCGCGCCAACCGGAAGCCAGCCGCGGTTCACCAGCAGCGCCGCCCCGGGACGTGCGAGCACCGTGAGCACGTGGTACCCGGCCCGGCCCTGGCGGGTGCGGTTGTCCAGCAGGTACTGCCGGTGCGGCATCGGAGTGCCCCGGGCCCGCGCGGGGCGGAACTGCCAGGCGGCCTCGTCGCCAGTCGCCAGCCAGGCCTCCGGCGTCCGTGGCGTGGCAGCCGTATTGACCGCGAATCGATCCTCGAGGGCGGCCTTGTACTCGGCGCGCTCGAGCTGCCACAAGCCGAGGCGCAGCAACACGGCGAGCAGCAGCATGCCCGCCGCGGCCGCCGCAGCAACGCGCAGGGCGGTTGCTGGCGGGCGACGGCCTTCACGCGCTGCAGGTGCCGCCCTGGTGCCGGCGGTATAGTCGGTCTTCACGGCCCGGTTGCAGTTCCATGTTCGTCAAGATCATCGTGGTCGCCATCCTGCTGGGCATCATCTCCAGCCTCGGCATGGCGCTGTTCTACATGGTCAAGGATCGCGGCTCGACCACGCGAACCGCCCGCGCACTCACGGTGCGGATTGGCGTCTCCATCGCGCTGTTCGTGCTGCTGATGATCCTCGCCGCCACGGGTGTGATCACACCCCACGGCGTCGTTCCGTGAACTCTCCCAGCGCCCGCGCCATCGGTAAAGGGCCCTGAAAGGCTCACGGGCGCCACGCTCCCGCGCGGCGCCCGCGTGATGAATCGGCAAGGCGTTGCGGTTCGCAGGCGTCGCCGCAGCGACGCCGAGCACCTCCCTCCGATTCAACGCCGCCGATCGGACCGGATACGCGTCCGCAGCCGTGAACCGGGGAGCAAGCCGGGCTACAGCCAGTACACGAAGATGAACAGGCCGAGCCAGACCACGTCCACGAAGTGCCAGTACCAGGCAGCCGCCTCGAAGGCGAAATGGTTCTCGGGCGTGAAGTGGCCGCGCATGCCGCGCAGCATCATCACCGTGAGCATGATGGCACCGATGGTCACGTGGGCGCCGTGGAAGCCGGTGAGCATGAAGAACGTGGACCCGTACACGCCCGAGCCCAGGGTCAGGTTCAGGTCGCGGTAGGCATGGGCGTACTCGTAGGCCTGGAAGCCCACGAAGGCGAAGCCCAGCGCCACCGTGACGACCAGCCAGAACACGAACTGCGGGCGCTTGTTCTTGAGGATTGCCCAGTGCGCCAGCGTCACCGTGCCGCCGCTGGTGAGCAGGATGATGGTGTTGAGCGCCGGGATCCCCCAGGCGCCGATGGTCTCGAATGCGCCACCGATGGCCTGCGGCCCGTTGGTGGGCCAGGCCGCGTCGAAGTTGGGCCACAGGGTCGCGTGGGTCGCCACGCCCCCGACGCCCTCGCCGCCCAGCCACGGCACGGAGTAGATCCGGGCATAGAACAGCGCACCGAAAAAGGCGGCGAAGAAGCACACCTCCGAGAAGATGAACCAGCCCATGCCCCAGCGAAACGACAGGTCAACCTGCTTGTTGTAGGTCCCGGTCTCGCTCTCGCCGATGACGGTGCCGAACCAGCCGAACATCATGACCAGCAACACCAGGATGCCGGCGTACATCGCCGTCTGACCCGCCGCGGAGCCGTTCAGCCAGGCCGCGAATCCCGCCACCGTCAGGGTCAGGCCGATGGAGCCCATGATCGGCCAGCGGGTGCCGTGAGGAATGTAGTAGGCGTTTTCTGCTGTGGCCATGGCCATGTCGCTCCAGGATTGTCGTTGTCAGCCTGCGGTCCGCCGCCGGGACGGCTTCAGCCCCGATCTCCGGCGTCGAAGAAGGTGTAGGACAAGGTGATGGTGCGCACCTGGGCGGGCAGGTCACGCTCCACCACGAATCGCACCGGCATCCGCCTGCTCTCGCCAGCTGCAAAGGACTGGCGGGTGAAGCAGAAGCACTCGGTCTTGTTGAAGTACAGCGCCGCGGTGTTCGGTGCGACGCTGGGCACCGCCTGACCCACGGTGGGCGCGGAGGAGAGGTTGCGCGCCGTGAAGTGGGCCTCGTAGAGCTGGCCCGGGTGGACCGTCATCCGCTTCACCTCCGGCGTGAACTCCCACTGGAGAGTGCCGTTGACCGTGGTAACGAACTCCACCGTCACCTCGCGGCTGAGATCCGCCATGCCGTCCAGCGCCGCGGCCTCCACGCGACCGGTCTTGCCGTTGAGGCCCGTGATCTCGCAGAACACGTCGTACAGCGGCACCAGCGCGAACCCGAAGCCGAACATGGCCAGGGTCAGCATTGCGAGCCGGCCCGCGGTGCGGCGGTTGCGCCGGGGCCGATCACGAGTGGTCTCTGATTGCGCGTTCACCGCAGGATCACGAACACCATGAGCATGTAGAAGCCCACCGCCACCAGGCCGAGCGCGACCGCCAGGCGCACGTTGGCCCGGCGGCGGGTCCTCGTGGCGTCGTGCGGCGCCTCATTGCCGGCTGCCACCTGCATCGTTCAGCTGTGCGCCTCGGCATCGGTGACCCTGGGCGGCTCGGTGAAGCTGTGGTACGGCGGCGGTGACGGCAGCGTGAACTCGAGGCCATGGGCACCCTCCCACACGCGGTCGCTGGCCTTCTCGCCGCCGCGGATGCACTTGTAGACGAGCCACGCGAAGATGAGCTGCGACAGCCCGAAGGCGAAGCCTCCCAGACTGGACACCAGGTTCCAGTCCGAGAACTGCACCGCGTAGTCGGGAATGCGCCGGGGCATGCCGGCCAGCCCGAGGAAGTGCTGCGGGAAGAACAGGACGTTCACCGTGATGGTGGACAGCCAGAAGTGCCACTTTCCGAGGCGCTCGTCGTACATGTGACCGGTGAACTTCGGCAGCCAGTAGTAGGCGCCGGCCATCAGCCCGAAGATGGCACCGGTCACCAGCACGTAGTGGAAGTGCGCCACCACGAAGTAGGTGTCGTGGTACTGGAAGTCGGCGGGCACGATGGCCAGCATCAGGCCGGAGAAACCGCCGATCGTGAACAGCACCACGAACGCTATCGCGAACAGCATCGGCGTCTCGAAGGTCATCGACCCGCGCCACATGGTGGCCACCCAGTTGAATACCTTCACGCCTGTGGGCACGGCGATGAGCATCGTCGTGTACATGAAGAACAGTTCGCCCGCCAGCGGCATCCCGACGGTGAACATGTGGTGCGCCCATACGATGAAGGACAGGAACGCGATGGACGCAGTGGCGTACACCATGGACTCGTAGCCGAACAGCGGCTTGCGGGCGAAGGTGGGAATGATCTGCGACACGATCCCGAACGCCGGCAGGATCATGATGTAGACCTCCGGGTGCCCGAAGAACCAGAAGATGTGCTGGAACATCACCGGGTCACCGCCGCCGGCGGCGCTGAAGAACGAGGTGCCGAAGAACTTGTCGGTGAGCAGCATGGTCACCGCGCCCGCCAGCACCGGCATCGCCGCCACCAGCAGGAAGGCGGTGATGAACCAGGTCCACACGAACAGCGGCATCTTCAGCAACGTCATGCCGGGCGCGCGCATGTTGACGATGGTGACGATGATGTTGATGGCGCCCATCACCGACGAGATGCCCATCAGGTGCACCGCGAAGATGAGGAACGGGAACGCGTCACCGGTTTGCATCACCAGCGGCGGGTACATGGTCCAGCCGCCGGCGGGCGCCCCGCCGGGCTGGAAGAAGCCCGCCAGCAGCATGGCGAAGGCAAAGGGCAGGATCCAGAACGACCAGTTGTTGAGCCGCGGCAGCGCCATGTCCGGCGCGCCCACCATCATCGGCACCAGCCAGTTCGCGAAGCCGACGAAGGCCGGCATCACTGCGCCGAAGATCATCACCAGCGCGTGCACGGTGGTCATCTGGTTGAAGAAATGCGGATCGGTGACCTGCAGACCCGGCTGGAACAGCTCGGCGCGGATAACCATGGCCATGGCTCCGCCGACGAAGAACATCACCAGCGCGAACAACAGGTAGAGCGTCCCGATGTCCTTGTGATTGGTGGTGAAGACCCAGCGCAGCAGGCCCGGCGGCGGCCCGTGGTCGTGGTCGTCGTGGTGCGTGTCGTGGTGTGCGGTGTCGGTGCTCATGGCTCGGTCCTTGAATATTCTCGTCGGTTCGGCTCGCGGCGCGGGATCACTGCACCGGGGCGAAGGCCACGGCGGGGCTGCCCGCCGCGGCCTGCTTGGCGGCGCCGGCCTTCGCCTGCTTCATGCTCGCCACCCAGGCGTCATACTCCTCCTGCGGCTTCACCTCCACCACGATGGGCATGAAGCCGTGGTCCTTGCCGCAGAGCTCCGCGCACTGACCGCGGTAGGTGCCGGGCTGGTCCACGCGAACCCACATCTCGTTTATGAATCCCGGGATGGCGTCCTTCTTCATGCCGAACTCCGGCACCCACCAGGCATGTATCACGTCGTCGGCGGTTAGCAGCAGGCGAACCTTCTTGCCCGCCGGAAGCACCACGGGCTTGTCCACGTCCAGCAGGTAGTTGGGCGTGCTCTCGGCTTCGCCCGAGTGAATCGCGGCTCGGCTCGCCGGGGCGAGGCTGCTGTGGAAGGTGATGCCGTCCTCCAGGTAGTCGTAGCGCCACAGCCACTGGTAGCCCGTGACCTTGATGCTCATGTCGGCCTCGCTGGTGTCCTCCATGACGATGAGCGCACGCGTGGCGGGCACTGCCATGCCCACCAGGATCACGCACGGCACCACGGTCCAGAGTATCTCGGCCTTGGTGGAGTGGTGGAACTTCGCGGGCTGGGCGCCCAGCGATTTCCGGTGGCGCACGATGGCGTAGAACATCGCGCCGAACACCACCACGCCGATGGCGACGCAGATCCACAGGATCAGCATGTGCAGGTCGTACGCCTCCTGGCTGATGGGCGTCACCCCCGGCGGCAGGTTCAGATCGCCCCAGGCCGCGTGGGCCAGCGACGGCGCCAGGCTCAGCGGGCCAGCGGCGGCGAGGGTGCGGATGGCGAGAAGAGACAGTCTCATGATCAGGGCCCGTGTTGCTTGTTTCTTGGAATCGGTTGCGTCGTCAGCGCGTCAGTGCCGTGCGCAGGTCGCTGGCGAGGCACAGACGCTCGTCCTCGGTGAGGAACGCGCCGAGACGCACGCTGCGTCCGTGGGATCCGATGGTCAGCCGGCTCGGGTGCAGCCGGGCCGCCGGACACTCGAGGCGAATCCGCGCCCAGGCGCGCTGGAATCGCCAGCGGTGCTCGGGGCGCCCCCGCCCGCGTTCCACGGCCACTGTCTCGTCGTCGATCTCGACAATCTCTGTCTCGCGGCTGCGCGACGCGCTGTACCACAGGCAATACCAGAGGAAGATCAGCTCGGCCCCGGCGAAGGGCAGCACGGGCCAGAACCCGATCGCCGCGAACGCGATCGCGACGGTGAGGCTCACTGTGGCGATGGCGGCGAAGAACAGCTTGATCTCGCGCCAGCTCGCGGAGCAGTTCGGCCGCAGCACGAAGCGAAGCGATCCAGGCGTGGTTTCGAACTTCGAAATCATCTTCGCCAATGGCCCTTCGTCGCATCCGCGCAGGTCAGATCAGAGCTGCGGGATGCTACCGCACGGCTCGCCGCGGCCGCAAACGGAAACAAGAAGTTAGACAGACTTTGACGCCCATCGTGTCAACGCCGCACCGCCTTGGCGGCACCACCGCGACGGTCACGCGCCGCGCACCGGCGGCCGCACCGCCACACCGCCCCGGTCCACCACCCAGGCGTGGGCATACACGGCCTCCACGCTGGCCCAGCATCCTGGTCCCGGCGCGGCCTGCAGGTAGGCACGGCGCAGCGCCTCCAGGCGGCGCGGCGTCATCAGCCCACGGGCGCCGCGCGGCGCACCGCGGGCGCCCGTGGCGCGAAGCTCGCGCAACAGCCCATCGAAGTCCTCGAACTCCACCCGCAGGCGCTCCGCGTCCACCACCACGTCGCTGAAGCCCGCGCGCACCAGTGCATCACCCAGGTCGTGCATGTCGGGGAACTCGTGCAGGTGTGGCCAGGGGTCGACGCTGCGCCAGGCGGCGCGCAGCTCCGCGAGGGTGTCCGGTCCCGGCACGCAGAGCACGATCAGTCCCTCGTGGCGCAGCACGCGACGGCACTCCCGCAGCGCCCGCTCCGGGTCCGCCGCCCACGCCAGTGCCAGGTTGCAGCACACCAGATCCACGCACGCGGATGGCAGGGGCAACGCCCCGGGCTCGGCGCACGCCAGCAGGTCGCCGCCCAGCAGCCGCCGCAGGCCGCGGCGGCGACCGGCCCCCAGCAAGGCGGCGGAGGCATCGACGGAGAGCACTCGGGCGCGTGGATAGCGCCGCTCCAGCCGGCGCCGCACGTGGCCCGTGGCGGCGCCCAGGTCCAGGACCGTCGCGGGCGTGCGGCGGATGGGGTCCAGATGCTCCAGCAGACGGTCCGCGAGCTCCCGCGGCACCCGGGCCGCAGCATCGTAGCTGGCGGCGCGTCGCAGCGCGGCCAGCTCGGCCCCTCGGCGACGGCGTCCCGCCCGGTTCAACGGGGAGCCCCGGGTTGTCCCGGCGGCGGCGGCGGGTCAGCATGGCACGTACGGCGAAAGGAAGCCGCCATGAACAGCCGGTCATGGATTGACCACTTCATCCCTGCCCGTTGCCTGCTGTGCGGCGCGCCGGCGCAAACGGTACCCAACCTGTGCCAGGGATGCCTCGAGGAGCTGCCACCCGCGCCCGCCCCGGCCTGCCCGCGCTGCGCCGCCCCGCTGCCCGGCGGCAGCCTGTGCGGGTCCTGCCTCCGAGCTCCGCCTGCCCAGTCACGTACCATAGCGGCAGTACTCTACTCCGGAGTAAGTGCACACTTAATACATCGTTTCAAGTTTCTGGGAGACCTGGCGGCCGGGGCTACCCTGGCAGCTCTTCTGGCGCGCGCTGTGGCGCACCGGGCCGCGCCGGACCTGCTGGTCCCGGTACCCCTGTCTCCCACCCGTCTGCGCCGGCGCGGGTTCGACCAGGGGCTGGAGCTGGCCCGGCTGGTCGCCCGCCGGCGGCGACTGACCCTGGACCCACGGGCCGTGCGACGGCGAGGCGAGCGGCCGCCACAGTCCAGCCTTGCCACCTGGTCCGAGCGGCGCCGCAACGTGCTTGGCGTGTTCCACGTGGAACATGAGCGAGTCGCGGGCTGCCGTGTCGCCGTCGTGGATGACGTCATGACGTCCGGCGCCACGGTGAACGCCCTGTCCCGGGCGCTGCTGGACGCGGGCGCGGAGAGCATCGAGGCCTGGATCGCCTGCCGGGCCGTCCCGCGCGCCTGGACGGCGCGTGACGGTCCGGCCTGAGTGGAGACGCCCGCACCATGGCGAGCCGGGAGCGCCCGGGCCGGCCGGGGTCAGGCGTCCAGGTTGGCCACGGACAGGGCGTTGGTCTGGATGAAGTCCCGCCGCGGCTCCACCTGATCCCCCATGAGGGTGGTGAACAGCTCGTCCGCCGCCACGGCGTCTTCGATACGCACCTGCAGCATGCGACGGCTTTCCGGGTTCATGGTGGTCTCCCAGAGCTGGTCAGGGTTCATCTCCCCCAGCCCCTTGTAGCGCTGGATGGACAGCCCCCGCTTGGCTTCCTGCAGCAACCACTCCATGGCACCAGCCAGGGTGGCTGCAGGCGCCGCGCGATCGCCCCGGCGCACCTCGCTGCCTGCCGCCAGCTCGCCGTCCGCGCCGACGCTGAGCTCCACCATCCGCTGGTACTCGGCGGAGCGGAAGAACTCGGCCCCCAGGGCCCGCTCCAGCTCCACCCCGTGGACCACCGCCCGGAGCTGCACCTCGAAGGAGCCCTCCGCCCGGGCTTCCAGGTCCGCATCCACCCAGGTCACCCCGTCACCGGCACGGCGCAGGGCCGACTTGAAGGACTCGCACCAGGACGCCACGCGGGATTCGTCCGCCAGGGCGTCCTGGGTCAGCGCAGGGAGTCGCCGCATCACGTCCAGGAACTCCGGCGGGATGCGCCGCCCCAGGCGCTTGAGGATGCCCTGCAGGGCCAGGTAGTCCCGGGACACGGTCTCCAGGGCCGGGCCCTCCAGCAGCTCACCGTCCGCGCCGATGCGCAGGCTGGCACCGGACAGGGCAATCTCCATCAGGATCGCATCCAGCTCGCCGTCGTCCTTCACGTAGCGCTCCTGCTTGCCGCGCTTGAGCTTGTAGAGCGGCGGCTGGCCGATATACACGTGGCCGCGCTCGATGAGTTCCGGCATCTGCCTGTAGAGGAAGGTCAGCAGCAGGGTCCGGATGTGGGACCCGTCCACGTCCGCGTCGGTCATGATGATGATGCGGTGGTAGCGCAGCCGGTTCGGGTCGTACTCGTCCCGGCCGATGCCGCAGCCCAATGCGGTGATCAAGGTGCCCACCTCCGCGGACGCCAGCATCTTGTCGAAACGCGCCTTCTCCACGTTCAGGATCTTGCCCTTCAGGGGCAGGATCGCCTGGAAGCGACGGTCCCGGCCCTGCTTGGCGGAGCCGCCAGCGGAGTCGCCCTCCACCACGAACAGCTCGGAGCGGGCGGGATCCTTCTCCTGGCAATCCGCGAGCTTCCCGGGCAGCCCCGCCACGTCCAGGGCGGTCTTGCGCCGGGTCATCTCCCGGGCTCGACGCGCCGCCTCCCGGGCACGCGCTGCCTCGACGATCTTGGCGGTGATGATGCGCGCCTCGTTGGGGCGCTCCAGGAGGAACTCCCCCAGCTTCTCCACCACGCTGCTCTCCACCGCCGGCTTCACCTCCGAGGACACCAGCTTGTCCTTGGTCTGGGAGGAGAACTTGGGATCCGGCACCTTCACGGAGAGCACTGCGGTGAGCCCCTCGCGCACGTCGTCGCCACTGGTCTCCACCTTGGCCTTCTGGGCGATGCCGTTGCCTTCCATGTACTGGTTGAGGGTGCGCGTCAGGGCCGCGCGAAACCCCGCCAGGTGAGATCCGCCGTCACGCTGCGGGATGTTGTTGGTGAAGCAGAAGATGTTCTCCTGGTAGGAGTCGTTCCACTGCATGGCCACCTCGACGGTCATGGGGCCGCGCTCCACGCTGAAGTGCAGCACCGTGTCGTGCAGCGGCGTCTTGTTCTTGTTGAGGTGCTGGACGAACGCCCGAATTCCTCCATCATATTGAAAAACATCGAATTTCCCGGTCCGCTCGTCCACCAGGCGGATGCGCACCCCGGAGTTCAGGAACGACAGCTCCCGCAGCCGCTTGGCGAGGATGTCGTAGTGAAACTCGATGTTGGTGAACGTGGCGCTGGAGGGCTTGAAGCGGATGGTGGTGCCGGTCACGGTGGTGGTGCCGGTGACGTCGAGCCCGGTCACCGGCACGCCGTGGCGATACTCCTGCCGGTAGCGCTGACCGTCCCGATCGATGGTCATGATCAGATGCTCCGACAGGGCGTTGACCACCGAAACACCGACCCCGTGCAGACCACCGGAGACCTTGTAGGAGTTGTCGTCGAACTTACCGCCGGCGTGCAGCACGGTCATGATGACCTCCGCTGCCGGGCGCCCCTCCTCCTTGTGCATGTCCACCGGGATGCCGCGACCGTTGTCGGTCACGGTCACCGACTCGTCCGCATGCACCGTGACCTCGATCTCGCTGCAGTAGCCAGCCAGGGCCTCGTCGATGGAGTTGTCCACCACCTCGAAGACCATGTGGTGCAGGCCGGTGCCATCGTCGGTGTCGCCGATGTACATCCCGGGCCGCTTGCGCACGGCATCCAGGCCCTTCAGCACGCGTATGTTCGAGGAGTCGTAGGAGCCCTTGGCCACGATGGTAAGTCCCTCTGAAAAAACAGGTCATTGTAGCATTGGCGACACCTTGCCCTGGTCCACGTGTAGCACCGCGACGCGCTCCCAGCCGGCGGTCTGCACCAGCTCCGCGCTCACCGCCGTGACGAAGGTCTGCATGCCCAGATCCGCCAGGGCGGCGGTGAATCGGGAGCGGCTCTCGGCGTCCAGCTCCGAGGCCAGCTCGTCCACGAGCACCAGCGGCCGCCGGGGCACCCGTTCTGCCAGTACCCGCGCGAAAGCCACCTGCACCGCCACCACCAGCAGCTTCCCCTCTCCCCGGGAGACGACGTGCTGCGCCGGCCGGCCGTGTACCCGTAGCACCAGGTCCGCCCGATGGGGACCGAGGCCGCTGTAACCCCGTGCCACGTCCCGATCCCAGGTCTCCAGCAAGCGATCCTGGAGCGCTGCGCTGGTGTCCCAGCCCGGCTCGTAGCCCAGGGTGACCGGTAGCGGCGACAGCCCCATCAGCGCCTCCTCCAGCATTGGCAGCGTGATCTCCAGGCACCGCTTGCGCAGGCCCTCGAGCACGCCGGCCGTCTGTGCCATCTCCGCGCACCAGGCCTCCCGCTCCTGCTGGCTTGCACGCGGCTCCCGCAACATGGCATTGCGCTGGCGCAGCGCCCGGCGGTAACGCAGATGGGCGTCGTGATAGCCGGGTTCCACGTGGAACATCAGCCAGTCCAGCAGCCGGCGCCGCCCCTCGGCCCCATCCGTGAGCAGCCGCTGGCCGTCCGGCCTCACCAGCACCAGCGGCAGCAGCCGCGCCAGGGTGGACGCCGCCCGCACGTCCTGGCCATCCACCCGAAAGCGCACGCCACCGCGGCGCGACCGCTCTACGCCCATGCGCGTGAGCTGACCGGACCCCTCCACCAGCTGGCCCCGCACCAGCAGCCCGTCGCTGTCCCGACGCACCACGTCCTGCACGCCACGGCTACGGAACGAGCGTCCGGTCCCGAGCAGGTGGATCGCCTCCAGGACGCTGGTCTTGCCGCTGCCGTTGGCCCCGGCAAGCACCACCAGATCGGCGTCCATCGCCACCTGCACGTCCTCGAGGACGCGCAGGTTACGCACGATGAGCTCACGCAGCCGCACGGTTCGCCCCGCCCTCAACGGGGCGGCCCGAGTCGCGGCTCAGGCGGTTCGCCCCGGACGGGTCACAGCCGCATGGGCATGACCACGTAACGACAATCGTCACGCCCCTCCGCAAGCAGCAGGCAGCTGCTGCTGGAGTCCGTCAGGCACACCCGGACCTGCTCGCTGGGCAGCGCGTGCAGTGCCTGAATCATGTAGCCCACGTTGAAGCCGATCTCCAGGGCTTCGCCGGAGTAATCCACCTCCAGCTCCACCTCGGCCTCTTCCTGCTCCGGATTGTTCGCCACCACCCGAAGCACCGACTTGTCCAGACCCAGCCGCACCGCCCGGTACTTGTCGTTGGACAGCACCGACGCGGCGCTCAGGCAGCCGCTCAGGCGCTCCCTGTCCAGCACCACCTGCTTGTCACAGTTCTCCAGCCTCGGAATCACCCGCTCGTAGTCCGGGAAGCGGCCGTCGATGAGCTTGCTGGTCAGGCGCGTCCCGTTGGCGCTCAGGCGCAGGGCGTTGCCACCCACAATCAACGTGACTTCCGTCTCCCCGTTCGCCAGCAACCGCTGCATTTCCAGCACGCCCTTGCGCGGAACGATGATCTGGCGAGGTTCATCCTCGACACCCGTCGCCACCCGAATCTCCGCTGCCGCGAGCCGGTGACCGTCGGTGGCCACCGACCGCAGGTAGTCCTGACCCAGCTCCAGGAGCAGCCCGTTCAGGTAGTAGCGCACGTCCTGCTGCGCCATGGAGAACTGGGTCAGGTCGATGAGGCGCTTCAAATCGCCCTGTGGCAGCTTGACCTCGAGCTCGCTGGCCGGAGGGTCCGTGGCGGGAAACTCGCTGGCCGGCAACGTGCTCAGGGTGAAACGGCTTCGCCCCGAGCGCAGCAGCACCTTCTGGTCGTCCACGGTGAAGCTCAGCGTGGCATCCTTGGCCAGGGTGCGGCAGATGTCCACCAGCTTGCGCGCCGGCACCGTGATCTCGCCGCCATCCTCCGTTTCCAGGTCCGTCTCCGCCACCAGCTCGATCTCCATGTCGGTCGCGGTGACCGCCAGGATGCCGTCACGCACGCTGAGCAGCACGTTGGCCAGGATGGGCAGGGTCTGCCGGCGTTCCACCACCCCTTGCACCGCGAGCAGCGGGTCCAGCAAAACGTCGCGGGCAACTTCGAATTTCATGATCTTTCAGAAAAAACTAGTGGTTGATATTGGCTCGCCCAGTGTCTGTGGACAAGGTCTCTTTGGCCAATTAATTCAGTTGGTTACGAAACAGGCCATGTTGTGGACCCGGGGGCGGGGTGGCTGTCCACAAGCTGTGGGCAATACCTGGATAAGTCCCGTCTCTCGCGCGGGCCGCAGCTTGTCCACAGCCTGTCCCCATCAACTGCTCAGGGTCCGCAGCAGTACCGCGTACTCGTCGCGGATGGTGGTGTAGTCGGACTTGAGCTCGGCCACCTTGCGGCAGGCGTGCAGCACGGTGGTGTGGTCCCGGCCCCCGAATGCATCGCCGATCTCCGGCAGGCTGTGATTGGTGAGCTCCTTGGCCAGTGCCATGGCGATCTGGCGCGGCCGCGCTATGGAACGGGTGCGACGCTTCGAGATCAGGTCCGCGACGCGGATCTTGTAGTACTCGGCGACGGTCTTCTGGATGTTCTCGATGGTGACCAGTTTGTCCTGGAGTGCCAGCAGGTCCCGCAGCGCCTCCTTGCTGAGCTCGAGCGTGACGGTACGGTTGGTGAACTGCGCGTACGCCACCACGCGGCGCAGCGCACCCTCGAGTTCGCGCACGTTGGAGCGGATGCGCTGGCCTATGAAGAACGCCACTTCGTCCGGGATGGGGTTGCCCATGCTCTGGGATTTGTTCATCAGGATGGCGACCCGCGTCTCCAGCTCCGGTGGCTCGATGGCGACGGTGAGGCCCCAGCCGAAGCGCGACTTCAGACGCTCCTCCAGGCCTTCCACCTCCTTCGGGTAGCGATCGCAGGTGAGGATGATCTGCTGCTGATCCTCCAGCAACGCGTTGAAGGTGTGGAAGAACTCCTCCTGGGACCGTTCCTTGCCGGCGAAGAACTGGATGTCATCGATGAGCAGCGCGTCGACTGAACGGTAGTAGGACTTGAACTCGTTGATGGCGTTTCGCTGCAGCGCGCGAACCATGTCGCCCACGAAGCGTTCCGAGTGCAGATACGCGATGGTCGCGCGGGGCCGATGGCGTGCGATGGCGTTACCGATGGCGTGCATCAGGTGCGTCTTGCCCAGCCCGACACCACCGTAGATGAACAGCGGGTTGTACGCGGTGCCGGGATTCTGCGCCACCTGCACCGAGGCGGCCTTGGCAAGCTGGTTGGACTTGCCTTCCACGAAGTTGTCGAACGTGAAGGTGCTGCGCAGACCCAGCGAGGCGTTGCGCTGTGGGGCCGGTGGCGGCTCTGCAGCCACCGCTTCGCCGTCGCCGTTCGCGCTGCCCACCCGCACCGTGAGCTCTGCCTCGCTGCCGATCACGCGCCGGAGCACGTCGTCCAGGTGCGTGCCGAGATGCTTGTTGACCCAGTCACGAACGAATTCGTTGGGGGCGAGCAGGCACAGTCGCCCGCCGTCCTCCACGGCCTGCAGGGGGCGGATCCAGGTATTGAACTGCTGCGCGGTCAGCTCGCCTTCCAGGCGGTCGAGGCACTTTTCCCAGTTACTCTGCCCCACCGCCTTCGAGACCCCGCCGCTGGTTAGCCCCCGCACATCGGCGGTCGAGTGTATACCCGCCGGCAGCCCCGTCAAACGCGGCTCCAGGAACCCTGAAAGCACGGGCTTTCGTTGACACTGCATCTGGCGCGCGAGTAGCATCCGCGCCTTCGCCTCGGGCCAGTCGGAACCCGCGAGCCGATGCCTGAACGGGAACTCCGCGGAGTCGAGTGATGAAGAGAACGTTCCAGCCCAGCAAGCTCAAGCGCAAGCGTCGCCATGGCTTCCGTGCCCGCATGGCCACCCGGGGCGGCCGACGGATCCTCAAGGCGCGTCGCGCCAGGGGTCGCGCGCGTCTCTCGGCCTGATTCCCGTCACCTGGCGGGCTTCGGCCGACATCGTCGGCTGCTCAAGGGTTCCGAGTTCGATCGCGTGTTCGCGGCCCCACGCCGCTCCAGCGATCGCTTCTTCACCGTGCTGGCCCGCGACAACGGCCGGGAATACCCCAGGTTGGGGATCGCCGTCGGCAAGAAGCGGGTGCGACGCGCGGTGACGCGCAACCGGATCAAGCGCCTCGTGCGCGAGAGCTTCCGCCAGCACGCCGCGACGCTGGGCGGCGTCGACGTGGTGGTGCTGGCGCGTTTCGACGGCCTGGCAGCGAATGCCGACCTGCTGGCTTCCCTGGGCACCCACTGGCACCGAATCGGCATGCCGCACGAGAGGCGCCCGGGCCGCGTCGGACCGTGATGACCGACCGTCATCCTTGCAAGTGAGAACCGACTTCATGCCCATCGAACAGCTGCGGAACGTGCTGGTCATAGGGCTGGTGCTGTGCGGCTTCCTGATCTGGCAGGCCTGGCAGGAGGACTACGGGCCCAGGCCGGTGCCGCAGGACCCTGCCGCGCCGGCAGGCGTGGCAGCCACGGACGCACCTGCACCGGGGCAGACGGCGAAACAGGATGGTGACGTGCCCGCCGCCCCGGCGCCGTCCGGCGAGCCCGCACCGGACGTGCCGGCGGCCCCGGGGCAGGTGCCCGTCGAGGCGACGGCCGCTGCCGGTAATACGGTGCGGGTGCGCACCGACCTGCTCGACGTGGTGATCGACACCACCGGCGGCACGCTGCGTGAGCTCAGGCTGCTGGAGTTCGGGCAGTCCACGGATCGCCGGGACGTGCCCTTCACGCTGCTCAGCGCCACCGGCCCCGACGTGTTCCTGGTTCAGTCGGGGCTGGTGGGCGCCGAGGACGCACCCACCCACCGTAGCGAATTCACGAGCGGGCGTGAGAGCTACGTGCTCGAGGACGGTCAGGACGAGCTGGTGGTGCCGCTGTCGTGGCGCTCGCAGAGCGGTGTCGAGGTCATCAAACGTTACGTGTTCAGCCGGGACCGTTACGTGATCCACGTCGAGCACGAGGTACGCAACGCCGCCGGCAAGCCCTGGAGCGGGCGCATGTACGGTCAGCTCCAGCGCAGCCGGGTGGAGCGATCGGGAGGCCTGTTCCAGACCTACACCTACACCGGCGGAGTGATCTCCTCCGCCGAGAAGCCTTATCAGAAGCTCGACTTCGACGACCTGGCGGGCCAGGACGTCAATACCAGCCACCGCGGCGGCTGGGTAGCCATGATCCAGCACTACTTCGCTGGCGCGGTGGTGCCGCCCCAGGACGCCGAGAACATCTACTACAGCAAGTCGCTGGCCTCGGCGCGCTACGTCCTGGGGGTCATGGGGCCGGCCCAGACGATCGCACCCGGCGCCGCCGCCAGCTTTGCCATGGATATCTACACCGGGCCGAAGGTGCAGGAGCGCATGGAGTCGGTGGCGCCGTACCTGGAGCGCACCGTGGACTACGGCTGGCTGTGGTTCATCGCCGAGCCCCTGTTCTATGCGCTGCGGTGGATCCACGGCTTCGTCGCCAACTGGGGTTTCGCCATCATCCTGCTGACCTGCGTCATCAAGCTGCTCTTCTTCCATCTGTCTGCGGCCAGCTACAAGTCCATGGCGCGCATGCGCAAGCTGCAGCCGCGCATCATGCAGCTTCGTGAGCGCTACGGTAGCGACAAGGCGCGCATGAACCAGGCGATGATGGAGCTGTACAAGACGGAGAAGATAAATCCGCTTGGTGGCTGCCTGCCGATCCTGGTGCAGATCCCGGTGTTCATCTCGCTGTACTGGGTGCTGCTGGAAAGCGTGGAGCTGCGTCAGTCGCCCTTCATCTTGTGGATCGACGACCTGAGCGAGCACGACCCCTATTTCGTGCTGCCGCTGCTGATGGGCGCGAGCATGTTCGTGCAGCAGAAGCTGAATCCGGCGCCACCGGATCCGGTGCAGGCGAAGATCATGATGATGCTGCCCATCGTGTTCACCTTCCTGTTCCTGTTCTTCCCGTCGGGATTGGTGCTGTACTGGTTCGTAAACAACATCCTGTCCATCGCGCAGCAGTGGGTGATCACCCGCAAGATCGTGGGACCGGACGGCTGAGTGTGGCCGGCGCCGCCCGGGACGGCGAGCGCGACACCGTTGCCGCCATCGCCACCGCGCGTGGGCGTGCAGGGATCGGCGTCATACGCGTCTCGGGCCACGGCACCCGATGCGTCGCCAGGGCGATCGTAGGCAGCGTGCCGGCGCCCCGGGCGGCGGCGCTTCGCACCTTCCGCGCCGCCGATGGCAGCGCCATCGATCGTGGCTTCGCGCTGTTCTTCCCGGCGCCCGCCTCCTACACGGGGGAGGACGTGCTCGAGCTGCACGCCCACGGCGGCGAGGCGGTGCTGCGCATGCTGCTGGATCGCTGCCTGGAAGCGGGTGCACGCCTGGCGGAGCCCGGCGAGTTCACCCGGCGCGCGTTCCTGGAAGGGCGCCTCGATCTCGCCCAGGCCGAGGCGGTCGCGGATCTCATCGAGGCCGGCACCCGGGAGGCGGCCCGCGCGGCCCAGGCGACCCTGGCGGGCGAGTTCTCGCGGCGGGTCCGGGCCCTCGTCACGGGGCTCACCGCATTGCGTGCGATTCTGGAGGCCAGCCTGGACTTCGCCGACGAGGACGTGGGCGAGCCCGACGGCGCGCGGGTCGCGGCAGAGCTGGCCGATCTGGACGGCGCCCTGGCGGCCACCCTGGCCGCGGCCGAGCGGGGCTCGCGCCTGCGCGACGGGGTGCGCGCGGTGCTGGTGGGCGCTCCCAACGTGGGCAAGTCCAGTGTCCTCAACCGCCTGGCGGGCGACGAGCGCGCCATCGTCACGCCGGTGCCCGGCACCACCCGCGACGTGGTTCGCGACACGGTCGTGCTGGACGGCGTCGCGGTGGAGATCGCCGACACGGCAGGCCTGCGTGACAGCGACGACCCGGTGGAGCGGGCGGGCATGGCGCGCACCCGCGAGCAGGTGCGCCACGCGGATCTGGTGCTGCTGGTGGTGGACGATCGGGAGCCGGCGATGGCGGCGCCGGAGGTGCACGGCGACGGCGAGAGGATGACGGTGCGCAACAAGATCGATCTCAGCGGCGCGCCGCCGGGTCCGTGCGACGGCGGGCTGCGGGTGAGCGCGCTCACCGGTGCCGGCTTCGACGCCCTCGCGTCGGCCATCGCGGCACACGGCGCGGCGGCCGTGGGCGAAGGCGGGTTCTCCGCACGGCGACGCCACGTGGAGGCGTTGCGCGAGGCCCGCGTCGCGCTCGCCGACGCCGCGGCACGTCACCGCGAGGGCGCCGGCGTGGAGCTCGTCGCCGAGGAGCTGCGCCGTGCCCAGCGCTCCCTGGGGCGCATCACCGGCGAGGTGCACAGCGACGACCTGCTGGGCGAGATCTTCGCGACGTTCTGTATCGGCAAGTAGCACAACGCGGCGGCGCGGCATGCCACAATCCCCGGTCGCCGGGCGGTGGCGAGCGGGACCGCTCGGCGGCAGTGCGAGGCCAGGGGGACGCAACACGATGAAGGGCATCATCCTCGCCGGCGGCGCGGGCACGCGTCTCGAGCCCGCGACGCGCGTGGTCTCGAAGCAGCTCCTGCCCGTGTACGACAAGCCCATGGTGTACTACCCGCTCACCACGCTGATGCTGGCAGGCATCCGCGAGATCCTGGTGATCTCCACGCCGCGGGACACGCCGCGGTTCCGGGAGCTGCTGGGGACCGGCGCGCGCTGGGGCATTTCCCTCGACTACCGGGTGCAGCCGCAGCCGCGCGGGATCGCCGAGGCCTTCCTGCTCGGCGAGTCGTTCATCGGCGGCGACGGCTGCGCCCTCATCCTCGGCGACAACATCTTCTACGGACGCGGGCTGTCCGGCCTGCTGCAGGCGGCGGCGCGCCGCGCGAGCCCCGGGGGCACCGTGTTCGCGTACCGGGTCAGCGACCCGGAGCGCTTCGGCGTGGTGGAGATAGGCGCGGACGGGCGTGCCCTGAGCATCGAGGAGAAGCCGGTGCGCCCGCGCTCGCGCACTGCCGTCACGGGGCTCTACTTCTACGATTCCCGGGTAGTGCACTTCGCTCGTGAGCTCGTCCCGTCGGCACGCGGCGAGCTCGAGATCACGGATCTCAACCGACGCTACCTGGAGCTCGGGCAGCTGGACGTGGAGGTGCTGGGCCGCGGTGTGGCGTGGCTGGACACCGGCACCCACGACAGCCTGCTGGAGGCGTCCCTGTTCGTGCATGCGCTCGAGCGTCGCCAGGGTCTGCGCATCGCATGCCCGGAGGAAGTGGCCTGGCGTATGGGGCTGATCGACAGCGACGCGCTGCTGGCGCTGGCGCGTGACTTCGGCGCGAGTCCCTACGGCGAATACCTGCGCGCGCTCCCCGAGGACGGTCCGGCATGACGGGCCGGAGCAACGAGGCGCGGCTGGTGGTCGAGCGCACGGCGCTGCCCGACGTGCTGGTGCTGCATCCCCGCGTCCACGGCGACGCACGCGGGTTCTTCGTCGAGACCTACAACGCCCGCGACTTCGCCGCCACCACCGGTCGCGACGTGCGCTTCGTGCAGGACAACCACAGTCGCTCGGGCAAGGGCGTGCTGCGCGGTCTGCACTACCAGGTAGGCGACCACGCCCAGGCCAAGCTGGTGCGAGTCCTGGCGGGCGCCATCTTCGACGTGGCCGTGGATCTGCGCCGGGGCTCGCCGTGCTTCGGTCACTGGGCGGGGGTGCGTCTGGACGCGGCGCAGCACGCCCAGGTCTGGATCCCGGAGGGCTTTGCCCACGGCTTCCTGGTACTCAGCGATCTGGCCGACGTGGCCTACAAGGCCACCGCCTACTACGCCCCGGAACACGAGCGCGGGATCCGGTTCGACGACCCGGAAATCGCCATCAAGTGGCCTTGCGCCGGGCCGCCGCGACTTTCCCCGCGGGACGCGGCCGCGGGTCGGCTGGCAGACGCGGAGCTGTTCCCCTGAGTCCTGGCCCGCCTCTCTCACCACGGCGCGAATCGAGGGCGTGGAGATGCCTGCAGATTCGGGCCGCACGGACCGAGGAGCGAGGAGTGCGTAGTCGACACTCCGTCGACGAGCCCGCAGGGAGTACGGCCCGAAGATGCGGGCAAAGCCGCGGCCGCAGCCGTGCGGTGGTGA
>JBFHNV010000090.1:0-21990 GCA_041593595.1 Gammaproteobacteria bacterium
CCCCCCCCCCCCCCCCGCCGATCCCTACGAGGCGGATCCCGACCTCGCCGCCCGTGACGCGGACTACGCCGCGGGCCGCAAGTCGCTGGAGCAGAAGGACTGGGCCGAGGCCGTGCGCCACTTCCACCGCGCCGAGCGGCGCAATCCCGACCACGCGGACCTGCAGAACCTTCTCGGCTTCTCGTATCGCAACCTCGGCCAGTTCGAGTCCGCGTTCAGGCACTACGAGCGCGCCATCGAGCTCGATCCGCGTCATCGCGGGGCCCACGAGTACATCGGCGAGACGTACCTCCTCACGGGAGATCTCGCGGGCGCGCAACGCCATCTCGCGGCGTTGAAGAAGATCTGCCTGCTGCCCTGCGACGAGCTGAGGGACCTGGAACGCGCGATCGTGCGCTACCGCGCCGGGCAGTAGCGGTGGCGCGGCCCGGCGAGCGCATCCGTGTTCGTGTATGGATAAGGCCGGGCCGGCCGCCCCGGGGATGCCGTTAATCGATCACGAATGCCGCCGAGCAGGATGCAGCGCGCGCCGCCCAGCCCCTCCGGGCGGCGGTCAGAGCCGCTTCTGGCCCAGCGCCACGCCGAAGCCGGGCAGCAGCGGGCACCACGCGGCCCGCTCGAAGCCGGCGTCGAGAAACAGCTGCCGGAACTGCGCCGGCGAGTGGAAGCCGATCCAGCCCGGGTCTGCCCACTGCGCGAGTGGCGCGGACATGGCGTTGAACCACTCCGGACCCGGATCCACCACGCAGTAGACGCCCCCGGGGCGCAGCGCGCGAAGAATCTCCAGGGTCGCGGCCCGCGGTTCCGGGTAGTGGTGGTGCGCGAGCGAGCTGTAGACGAGATCGAACCGGCCCGTGAAGTCCGGCGGCAACGCGCCCACGTCGGACTGCACGAAGGCGCAGTTCCCGAGCCCGTGCGCGCGTGCGCTGCGCCAGGCCGCGTTCACCATGCCCGCTGACAGGTCGATTCCCACCACCTCTCCCGCCGGCACCCTGCGGGCGATGCGCTGCAGCTCGCGTCCCGCGCCGCAGCCGGCGTCCAGCACGCGGGCATCGGGCTGCAGGTAGGCATCGATGACGGGCAGCGCCTCGTCGAAGATCGGCTGCGAGAACGGTTTCACGAACGCGTCGTAGACCTCTGCCATGCGGTCGAACTCCTCGACCAGCGGCGCGTGCGCCGAGGCCTGCGCGAGCAGCCGGGGGCGCGGATCCGAGTCGGCGAAGGCCCGGCCGAGCCCGGGGCGGCCGTGCACCAGGGGCAGGGTCCCTTCGGGCTGAGGCTCGGGCCACACGCCCGCGCGGCGCGCGGCGCGGACCGGCCCGAACACGCCGCTGGCCCATGCCCACATGGCCTGCACGAGGTGTCCTTCCGGGGAGATCACGCCAGTGATGCTGGCGCGCCGATCACGTGCGCTTCGAGCCGGCGGCCGCCTTTTTCTTGCGCTTGCTCGCGCGCTTGCGCGCGGTCTTGCCCGCACTTGCCTTGCGCGCAGCCGTGGCCTGCGGCGTCGTGGCGGCCGGCACGTCGGCGCTGCGGCGCAGGATCACCGCGACGCCGGTCTCCGACAGCCCCGGCACCGCGATCCGGCCACGGTAGTTCACGCCGGGCTGCAGTGCATCGGTGACGGTCGCGCGGATCTGGATCGGCGCGCGCTGACCTGGCTGCAGCGAGACCGCGGCCGGCTCGGTGACGACGTCGGCGTGGACCTCGCGCCCGTCCGGGTCGAGGAACGGTGTGGCGGCCACCGTTGCCGTGACCTCGTGCGGGAGGTCGTTGCTGACCATGAACAATCCCTGCACCACGGCGCTCTTCGGGCCTTCCAGCACCAGCGCCGGGGCCGCGGCGGCCTGCGGGGACTGCGTGGCGCCGGGCCGTGCCGCCCGCGCGGCGGCGGCCGACACGCCACGAGTCACCTCGATGCCCGCGTCCTGGCCGACGCTGCGGAGATCGCCCACGTACTGCAGCAGCAGGCGGCCCAGCCCCTCGTAGTACCTGAGATTGGCGTCGATGGCCCGTTTCAGGAGGGCCTCGAGACGCGGGTTGTCAGCCATTCTTCGTGAGCCCCGTGCGTCCCGGATCGACGCGATGGAAGCAGCGTCGCGCGCAGTAGAAGTGGTCGTACCAGTGGTGCCGGTAATCGGGGCAGTCCTCTACCTCGACCTGGTGACAGGAATCGAACCCCATCGTTCCCACGCTCGTCGTCCAGCGCAGGAATTGCAGCTTGCAGCCCTCCACCCAGACGATCGCCTTGCGCGATGTGCCCGTGGGCTCGTTGTCCGAGACACTCCGGCACACCTCGACCGTGACGCAGTCCATCGGCTCGATCGGGAAGGTGGTTGGCGTGATGCTGAGGCCCTGCGCGTCGCCAGTCGCCCTCACGCGGAACTGGCGCGGCGTGCGGTCACAGTTCGTGATCACGAGGCGGATGCAGGCGGTCTTGCACTGCGTGACGTGGCTCACGCAGTCGCCGAGCGGCTGCGGCATCCAGCAAGGCGGCGGGATGTCGCAGCAGCTCGTCCCGACCTTGCGCAGGGCACCGCGCACCGGATCACGCAGATCGGGCAGCGCGTCGCCGGTGATGGATTGCACGAGCTCGCGGCTCAGGTCGAGCTGCGCGCGAAGCAGGCTCATGAACGCGTTGGGAACCTCACCGAGCGCGGTACGGGTGTTGCCGTTCATCAACCGCTCTCCTTCTTGCGGGTCCGCGGAGACCGCGGCGTGGCCGCCGGAACGAACACGCGGACCGGGTAGACCAGGGTCTCGAGCTCCAGGTTCCCGGCGTAGGCATGTCCCGGCTCGAGCCCATCCGGAATCTTCAGGACGAGGCGCAGGTCGCGCGCCTCCTGCGGCGCGATCTCGCCGGCACCCTCGGCGACGGTGACGGTGACGAGTCCGCCGTGGGACTCCGCCAGGGTCTCGGCGAGCACGTCGATGCGCCGTTGATCCTTCTCGAGCTTGGAGACGTAGGCGCGGCGTATGGCGCGCTCCATGCCACCCTCGAGAAAGATCCCCACCAGGTGGTTGCGCCGCACGTCCACGGCCACGTTGCCGGTATTGAGCACCGAGATCTCGATCTCGAGCGATTTCCCCGCGGGCGACTCGATCGCCAGGCGCTCGGGGAACACCCGCAGCGCCGGTTGTGCCTCGACCTCCGCCACCACCCGTTGTTTCACGCCGGCCAGCGTTGCCGATCCCTCGTACACGCCGGGCGGGAATGCGGCTGGCAGCGAGAGGCGCAGGATGCGTGGATCCCCCTCCACCGCGACCTGCGCGTCGAGGGCGCTGGTCTCGCCATCGGGCCGGGGGATCTCGAGGGAGACGATGATGTCGGCGAGCGGGTCCACCGGCGACGTCACCAGCGCGGCCATGGACAGCGGCGTGCCGCGGAATCGCACCGGTCTCGCTTCGCTGGTCTGCGCCCGTGCCATGGCGACGCCGAACCGCTGCGCCGTGCCGCCTCAGCCCTGGGCCTGCCGCGCGTTCGCGTCGTCGATCGCGATCGCGCCCCGCTTGGGATCGTCGCAGATCTCGCAGGGGTTGGGCACGTAGGGCTCGGTGATGATCTGCGCCTCTCCACACAGCCGCACCGTGGCGAGCTCGAAGCCGAGGAGCGAGAAGCACACCGCGAAATCGGCGGGAAGGTGCCCGCGGATCGAGGGGAACTCCGTCAGGCGGATTTCCACCGGATCCACACCGAGCTGGATCTTCGGGATGTTGTCTATGCTGAGGTGGATGGTCGGCAGGCTGTCGAGCGCGAGGTGCACCACCGGCAGCGCGTCGACGCCGATGTTGAAGTCGGTCGGTACGCCTTCGAGCTTGGTGCGAAACGGCTGCGCGACCTGCAGCACGGACACGAACGGCTGCGGGATGCTGACGCTCACGTTGCCCCCTCCGCAGGTTCACCGAACCATGAAAACACACTATCTACGCTTGCAAAACCTCCGTCAAGCGGTGGCGGCGCGCCTCACGGCAGCAGGTCGAGGCGCGCAAAAAGCGCGTGCTCGGCCGGCTCGAGCGTCGGCAGCAGGGCCGGTGCCCGGGGCCCCGGTCGGCCGGGCGCGAGACAGGGATCGGAACGATAGTCGTCGGCGAGCTGGTGCAGCGCAGGCACGCGTGTCGCCGCGTCGAGCAGCACCTCGATCGCCTGCCCCATGCGCGTGACCGCGTCCACGTTTCCCGTCACCTCCAGGTAGCCGCCGAGGATTGCGTCCGTGACCTCCATGTATCCGTTCAGCAGGTCGAGCACCGTCTGCCGGTCGCAGCGCCCGATGCCATCCACGCGGCGTCGCGTGGGGCCGGGGTCGATGCGCAGCGCGCCCCTGGAAAACCCGATCTCCACGGTCTCGCCGTCGACCTGGATGCGCGCGCGGAGCGGACCGGCAACGGCGCGAAGGCGCGCGCCGCCCGAGGGTTCGCCCTCGTCCAGCCGGCGCACCAGCTCGCCGATGTATTCCCCGAGCGCGCGGCAGGGATGCACCCGCCCGTCGTCGCCGGCGTCAGTCGACATACTCGAACACGCCGAGGCCGCGCGAGTCGATGCGACGCGCGGCCACGCGACCGGTGACGCGGAAGTCGCCCACCAGCTCGTGCACGAAGCCGTAGCCGGCGCGGGTCGGCTCACCGGCGATGAGCTGGCCCGCCGCGTGCGGCTCGAACTCGAGCGCTGCACGGTCCAGGCCGTCGTCGACGGCGATTCGCACGCAGGCCGGCAGGGCGGGACGCATCCGGTCCTGGTGCAGCGCCGCAAGTGCGCCCGGCAATCGGCGCAGCGGGGCGCCGAGGGTGCCCTCGAAGGACAGGGTCACGCTCGGGCCCCGGAACTGGCGCCGGACGTGGCCGAGATCGGCGAGGAAGAACGGCTCGCTGGCGACCCCGTGGGAGCGATTCGTGGCCCGGCTGAAAGCGAACAGTGGCGCGCCGCGCCCGGCCGCGAACACACCCCATTCCCAGCCGATGTCGTCGCCCCAGCGCCAGCGCCCCCAGTTGTGGTCGTGGTAGCCGACGGCCTCCTCCAGGTCGAAGGACACGTCGCCCAGCGTCACGGAACCGGAGACCGTCATGCGGGAAATCAGGAACCACGAAATCCAGCCCTGGCCGAAGGGCATGCGCTGGTCGAACCGCACCGGCGGAGCGGCGTGGCCAGCCACGATCTGCGCACGGAAGCGATCCGCCGGCAGTCGCGCCGAGACATGGGTGCGCGCATTGCGGTGGTCGACGGCGAGCGCGACCCGCTCCAGCGCGATGCTGGTGGTGCCGACGTGGGCGCGCGACCGGCCGCACACCTCCACGTTGCCGAGCCAGCCGTCCTGCGGGCGGTGCAGCAGCGCGGTGCCGATGGCACGCGACCGCGGGTCCTCCGGCGCGCCGTGCAGCGACACGTTGAACAGGCCGGCGAGGCCCGAGCCCGGGTCGAGCACGTTCAGGTGCAACCAGTCCTTGTACGCGTCGCGGGTGGGGTCCAGCGGCGCCGGCGGACGCAGCGTATCGAACGCGGCTGCGGTCATCAGCGCAGGATGGAGCCGTCCGGCGGCGGCGGGCGCGCCGCGGCGTTGCTGATGACCGGTACGTCGCCGAGCTTGGGGCCCACCATCGCCTCGATGGCCCGCGTCATCTCCCGGGAGTAGGCCCACAGGCCGAGGACGCAGTCGAGGAAGGTCGCACGCGCGTCTTCCGCGGGGACCCCCGACGGCTCGCCGGGAATGGGCATCAACTCCAGCGTCTCCGCCAGGTCGCCTGCGAACAGCAGCGCGAGGTCGTTGCGCAGGTGATCGAGGATCGGGCTCGGCGACGATGCGGACGCCCATTCCTCGATCAGGAGCTCCTGCCAGAGCAGCGCGCCGTTGCTGCCGGCGCGCCCGGCGGCGAGCGCCGCGCGCAGCCGCGCGCCCTCGGCGGTGCGGGCGACCTCGCGCCCCAGCGCGGCGAACCCGGACACCAGCGAGCCGACGGCGGCCGCGCCGGTCACTCCGTGGAGCACCGCGAGCCGCGCCGACAGCGATGCGAGCAAGGTCGCGGTGCTGCGCCCCGACTGGTCCGGCAGGTCGACGAGGCGCGAACGGGACGCCGGCGCGCTCACGAGCGCGGCTTCCGTGGACGCGGCGCGGACTTGCGCCGCGGCTTGGCGGCACCGCTCGCCCGCGCGGCGCGCGAGCGGCGCTTGCGCCGCGGCGCGTCCGCCGCGGGTGCCAGGACGCTGATCGTCACCGGGATGGTTCCCTCGTGAAAGCCGAGCAGCAGTAACCCGCCGCGGTAGGTGCCCGGCGGCGCGTTCGTGGGCACCAGCACGGTGAGTCCGAGACGGGCCACCTCGTCCGGCGCGAGCAGCCGCGACGCCGCCGCCGGCTCCGTATCCGGAAACCAGGTGGTTCCGCTCTCCGCGAGCAGCGGCGTGAGCTGCAGGCTCACCATGCAGTGCACACGCTGAAGGTTCTCGAGCTCGAAGTCCAGGGCGACACGGCCGCCCGGCTCGGTGGCGCCTTCGAGCGCGAGCTCCGCCGACGGCGCCAGCACCGTGCCCGGCGCGGCAGGGCCGAGCACGCCCTGGAGATGCTTGAGGTAGCGCAGCGTCTCGCCCACCAGCCGCGCCTGGTACTCGCTCTGCAGCCGCAGCAGCTGCGCGTAGGGATCGGTGTTCGAGTCCGCGCCGCTCGAGTCGTTCGTGAATCGCATGGATGGCCTCTTCACTTGAGCCGGTCGATTACGTAGCGCAGCATCTCGCGCAGGAATCGGTTGTCGTCATTGTCGCGAAAAACCCCCACGCGTGTCTCCTCGATCTCCAGCGCGCGTTCGGAATACTCGCGCGCCAGCGCACTCCCGTGTGCGAGCGATCCCGCGTCGCGCATTGCATCGAGCAGCCAGGCAACGTCTTGCGGCGCCTTCTCCCGCCGCGGCGTGGTGAGGATGCGCAGGGCACGCCGTCGGGTGGCCGCGCTCGCGGTGCGGATGAAGTGCAGCAGCATGACGGTGCGCTTGCCTTCCCACAGGTCGCCTCCGATCTCCTTGCCGTAGAGCGTCTCGTCGCCTTCCAGGTTGAGGAGGTCGTCGCTCACCTGGAACGCGATGCCGGCAATGTGACCCAGCTCGATGAGCGGCTCGAGCTCGGATGCGAGCGGCGTGCGCGGGCCGGGCGGGCTGCCGCACAGGACACCGACCCGCAGTGGCGCGATCACCGTGTACCAGCACGTCTTCTTGTGGGCCATGCGCACGTAGTCGCGATCGTCCAGATCGAACACGTCGTCCTTGATCCACGCGAGCTCGATCGCCTGTCCCTCGACGGATTCCCGTGCCATGCGCTCGATCTCCGCTAGCACGAGAAGCGTCTTGCGGACCCCGATACCCTCGGTGTTCTCGAGGAGCAGTCCCATGGCCAGCACGTTGGTGGCGTCTCCGACGTTGATCGCGACCGGCACCCCATGCGACTCGAACAGGGTGACCTTGCCGCGGCGAAACTGCGACCCGTCCTCGACGTCGTCGTGGACCAGGAAGGCGTTGTGGAACAGCTCGAGGGCGGTGGCGGAAACCAGGGCCTGCTCGGTGCGCCCGCCCACCGCGCGGCACGCGGCGAGGCAGATCGCCGGTCGCAGCCCCTTGCCCTCGCGGAACGGGTAGTCGCTCAGCAGGTCGTAGAGCGGCCCGTAGCCGGTCTTCCTGCGCTCCGCGAACAGTTCCTCGAGCTTGGCGCGAACCCGATCTCTCGAGTCCGCAAGCACCTGGGTGACCAGGACTTCGTCGTGTGCCATGGGGTTCCCTGCGTGTGCGCGGGAGCGTGGCCGGCCCTGCCGTACTGCGACGACGCGAAATTCTAAAGACGCGCCTCGGACCCTGCTACCCGCGCAGCCGCCACTGCCCGGCGTCGCGCCGGGTCTCCGACCCGGTCCCTTCCCCTCGATCTGAGGAGGCCGGCGCAAGGCGGTAAGGCAGGTGTGGCGCAGCTACGCAGGGCCGTCGTGCGGGGCCGTCGCGGGCGGCTCGACAGGTGCGCGGCCACGGCCGATTCAGTAAACTCGGCGCCGTAGCGGGTGGAGGCGTCGGATGGAGGTGCTCCTTCCTCAGCCACGTGGATTCTGCGCCGGCGTGCAGATGGCGGTGGAGTGCCTGGACCGTGTCATCGCCCGCTACGGTGCGCCGGTCTTCGCTTACCACCAGATCGTTCACAACCGCCACGTGGTCGCGAGCTTCGAGCGCCGCGGCGTGCGCTTCGTCGACGACGTCACGCAGGTGCCGCGCGGCGCCGTGGTGGTCTTCAGCGCGCACGGCGTCTCGCCGGAGGTTCGCGCCGCCGCCGAGCAGCGCTGCCTCAAGGTCATCGACGCCACGTGCCCGCTCGTGACCAAGGTGCACACCGAGGCGCGGCGTTTCGCAGGGGAGGGCTACGTTGTCGCCTTCATCGGCCACCGCGGCCACGACGAGACTCAGGGCGTTCTCGGCGAGGCGGCGGACCGGATCGTGGTCCTGGAAAGCGTGGCGGACGCCGAGTCGCTGGTGCTCGCACCGCAACAGCGGCTGGCGTACCTGACGCAGACCACGTTCAGCGTGAGCGAGACCGCCGCGATCGTGGCGGCACTGCTGCGACGATTCCCGCACGCGCGCGGTCCGAGCAAGAGCGACATCTGCTACGCCACCGAGAATCGCCAGGGCGCCGTGCGGCAGTGGTCCCGCGACTGCGACCTGGCGCTCGTCATCGGCAGCGACAACAGCTCGAACACCCGGCGCCTGGTGGAGACGGGGCAGGCGAGCGGGATCCCCGCGCACCGCATCGACGGCGCCGGCGACATCGACCCGCGCTGGCTGCGCGGCGTGGACCGCGTGCTGGTCACCGCAGGCGCCAGCGTTCCCGAGTCGCTGGTCGACGAGGTCGTTGGATGGTTCGCAGACCGCCACCCGGATTGTGTCGTGTCTCGCGTTGGCGAGACCGAGGACGTCACGTTCCGGTTGCCGGTGGAGGTGCGTGACAGCGTGCCGCGCCAGGTGCGCTCACCGCAGCTCCGGCCCGAAGCCGAAGCGATGGCGCTGCCTTCCGGAGAGCACGGTTTACTGTGACGGTGGCCCGTGGGAGCGGGCTTGCCCGCGAACGCGACACCCCCGGCTCCGGTCCCCATCCCGTGTCGGCCGCCGCCGATGCCACGCGGGGCGCCCGTGACCTGCCCTTGGTATCGTGGGCAATCGTCGATCGATCCGGCCCCGGGAGTTGCTGCAATGCGTATCACGGACGTGGCGGTCAAGGTGGTGAACGTGGGGCAGGGCTTCTCCTGGGGCGGCCGCCGGCCCATGGACGTGCTGAGCGTGCACGTCGCCCTCACCACGGATACGGATCACCAGGGGCACGCGCTTGCGTGGACCGCCGAGCTGCCCGCGGCGAGCGTGGCGAGCGCCATCGAGCACGCCATCACGCCCCACCTGCTCGGCGCCGATCCCTTCGACCGCCCGCGCATCCTCGCTCCGGCGTGGCGTGGGTTCCGGGTGGGCATGCCGTTACCCGCCATCGGGGTCGTGGACACGGCGCTGTGGGATCTGGCGGGCCGGATCGCGGATCGCCCCGTCGTGGAGCTGCTCGGTCGCCGCCACCCGCGGCTCGCGGGCTGTGCCAGCGCGCCTCCGGTGGACGATGCCGAGGCCTGCGCCGACATGGTGCGCGAGCTGATGGCCGGCGGTTTCCGGGCGGTCAAGCTGCACGCGTGCGGCGACGTGGCCCTCGACGTGGCGGCCTGTCACGCGGCGCGCTCCGCCGGCGGTGACGACCTGGACCTGATGATGGACGCCATGGCCATCTACGGCCGCGCCGACGCCCTGCGCCTGGGCCGTGCCCTGGACGCGTGCGGCTTCGTGTGGTTCGAGGATCCGCTGCCGGACG
Source organism: Gammaproteobacteria bacterium (assembly GCA_041593595.1). Classification (GTDB taxonomy): domain Bacteria; phylum Pseudomonadota; class Gammaproteobacteria; order HK1; family HK1; genus JBFHNV01. Next base: position 9,851 of record JBFHNV010000090.1, read on the forward strand.
ACGATCTCGACGGCTGGGTGGAATTGCGCTCGCGCATCGACACCCCGCTCGCCGGAGTCGACGCGGTGCGCTTCACCATAAAGGACTATGCCCGGCCCGCTGCCGACGGCGCCTTCGACGTGCTGCGAATGGACGCGGCGCGCAACGGCATCACCCAGCTCGATGCCCTGGGCAAGCTGGCCGACGCCTTCGGGCTCGGCTGCGAGGGCCACGCCTTCGGTCCGGCCCTGGCCCAGGCGGCCAACCTGCAGGTGGCCCTCGCCAGCGCCGGCGCCCGCTACTGCGAGCTGCCGGTGCCCGTGGGCGGGCTGGACCTGGGCGTGAGGTCCGGTCTCGGGCTGGACGCGGACGGCCACGTGGCCGCACCCACCGGACCCGGCCTGGGCCTCGAGGTGGATCGCGAGGCGCTGGATGCGGTGGCGGTGCGCTAGCGCCCCGTCGCTACGCTGGCAGCGGGCTCAGGGTGAGGCGGCGGTGGCGCTTCGCGAGCGGGGCGATGATGACGAGGTTGCCCACGTTCAGGCCGAAGCCGATGAGGAACGCGCCGGTGTAGCTGCCGGTGACATCGTGGACCGCCCCGCCCAGCCAGCCCCCCAGCCCCATGCCGATGGCGGCGAACAGGTACTGGCTGGCGATGCGCCAGCCGGCCTGGCGGGCGGGAAAGAGCACCCGGATGACCAGCGCATAGCAGGGCATGATGCCCGCGAAGCCGAGCCCGAAGAGCGCGGCCACCACGTACAGGCCCGCGAGTGTGTCGACCATCGCGAACACGACGAGCACCAGCGCCTGGCAGGCGGACGCGCTGATCAGGGTGGGAAACGCGCCGATGCGATCCGCCAGCATGCCGAAGCCGATCCGGCTGACGAAGGCGGCGGCGAACAGCACCGAGAGCAGCGGCGCGGCGTGCGCGGCCGGGTGGCCGAGATCCGTGGCATGACTGACCAGGTGCACGATGGGTATGGACATGGCCCCGCAGCACCCCACCACCGCGAGCCAGAGCAGGCCCTGGACGGCCCGCGGGTGCAGGCCCAGCACCGCGCCCCGGGCGTGCGCCCGCGCGCTGGCGGCGCCGGTGGGTGCATCCGGTGGCGGACGTTTCAGCAGCAGGGCCAGCGGCAGCATGGTCAACAGCCCGAAGACCGCGAACGCGCCGTAGGCACCGCGCCAGCCCACGTGGTCGGTGAGGTGCTGCACCACCGGGGGCCACACCGCGCCGGCCAGGCCCTGGCCGGAGGCGATGATGGCCACCGCGAGCCCGCGCCGGCGATCGAACCAGCGGGTCGCGTTGGCGACCAGCGGTGCGATCATGGCCGACTTGCCCAGCAACCCGATGAGCAGGCCGTTGGCCACGTAGAAGCTGGTGCGCGACTCGGCCTGGCTCGCCATCAGCGCGCCGATGACGATCATGGTGGCGCCGAACATGACCGGGCGCATGACCCCGCGCCGGTCCATCCACCAGCCCATGGCGACGCCTCCCACGCCGCTGCCGATCATCAGCAACGTGTACGCCAGGGACGGCCCCGCCCGCGGCCAGTCGAACTCCAGCGCGATGGGCTTGAGGGTCACGAACAGCACCGTGGGGGCGCCGAGGCCGATGGTGTGGATGGCGAGCGATGCGGCCAGCACCACCCAGCCGTACCCGACCTCGATGCTGTGCGCGCCGGGCGCTTGGGCAGGGTCAGGCATGCGCGGATGATAGCGATGGCCGCGCACGCGTGCCGCCGGCACGGGCCCGCGTTGCCGTGACCGAAGCGCGCTTCCGCGAGCTCCTGGAGGGCGCCCTGGCCCTGTGGCAGGCCGACGCGCAGGCGAATTTCTCCGGCGACGCGATGCGCTGCCGGATCCGGCGCGGCGAGGAGACCCTGGCCGTGGTCGCCTGGGAGCACACTGCGATGGGCGGCGTGTGGCGGATCGAGGCGCCCGGGCGCACCACCCGTAGCCACCTGTCCATCGGGCCGGCCCTGGCCACCCTTCGCGACACCGTGTGCCCGCAGCGCCCCCGCGGGCGGGTGCTGTTCGTGCCCGGGTCACCGGGCGACGGGGCCGCCTCCCGGTGAAACGCCTGCCCCTGACCGTCATCACCGGCTTCCTGGGCAGCGGCAAGACCACCCTGATCCGCCGCCTGCTCACCCGCAGCGAGCTCGCGCGCACCGCGGTCATCGTGAACGAGTTCGGCGCGATCGGGCTGGACCACGAGCTCATCGAGAGCAGCGAAGAGGACCTGGTGGAGCTGAGCACGGGCTGCCTGTGCTGCGCCATGCGCGGCGATCTGACCGCCGCGGTGGAGCGGCTGTTCGCACGACGCACCGGCGACGGCGACTTCCACCGCATCCTGCTGGAGACCACCGGTCTCGCCGATCCCGCGCCCATCCTGCAATCGCTGCTGGCCGACCCGGCGCTGCGTGGCCGCGTCCACCTGGAGCAGGTGGTGGTCACCGTGGACGCGGTGAACGGGGACGCCACCCTGGACGCGCACCCGGTGAGCCGCAAGCAGGTGGCGCTGGCGGACCTGCTGCTGCTCAGCAAGGTGGATCTGGCGCCGGCGGGCACGCCAGCGCTGCAGCGGCGGCTGCGGGGCCTCAACCGCGACGCCGGGATCGTGGCCAGCGCCCACGGTGACGTGGCGCCCGCGGTCCTGTTCCAGGCACGCGATGCCGATCATGTTCCGGCCCCGGCCGCCGCCCCCGTGGCGCACGCCCACGACCATCCCCACGACGACATCGCATCGGTCAGCCTGGAGCGTGATCCGCCGCTGCACGCCGTGACCCTGACCCTGTTCCTGCAGGCCCTGGCCGAGACCTGCGGCCCCGACCTGCTGCGGGTGAAGGGCATCGTCGCCCTGCGCGAGCACCCGGAGGGCGCGGCGGTGGTGCACGGGGTGCAGCACGTGTTCCATCCCATCACCTGGCTCGAGGGCTGGCCGGCCGGGCACCGGCGCACGCGACTGGTGCTCATCGGCCGGCGCCTGCGCAAGGGCTGGGTCGAGGCGCTGCTCGCCACCATCGAGGAGGAAGTGCGCGGTGCGGCATCCGCCACCGGTTAACGGCTTCCCCGGCGCGGCCGGTCCGGTGCGGGTCGCGGGGACCGTCGGCCGCAGGGACGCGGCCGTCGAGCGTACAGGGATGTATTCACAGCGTGTCCCCGCGGCCCCTACCGGACCGGCCTCGTCCAGACACGGATGCGCGCCGCCGCTCGACAGTGAGCGCCCCGGTCCGCGACACTCGCACCGGCTGCCGCCAGGAGGTGCGTCATGTTCGATCTCGTGATACGCGGGGGCACGGTGGTGACGCCCCACGGGGCGGGCGACTGGGACGTGGCGATTGCCGGCGAGCGCATCGCCGCGCTCACCCAGCCGGGCGCCATCGCGACGGATCAGGCCCGGCGCAACGTGGATGCCCGCGGGCGCATCGTCATCCCGGGCGGGGTGGATCCCCACGTGCACTGCAAGTGGCACATGCCCATGCCCGACGGCAGCGCCGGCCTCACGGACGGCCCGGAGGTGGTGAGCCGCGCCGCGCTGCACGGCGGCACCACCACCCTCATCGACTTCGCGGCGCGCACCACGCCGCTGCCGCTGCGCGAGATCGTCGCCCGCCGCGACGAGGACTGGGCCGGCAACTGCTACTGCGACTATGCCTATCACCTCATGCTGCTGGGCGACATCGAGCCCGAGGTGCTGGTGGAGCTCGAGGGCCTGCTGGCGGACGGCTACCCGACGGTGAAGATCTTCACCACCAACATCACGCCGAGCCGCGCCGGGCGCATGCTGCACTTCGGCGACATCTGGGAGGTGTTCAAGGTCCTGAGCCGCGCCGGCGGCCTCGGCGTGATCCACGCCGAGGACAACGACATCGTGATGCACATGTACGAGAAGCTGATCCGCGAGGGCCGGGTGAGCTTCCACAACCTGGCGGAAGTGCACAACACGCTGTCGGAGGACCTGTCCTTCCGCCGCGTCATCCGCCTCGGCGAGGCGGAGCGCACGCCCCTGTACATGATGCACGTGAGCGCCGGCACGGGGGTGCAGGCCATCCGCGAGGCGCGCGCCCGGGGCCAGGCGGTCTACGGCGAGACCCTGCACCAGTACATGCTCTACACGTCCGAGGACTACCGCCGCCCCAACGGCCAGATCTACCACACCTACCCATCGCTCAAGTCGCCCGAGGACCAGGCGGCGCTGTGGGCCGGCACCCGCGACGGGTCCATCAACACGGTGGCCACCGACGAGATCTGCTGCTCGCTGCGGGTTAAGACCATCGGCGATCGCATCGACGACACCACCGGCGGCAACGCCGGCGTGGAGCCGCGCCTGGCGGTGATGTACCACGAGATGGTCACCGGGCGCGGCTACACCCTGGAGCGCTACGTGGATCTGGTCTCCAGCAACGCGGCGCGGATCATGGGGCTGTACCCCCGCAAGGGCGCCATCGCTGCCGGCAGCGACGCCGACATCGCGATCCTGGACCCGAGCGTGCGGCGCAAGGTGCGCCTCGAGGACCTGCACGAGAGCGACTACAGTCCCTGGGAGGGCCACGACGTGTCCGCGTGGCCGGTGATGACCCTGCTGCGCGGCAAGGTCGTGATGGAGGACGGCCGCTTCCACGGCGCGCCCGACGACGGGCAGTACCTGCGGCGGGCGATCCCCGAGGCCATCCGGCAGGGGCCGGCGCTGTGAGCGGCACGCGCCGGGTCACCATCATCGGCACCGGGGGGAGCGTCTCCTGCGAGGGCCGGTACCGACTCGGTCGCGTGGAGTACCTGCACGACGCGCGGTGCCAGCGGTCGGGTGTACCGGCGCACGGCGCTGACCGGGCACGGCATCTTCGCTGCTGACAGTCTCCATGCCCGGAAGGCCCGCGTGATGATGATGCGGGCGATCACGGTGACCCGCGAGCCGGCGAGATCGAGCACATCTTCGCGACCTGCTGATCCGGGCGCGGGGCTTGCTTTTCGCCCGCGAGGTCAGTGTGGGCCCTTCGCTCCCCGTTCCCGAGTTGGTTTAGACTCGGAAGGCAAGACCCATTTCGAGATTGAATTCGCCCCCATCGAGATCACCCATGTCCCTGGAATGGCGAGGGGGGATTTCATGAATACACGCGGTCGGACGTCCAGCCCAGACTGCGATCGTGAGAGCACGTGCCCTATAACGTACAGACCCCGGGCAAACAGCCGTCGTTCGATATCACGGTGCGCGTGGGCTGTAGCCTGGCCTACGAAGCCATAGGCGCTGCTTCACTGTTGCTCAACCTGAAGCTTCGTCCGGACGATCGCTATTGCGTGCTCTTCGAGGCGCTGGCGTTAGGCGAAAACCTTCCGGCCCAGGAGTTCACTGACAGCCACGGGAACTGCGTTTCGCGCGTGACGCTCGCGCCGGGCACCAATTGCTTCCGGCACGACGCGATCGTCACGGTGTCCTCGCAACCGGATAACCACGGCCTCGTGGCCCTGGTTCCGGAGACACCGGCCGATCTGCCCGCTCCGTTGCTGCGCTACACGCTGCCTAGCCGATATTGCGATTCCGACAAGCTGACGGATTTTGCCTGGGGGAAGTTCGGAAACATCGAGCACGGAATGCCTCGAGTCCAGGCCATCAGCCGCTGGATTCACGACAACATCGAGTATCGCTACCTGTCCGGCAGATCCGATTTGTCGGCCTGGGACGTGCTGCAGCGCGGCTATGGTGTTTGCCGTGATTTCGCACACCTGGCCATTGCGTTGAACCGGACATTCAATCTCCCGGCCCGCTATGTGACCGGCCACATGCCCGACATCGGGTTCCCCGATTCGCAAGACCACATGGATTTCCACGCCTATGCCGAAGTCTATATCGGTGGAACCTGGTTCACGACCGACCCCCGCTTCCATGTCCCGCGTATCGGTCGGATCAGGGTTTCCTGCGGACAGGACGCCGTCGATGGGGCGTTCTCGACAATCTACGGCGGCGCGACGATGACCTATTTTCAGGTCTGGGCCTACCAGGTGCAGCGCGGGACCGTGGGCGTTGGTGACCCGATCGATCTCACGCAGCGCCTCGACAACCAGTGGACGGTCCTTACCGACCCGTCGCAGTGATGCGCTCCGGATGGCGTCCATGGGCGTCGGCCCGGCTCACACCAGCCGCGCGCCGAAGTTGCGCACCGGGTCCAGCTCCGGCACCGGGCGCTCCAGCGGCCGCGCGCTCGCGGGCCGCTCGCAGGGCAGGAACACGCCGCTGCCGCGTTCGGCGTCGAGGGCGCCGTCGTCCACCACCACCCGGCCGCGGCTGAGCACGGTCACCGGCCAGCCGGTGATCGCACGGCCCTCGTAGGGGGTGTAGCCGGCGTTGTCGTGCAACATGTCGTAGGTCACCGTCACCTGGCGGTGCGGATCCCAGATGGCGATGTCGGCGTCGGATCCCACCGCGATGGTGCCCTTGCGCGGGTGCAGGCCGTAGATCTTCGCCGCGTTGGTGGCGGTCAGCGCGACGAACCGGTGGATGTTGATGCGCCCGGTGCGAACCCCTTCGCTGTAGAGCAGCGGCAGGCGCAGCTCGAGGCCCGGCACGCCCATGGCAATGCGATCGAAGGTGGCGTTAGGGCCGTGGGCGAGCTTGCCCGTCTCGTCGAAGCGGTAGGGCGCGTGATCCGAGGACACGACCTGGAAGGTGCCGTTGGCGAGCCCGCGCCACACCGCTTCCTGGGCCGCCGTGTCCCGCGGCGGGGGGCTGCAGCAGTACATGGCGCCTTCCATGTCCGGGCGGTCCATATCCGCGGCGGTCAGGAACAGGTACTGGGGGCAGGTCTCGCCGTAGAGCTTCAGGCCGCGGGTCTGGGCGTCGCGGATCGCGTCGATGGCCTCGCTGGCCGACACGTGCACGATGAGCAGCGGCACGTCCAGCAGCTCCGACAGGCGGATGGCGCGGTGGGTGGCCTCGCCCTCGGCGATGCGCGCGTGGGCCACCGCGTGGTACTTCGGGTCGCGGTGCCCCGCGTCCAGCAGGCGGCGGGTGAGCCAGCGGATCACGTCGTGGTTCTCCGCGTGCACCATGACCATGGCGCCCTCGGCGCGGGCCACCGCCAGCACCTCCAGGATGTCGTGGTCCGACAGCTTCAGCAGCTCGTAGGTCATGTACACCTTCAGCGAGGTGTAGCCGTCGCGCACCAGTGCCGGCAGCTCCTGCCCCAGCACCTGGGGTGTGGGATCGGTGACGATGAGGTGGAAGGCGTAGTCGATGACCGCCTTGGGGCCGGCGCACGCGTGGTAGGCGCGCACCACCTCGCGCAGGGAGTCGCCCCGGTGCTGGGCCGCGAACGGGATGACCGTGGTGGTGCCGCCGAAGGCGGCGGAGACGGTGGCGGTGTGGAAGTCGTCGGCGCACACGATGCCGGCGGAGGAGCGCTGCTCGATGTGGCAGTGACTGTCGACGCCGCCGGGCAGCACGAGCTTGCCGCGGGCGTCGATCTCCCGCGCGCCTGCGGGCAGGTCGTCGCCGAGCGCGACGACGTGCTCACCGCGGATCCCCACGTCCGCCGTGACCGCATCGGTGGCCGTCACCACGGTGCCGCCGCGGATGACCAGGTCGAGGGATGCCATGGCGCTATGCCTCGCGTTGGAATGGATGCGCCGTGCAGCGGCGTCGGCACGGGTACCCGGGCAGTGTCTCCGATGGAGCGGCGCGGCGTAAAGACGGGCCGCGACGCCGCGTGGCGCGTGCTTGTATCCGCGCCCGCGATGCAGTGCAATGGCCGCGGTCAGGCGACCGGAAAGGACGGCGGGCGATGTGGCGGATGGCGTTCGACATCGGCGGCACGTTCACGGATTTCGTGCTCGCCGGTCCCGGCGCCGCGCCGCGTTTCCTGAAGGTGCCCACCACCCCCGACGATCCCGCCCGCGCGGTCATCGACGGCTTCGAACGGCTCCTCGCCCAGGCCGGCATCGAGGCCGCGGGGATCCGCACCGTGCTGCACGCCACCACGGTGGCCACCAACGCCATCATCGAGCGCAAGGGCAGCCCGTCGGCACTGATCACCACCCAGGGCTTTCGCGACGTGCTGATCATCGGGCGCCAGAAGCGCTACGAGACCTACGATCTGCACCTGGACAAGCCGCCGCCGCTGATCCCGCGGCGGCGGATCCACGAGGTCACCGAGCGGGTCGGGCCGAGCGGGGCGGTGGAGATCCCCCTGGACGGCGACAGCGTCGAGCGCGCGGTGGACGCGGTGCTCGCGAGCGGCGCCGAGTCGGTGGCGGTGTCGCTGCTCCACGCCTATGCGAACCCGGCTCACGAGCAGGCCGTGGCCGCGCGCCTGGCCGCGCGCGCGCCACACCTGCCGGTGTCCCTCTCGTCGACCCTCTCGCCCAAGTTCCGCGAGTACGAGCGCACCAGCACCACGGTGGCGAACGCCTACGTGCGGCCCATCGTCGCGCGCTACGTGGCGCGGCTGGAGTCGGCGCTGGCGGCGCGCGGCTTCGCGAACGAGATCTTCATCATGCAGTCCGCCGGCGGCCTCATCTCGCCGCAGATGGCCGCCGAGGAGCCGGTGCGCATCGTGGAGTCCGGCCCGGCGGCCGGCGTGCTCATGAGCGCCCTGGTGGGTGAGGAGGCGGGCGCCGCGCACCTCATCACCTTCGACATGGGCGGCACCACCGCCAAGCTCGGGGCCATCGACGACGGCGAGCCCGCCGTCACCGCCACCTTCGAGGTGGATCCCGTGCGTTACCGCCCGGGCAGCGGGCTGCCCATCAACGTGCCCGCCATCGAGCTGCTGGAGATCGGCGCCGGCGGCGGCTCCATCGCCCGCGCCGGGCTGGGGGTGATCCAGGTCGGCCCCCACAGCGCCGGCGCCGAGCCCGGGCCCATGTGCTACGGCCGCGGCGGCGAGCAGCCCACCATCACCGACGCCAACCTGCTGCTGGGGTATCTCGACCCGGAGTACTTCAACGCCGGCGAGATGCGCCTGGACGCGGCGGCGGCCCGCGCCGGCATCCAGCGCGACGTGGCCACGCCGCTGGGGCTGGATGTGGAACGCGCCGCGTGGGGCGTGCACGCGGCGGCCAACGCCAACATGGAGCGCGCCATGCGCATCGTGTCGGTGGAGCGCGGCCGCGACCCGCGCCGCTACGCCGTGGTGGCCTTCGGCGGCGCCGGCCCGGTGCACGCGGCGCGTCTCGCCCGGGCCATCGGCGCGCCGCGGGTCATCGTGCCCTTCGGCGCCGGCGTGGGGTCGGCCATCGGCCTGCTGCGGGCGCAGCCCAGGATCGACGCCTCCCTGACCCGGGTGATGCCCGTCGCGAGCGGCGACGAGGAGACGATGGGCGGCATCTTCGCCGAGCTGGAACGCCGCGTGCGCGCCGATCTGGATCGCCTGGGCGCCGGCGGCGAGCCGCAGTGGAGCCGCTACGGCTACCTGCGCTACCAGGGCCAGGGCTACGAGATCCGGGCCGACCTGCCGGCAGGCCCCATCGACGCGCGGTTTCCGCAAGGCGTGTGCGAGGCCTTTCACCGCGCCTACGAGACCAGCTACGGCTACCGGGACCCGCGCGCGGCCATCGAGGCGGTGGACTGGCACCTGGTGGCCACCCTGCCGGTGGCGGGCGCGGCGCTGGACCTCGGCTGGCGCGCGCCCGCCGCCGGCGATCCGGCGCCGGTGCAGCGCCCGGCCTGGTTCCCGGAGACCGACGGCTACACCGCCACCGCCATCTACCAGCGCAGCCGGCTCGCGGCGGGCACGCAGCTGCGCGGCCCCGCCATCATCGAGGATCCGGAGGCCACCATCGTGGTGCCGCCCGGCATGCACGCCGAGGTCAGCCCCCAGGGGCACGTCGTCATCGACACGGGAGCATCGCCATGAGCACATCCAAGGTCGATCCCATCACCCTCACCGTGGTGTGGAGCGGCCTGCTGTCCATCGCCGAGGAGATGGGCTCCACCCTGCGGCGCACCGCCTTCTCCGAGGCGGTGCGCGAGGGCGACGACTTCTCCACCGGCGTGTTCGACGCCCGGGCGCGGCTCATCGCCCAGGGCAACTTCACCCCCGGCCACCTGGGCTCCATGCCCTACGTGATCCGCACCGTGCTGGAATACTTCCCCGCCGGCACGCTCGAGCCCGGCGACGCGGTGTTCCTGAACGACTCCTTCCTCGGCTCCGGCCACTTCCCGGACTGCTTCATGGCGAGCCCCGTGTTCGTGGAAGATCGCATCGTGGGCTACGTGGTCAACGCCGCGCACCACGTGGACGTGGGCGGCGCCGCGCCCGGCTCGCAGCAGGTGCACGGGGTGAGCGAGGCGTTCCAGGAGGGGCTTCGCATCCTGCCCGTGAAGCTCGTGCGCGGCGGCCAGTTCGAGCCCGACCTGCTGCGCATGATCTTCGCCAACGTGCGCATTCCGGAGAAGGTGGAAGGCGATCTGCACGCACAGCTCAACGCCAACCGCACCGGCAGCACGCGCCTGGCCGCCATGTTCCGGGAGCAGGGCGCCGACGCCATGGAGGCGGCCTTCGACGCCATCCTGGCGGCCAGCGAGGCGCGCATGCGCGAGCTGATCGCCAGGATCCCCGACGGGCGCTACAGCTTCGACGACCGCCTGGACGACTACGGGCCCGGCACCGAGCCCATCGACGTGTGCGTGGACGTGACCGTGAAGGGCGACGCCATCGAGGTGGACTTCTCCCGCTCCAGCGACCAGGTCCCGGCGGCGCTCAACTCCTACATCAACTACACCCGCGCCTACACCGTGTTCGCCGTGAAGGTGTTCTGCGACGCGCTGCTGCCCCAGAACGAGGGCGGCATCCGCCCCATCACCACCAAGGCCCGGGAAGGCTCGTTCTTCAACCCCCGCTTCCCGGCCTCCAGCGGCGGGCGCGCCACGGTGCAGATCCGCATCTTCGACGCCATCAACGGCGCCCTGGCCAGGGCCCTGCCCCGGCGGGCCATGGGCGCCTTCTCCCACTGGAGCAACCCCAACATCGGCGGTGAGGACGAGACCACCGGCAAGCGCTTCGTGATGTACGACCTGGGCTTCGGCGGCTACGGCGCCCGCGCCGACGCGGACGGCCCCGAGGCGCTGGCGCCGGTGGTGAACTGCCGCAACATCCCGGTGGAGGTGCACGAGACCAACAACCCGGTGCGCATCCGGCGCCTGGAGCTCATCCAGGACTCTGGCGGCGCCGGCCGGTTCCGCGGCGGCTGCGGGCTGCGCAAGGACGTGGAGCTGCTGGCACGAAGCGCCAAGATCACCCTGCTGGGCGATCGCCACACCAACGCCCCCTATGGACTGTTCGGTGCCCACCCGGGCGCGAAGGCCGCGACCATCCTCACCCGCGACGGCGTCGACGAGGCGCTGGGCTCCAAGGACGTGCGCACCCTGCGCCGCGGCGACGTGGTGAGCTTCCGCCTGGCCGGCGCCGGCGGCTACGGCGACCCGGCCGAGCGCGACCGCGAAGCGGTGCTCCGCGACGTGGCAGACGGCTACGTGTCCCCCGAGGCCGCGCGCTCCCTGTACCGCGTGGAAATCAAAGGGGACGCAGGCGCTTGATTTCCGCTCTCTACTTCTGAAGGACGTACCCGAGATGGTCACACCGCGACCGGATCAGCACAACGACCAGGTGAAGCACGACGCCGCCACCCACTTCTGGCCGCATTCACGCAGGCTGGGAGACGTTTCCAGGGACACCGGCCTGCAGGTGGTGCAGGCGGCGCGCGGCGTGTGGGTGGAGGACACCCTGGGCGAGCGCTGGTTCGACACCATGTCGGGGCTGTGGCTGGTGAACATCGGCCACGGGCGACGCGAGATCGCCGATGCGGTCCATGCCCAGATGCAGAGCCTGAGCTTCTCGCCCCACGACACCGTGAGCCCGGTGACGGCGCGCCTGTCGGCAAAGCTCGCGAGCCTGTCCTCGGACCAGCGCTCGCGCACCTACTTCACCAGCGGCGGCTCCGAGGCGGTGGAGACGGCGCTCAAGATGGCGAAGCACTACCACCACCTGAACGGCGAGCCCACGCGCTGGAAGGTGCTGAGCCGCCGGGGCTCCTACCACGGCTCCACCCTGGCCTGCACCAGCCTCGGGCGCGGCGGCGCCACCGGCCAGAGCGTGCCGGTGGAGTTCGGCCCGCTGGTGCCGGGCAACGTCCACGTGGCCCAGCCGGGCCCCTACCGCTGCCAC
>JBFHNV010000091.1:0-21760 GCA_041593595.1 Gammaproteobacteria bacterium
CGCGCCGGCACCGGCGCCAGCGCAGCCGGTGCCGGCGCCACACGCGGGACAGGCCCTGTGGCTGGCCCTGGACTTCCCCGATCTGCCGCTCTCGGCGCTGGGGGAGGCGGCGGCGGACGCGCCACCGCAGGCGGTGAGCGTGCACGCCGACGGACGGCCCCGGCTGCTGGCGGTGGACGGTGCGGCCGGCGCCGCCGGGGTGCGTGTGGGCATGAGCGTCACCGCCGCCACCGCCCTGTGCCCGCAGCTGCACGTACGCCGTCACGACCCGGCGGCCGAGGCCGCGGCGCTCCAGGGGCTGGCCGCCTGGGCGTTGCGCTACACCCCGCGGGTGAGCCTCGAGCCGCCGCACGGGCTGCTGTTGGAGATCGGCGCGAGCCTCAGGCTGTTCGGTGGCCTGGGGCCGCTGCTCGAGGCACTGCGCCGGGACCTGCGCGACCTGGGGCACCGGGTCCGTGAGGGTGTCGCGCCCACCCCGGGCGCCGCGTGGCTGCTGGCGCTTGCCGGGGTGCGCGAGCCGGTGACGGTGGCGGCGGGCCTGGGTGGCGCCCTGTCGCGGGTGCCGGTGGTGTGTCTGGATCTGCCGGCGCGGGCGGCGCAGGACCTGGAGGCCCTGGGGCTGCGTACCCTGGGCGACTGTCTGCGTCTGCCGCGGGACGGCCTGGCCCGGCGTTTCGGGCCACGGCTGCTGGCGCTGCTGGACCGGGTCCTGGGCCGGCGGGCGGATCCGCGCGCATCCTGGACACCCCCGCCGCGCTTCGAGCGGCGCGTGGACCTGGCCTTCGAGAGCGCCGACCGGGCGCTGCTGCTCGCCGCCGCCGGGCGCCTGCTGCACGAGCTGGCGGGCTTCCTCCAGGCGCGGGGCTGCGGCGCCGCCGCGCTGGAGATCCAGCTCGCCCACCACGGCGTCCCGGCCACCCACCTGGTGCTGGAGCTGGTCACGCCCTGCCGGGATCCGGGGCACCTGCAGGCACTGCTGGCCGAGCGCCTGGAACGGGTGCCCATCGAGCACGAGGTGCTGTACGTGGGCCTGCGGGTGCGGCGCCTGGTGGCGCTCCAGCCGGCCGCCCGGGATCTCTACGCCCGCGGCGATGCCACGGCGGCAGGCCCGGCGCAGGACGGCGGCGTGCGCCGGGCGGAGCTGCTGGTGGAGCGCCTGGGGGCACGCCTGGGACACGGCGCCGTGTGCGCCCTGGTGCGGGTGGCGGATCACCGGCCCGAGCGCGCCAGCGGCGAGGCGCCCTGGCACGCGGGCATGCAGGGTGCCAGCACGCCGTCGAAGATCGCTGGTCCTCGACGGCGTGCGGCCGGTGCAGGGCAGGGATTGCTCCTGCAATCCCTCTGCATTCCTGCCATCCATGGCAGTCAGATGCACCGGCATTCATCAAGCACGCAAGTGCTGGATGAATGGAGCAAGCCGGAGACCGCGTCTTCGGCGCAGCGAGTTGGAATTCGACAGGACGTCGAATTCCAACAACCGGCCATGAACCGTGCCGCGGTGCCTCCCGGCGCGGGCATGCCTCTGTGGCTGCTGCCCGAGCCGCGGCCCCTGGACACCGCGGGCGGCGCGGCGGTGCTGGACGGGCGGCTGGATCTCGAGCACGGCCCGCAGCGCATCGAGAGCGGCTGGTGGGACGGCGGCGACGTGGCGCGGGACTACTACGTGGCGCTGAGCGCACGCGGCACCCGCTACTGGATCTTCCGCGAGCGCCGGGCGCCCGGGCGCTGGTTCGTGCACGGCCTCTTCGCCTGAGAGCCCATTCCCCTGACCCTTACCCCTACTGGGCGTCGAGAGCTCGCGGTCTTCTCCGCGCCCTCTGCGTCTCTGCGGTAGAACAAGGCCCGGGAACTCGCGATGACCCGCTTTTCCCGGGAGATCCGGTCCGTCACACCACCGGGCACAGCCCGCCGTCCACGTTGATGGCGGCGCCGTTGACGTAGCCGCCCTGCTCGGAGGCGAGCAGGCAGGCGACGGCGGCGAATTCCTCGGCGGTACCCAGGCGACCCATGGGCAGCGACTTGCCCATGTCGGCGTAGAAGGCCTCCAGATCGCCGGTCCCCGCCGCCGCGTGGCGGCGCTCCCACTGGTCGCTGCGGATGCGGCCCACGAGCAGGGCGTTCACCAGCACGTTGTGGGCCGCGCCCTCGCCGGCCAGGACCTTGGTGAGCGCCATGCCCGCCGCACGCGTCACCGCGGTGGGCGCCCCTTCCGCGGGCGGCGCCTTGGCGCCGGTGTTCAAGGTGTTGATGATGCGCCCGAAGCGCCGCGCCTTCATGCCCGGCAGGGCGAGTCGCGACAGGCGGATGGCCGCGAACAGCTTGAGATCCAGGTCGGCCTGCCAGTCCGCGTCGCTGATCCCCTCGAAAGGCGCGCGGGCCGAGGTCCCGGCATTGTTGACCAGCACGTCCACCTGGCCGAGGGCCGCTTCCGCGCCGGCAAAGGCCTCCTCGCATCCGGCCGCGGTGCTCACGTCGGCAGCGATGCCGACGGCCTCGCCCCGGCCCCCGGCCGCGATGGCGGTCACGGCCGCGTCCAGCACGTCCCGTCGCCGCCCGACGATGGCCACGTTGGCGCCGGAGGCGCAGAACTGCGCGGCCATGGCGCGGCCGAGGCCGAGGCTGCCGCCGGTGATGAGGGCGCTACGTCCCTCGAGTGAGATCTGCATGGGTCGCTCCTTCGCGTTGCGTCAGGCCCTGGGGCCGGGTGCGCGATGGTAGACCAACGCGGGCGGGGCGCCCCGCGGCCGGGCGCGACGGGAGGCAGCTGCTGCGCCGCTGGAGCGGATGCCCTCGACACGAGGATGAACTGCTGGACGACCACGCCCACCTGCCGGCGCATCCGTGTTCGGACAAGGCCGGCCCGCACCGCGCCGGCCGCCCCTTGAGATACCTTTGACCGATCACGAATGCCCGCCAACGCACTGCACGCTGGCCCTGCGCCCGGTGGCGGTGGTCCCGGGTGGTGCGGCCTGGCACGGCGATGCGGCTGCCCGCGCGACGGCGCGTCACCTGGAGCTCGCGGATCGACCGGACCGGGGTGGGCTTGCCTGAGCCCGGGGGGCCGATGAGCGCTACCATCTCGCGGCGTCGCTGGCGAGAGTCACCTGTCGCAGGACGGGCTTGCCGCGGCCGTCGCGGATGGTGATGGTCAGCGATGACCACTACGTGAGGACAGGATGAAGGTCTCGTGACATGAGCGGCGGATCACCGGATTGCAGTCCCGTGCCACGGGCGGGCTGCAGAGTGCCATGAAGGCCAGGCACCACGTGGTGGCCGCCGGCCACGAGCTGACGGCGGGCGCCGCCGAGGAGGTGCTGCGTGCGGGGGGCAACGCCTTCGACGCGGCGGTGGCGGCCATGGCGGCGGCCTGCGCCGCCGAGCCGGTGCTGGTGTCCCCGGGCGGCGGCGGGTTCCTGATGGCCTGCCCGGCAGGCGAGCGGCCGCGGCTGTACGACTTCTTCGTGCACACGCCGGCCGCCGCGAGACCCGTGGACGAGCTGGACTTCTATCCCATCGTGGCCGACTTCGGCCCGGCCACCCAGGAGTTCCACATCGGTCGTGGCACCGTCGCGGTGCCGGGCTTCGTGGCCGGCCTGTTCGAGGTGCAGCGCGAGCTCGGGCGCATGCCCATGGCGGAGCTGGTGGCGCCGGCGGTGCAGCTGGCCCGCCAGGGAGTGCCCGTGACGGACTTCCAGGCCTACCTGTTCAGCGTGGTGAAGCCCACCTTCACCGCCAGCGCGGCGTGCCGCGGCATCTTCGGCAGCACCACCACGCCGGGGGAGCTGGTCACCGCCGGCGAGGTGCTGCGCCAGCCGGCGCTGGCGGACACCCTGGAGGTGCTGGCCCTGGAAGGCGAGGCGCTGTTCTACCGGGGCGAGATCGCGGCC
Organism: Gammaproteobacteria bacterium; assembly: GCA_041593595.1. GTDB lineage: Bacteria > Pseudomonadota > Gammaproteobacteria > HK1 > HK1 > JBFHNV01. The sequence goes on from JBFHNV010000091.1 coordinate 3,888, forward strand.
GCCATCCACCGGGACCTGCGCGACGGCGGCCAGCTCACCCGCGTCGACCTGGAGGCCTACCGGGTGGAGCGCCGCGAGCCGCTGCGTCTGCAGACGGACAGCGCGCAGGTGCTCACGAACCCACCGCCCTCGTCGGGCGGCGTGCTGGCGGCCTTTGGCCTGTCGATGCTGCGTGAGATGGACCTGCCGGACCGCGACGACGAGGGGGCGGACTACCAGCTCACCCTGGCCCGCGTCCTCGAGGCCACCGGCGAGGCGCGGGTGGAGGCGGCGGCCCGTGGCGCGGGCCTGGACGAGCGCGTGCTGCTGGACCCGGCGCTGCTCGCACGCTACAGACGGCGGGTGCTCGGGCGCGGTCGCGCCTACCGCGGCACCACCCACATGAGCATCATCGACGCTGCAGGCAACGTGGCCAGCGTCACCGTCTCCAACGGCGAGGGCTCCGGCTACGTGGTGCCGGATGCCGGCATCGTGCTCAACAACATGCTGGGAGAGGAGGACCTCAACCCCGGCGGTTTCCAGCGCTGGCGCCCGGGCGAGCGCATGACGTCCATGATGATGCCGAGCGCGGTGGCCTGGCCGGACGGCACCGTGGCCGCCTGCGGCTCCGGCGGATCGAACCGCATCCGCACCGCGCTGCTGCAGGTGCTCGCGCGCCTGATCCTGCGCGGCGAGCCGCCGGAGACCGCGGTGATGGCGCCGCGGCTGCACTTCGAGAACGGCCTGCTGAGCGTGGAGGGCGGCTTCGATCCGGAGCGCATTGCGCCGCTGCTGGAGGCCTATCCGGAGCACCACGTGTGGGAGGAGCGCAACCTGTTCTTCGGCGGCGCCCACACGGTGCGCCTGGGCCCTCGGGTCGCCGACGGCTGCGGCGACCCGCGCCGCGCCGGGGTGTTCAGGCGGGTCTAGCCGCCGGGTGGTTCATCCAATGGGGACAGCGGGCCCGGAGGGTGTTCCCGCGCGGATGGCTCGGGGGATGAACCACGAAGACACAAAGGTCACAAAGGTTCCGGAGGATCGAGAAAGCGCCGTGGCACGGACTCAGGGGACAGCGGGGGTTTCGACGCCTGAATGGATGAACCACGGAGGCACGGAGGGCACAGAGAAGAGGACAGGATGAGTTCTCCGTGCCTCCGTGGTTGAATCCCTGGCGCCACCGATCGCGATCAATCGACAGCGCGCTCCACGGGGAATGCAAGCGTGTGGCTGTCCCTTGTTCCCATCCTCCGTGCCCTTTGTGACCTTTGTGTCTTTGTGGTGAAGATCTCCCTGGCGAAAAGCCCGCCCGTGCGTCAAGTGTCGTCCAGGTCGAATAGACGGGCGCATTTCGTGGCGACAGTGCGTCAGGACCCGATCACTTGACGAGCATGACCTTGCAGTGGGCCAGCATGCTCACCTTGGTGGACACGCTGCCGAGGAGCAGCGCCTCCACCTCGCCGCGGCCGCGGCTGCCGAGCACGATGAGGTCGACGCGGTTGCCCTTGGCGTAGTCGCAGATGGTGCGCGCCGTCTTGCCCTCGCGGGTGGCGGTCCTGATGCGGGTGACGCCGGCCGCCGTGGCGGTGTCGCGGGCGCCCTCGATGATGGCGTCGGTCATGGCGTCAAGCACGTAGTGACTCTCGCCCATCACCTTCTCGGACTCGAGGTAGCTGCGCAGCTCGGCGCTGGCCTTCACCGGGCGCACCACCGTGAGCAGGTGCAGCTCGGAGCCGAACTTGGCCGCGATCTCCGCCGCGGCCTGCGCCGCCCGGGCGCTGTGCTCCGAGCCGTCGAGGGCCACCAGGATGCGTTCGTACATGGACCTCTCCTCGTGGGGCCGCGGCGATCCGTGGCCCCTGACGTGGGGCTCAGGCGCTCGCGCGCTCCTCCGGCGCCGGGACCTTGATCACCGGCTCCACCTCCGCGAGCTCCGCCACGGGGATGTGGCAGGCGATGTAGTGCCCATCCCCGGACTGCTGCACCGGTGGGCGGTCGGTCTCGCAAATGCGGCCCACCTTGCGCGGGCAGCGGGTCACGAAGGGACAGCCCTTCGGCGGGTTGAGCACGCTCGGGAGGTTGCCCTCGAGCACGATCTCCCGCTTGGTGACCTCCGGATCGGCGATGGGCACCGCCGAGAGCAACGCCTCGGTGTAGGGGTGGTAGGGCGGGTCGAAGATCTGTGCGGTGCTGCCGCGCTCCATGATCTGACCCAGGTACATGACCACGATGCGGTCCGCAAGGTAGCGCACCACGCTCAGGTCGTGGCTGATGAACAGCAGCGTGGTGCGGTGCTCGCGCTGGATCTCCATCAGCAGCTCCGTGACCGCGGCCGCCACCGAGACGTCCAGCGCCGACACGGGCTCGTCGGCGATCACCATCGACGGGTTGCCGGCGAAGGCGCGGGCGATGCCGATGCGTTGCTTCTGGCCGCCGGAGAGCTGACGCGGGCGGCGGAAGTAGAAGTCGCGGGGCAGCTTCACCACGTCCAGCAGCCCCAGCACCCGCTCGCGCACCTTCACCCCGTCGCTCTCGACGCCGAACTTGCGTATCACGCGCCCGATCTGGGCGCCGATGGTGTGGCTGGGGTTGAGGGTGTCGCTCGGGTTCTGGAACACCATCTGCAGGGACGCGATCTGGCGCGCGTCGCGCTCGCGCACGGGCAGGTTCGCGATATCGTTGTTGTCGTGCACGATGTGCCCGTCCGTCGCGGTCTCCAGGCCCATCAGGACCTTCGCGAAGGTGGACTTGCCGCAGCCGGACTCGCCCACGATGGCCACGGTCTCGCCGCGACGCGCATCGAAGCTCAGCTCCTCGTTGGCCTTCACGTGGCGGATCTTCTCGCCCTTGATGAGCGCGGCGAGGCTGCTGTCGCGCACCTCGTAGTATTTCTGCATCCGCTCCACGCGCAGCACCGGGTCGCCCACCTCGATGGGGGGCTTCGACTCGCCGCCGGGCGCCTCGGCCGCGTGATCGATCTCGTCCCAGCGCAGGCAGCGGGTGTAGTGGTCCTCGGCGCTGCCCGTGACGTGCTCCATCTGGATCGGCTGCGCGTCGCAGCGCCCGGCCTGGAAGTGGCCGCACCGCGGGCCGAAGTTGCACCCCGGGGGTCGCTCGTGAGGCAGCGGGAGCTGGCCCGTGATGGGCTTGAGCGGTGCGGCGTTCTTGTCGGCCGTGGGCAGTGGAATGCAGCCGAACAGGCCGTGGGTGTAGGGGTGGCGCGGCCAGGTGAACAGGGAGTCGATGTGGCCCTCCTCCACCACTTCGCCGGAGTACATGACGAAGACCCGGTCGCAGGTCTCGAGGATCAGGCCCAGGTTGTGGGAGATGTAGATCTGCGACGTGCCGAAGCGCTCGCTGATCTCCGCGATGAGCTTCACGATGCCGGCTTCCACGGTGACGTCCAGGGCCGTGGTGGGCTCGTCCAGCAGCAGCAGCGAGGGGTTCGACAGCAGCCCCATGGCGATGACCACGCGCTGCTGCTGGCCGCCGGAGATCTGGTGCGGGTAGCTGCGCATGACCCGCTCCGGGTCCGGCAGGCGCACGTCGGTGAGGATCTGCAGCGCCCGCTCGTAGGCCTCCTCCCGGGAGATGTCCTCGTGGGTCAGCGGCACCTCCATGAGCTGGCGCCCCAGCGTCAGGCTCGGATTCAGCGCCGCGAATGGCTCCTGGTAGATCATGGAGATCTCACAGCCGCGCAGCTGACGCAGCTCTTCCGATCCCATGGTGGTGAGCTCGCGGCCCTTGAACTTGATGCTGCCGCTCTTCACTGCGCCGTTCGAGCCCATGTACTGCATGATGGCCATGGCGACGGTGGACTTCCCGCACCCGGACTCCCCCACCAGCCCGATGGTCTCCCCCGGGTACACCGTCAGGTTGAAGTCGATCACCGCCGGGATCTCGCCCGCGCGGGTCCAGTAGGAGATGTTGAGATCCTTGATCTCGAGGACGGGTGTCTGTGGATCGGTCATCGTGTCAGCTCCGTTCCGGGCATGTCCCCTGCGTAACGGCTATTCGGTCGGGTAGGCATTCTTGAATGAACCACACAGGCACAGAGGGCACAAAGAAGAGAATATCGACGAGAAGTCATCTCACTGCGGACACGCCGTCGGTCTCGAGCCCGTCGTCCACCATCGGTCCTCTCTGTGCCCTCTGTGCCTGTGTGGTCGAAGAATCAATACTCTCCCCAGCGAAAACGCGTCAGTCGCGCAGCGAGATCTCGCGCAGGCCGTCGGCGAGCAGGTTGAAGCCGAGGATCAGCGACGAGATGGCCAGGCACGGGATCAGGGTCATGTGGGGGAAGACCAGCGCCATGGCGCGGGTCTCGTTGATCATGCCGCCCCAGTCCGGGTCCGGGGGCGGCAGGCCCAGGCCCAGGAAGCCCAGCACGCCGATGGTGATGATGACGTAGCCGAGGCGCAGGCAGGCGTCCACGATGAGCGGGCCGCGGGCATTGGGCAGGATCTCGACGAGCATGATGCGCCACGAGCCCTCGCCGCGGGTCTGGGCGGCGGCCACGTAGTCGCGGTTGCGGAGATCCAGCACCAGGCCGCGCACGATACGCATGATCCCCGGGGCGCTCGCGAACACGATGGCCACCACGATGTTGATGGCGGACGGGCCGATGGTGGCGATGACGATGATGTAGAGCACCAGCACCGGGAAGGAGAGGATGATGTCGGACAGCCGCGAGAGCACGTCGTCGATCCAGCCCCGGTAGTAGCCGGCGGCGAGGCCCATGAGGATGCCGACCGAGTACGCGGCCGCGGTGGCGATGGGCGCGTAGAACAGCACCGTGCGCGAGCCCCAAACCAGGCGCGAGAGGATGTCGCGGCCCAGGTGGTCCGTGCCGAGCCAGAAGGTGCCGCCCTTGGCGTATTCGGTCAGCGGCTTTGCCATGGGTTGCAACGGCGTGTTCGGGTCGAAGGGCGCGATGAGGGGCGCGAAGACGGCGACCAGCACCCAGAAGGCGATGATCCCGGCGCCGATCATGCCGACCCAGCTCTCGCGCAGCAGCGCGAACGACTTCAGCGCGCGCACCAGCGCGTTCGGGTAGCTGGGTGCGGGCAGCGCCGTGGTACCGGTGTCGGCCATGGGGCTCCTCCTAGCTGAAGCGAATGCGCGGGTTGAGGTAGGTGTAGCCGATGTCGGCGATGGTCTGGCTGCCCACCGCGATGAACACCGCGATCATGGCGCAGGCCTCGATCAGGTAGATGTCGTTGTTCAGCGAGGCCTCCAGCAGCAGCGCGCCGAAGCCCTTGTAGCCGAAGAAGAACTCCACCACGATGACGCCGGACAGCAGCCAGTTCACCTGCAGCATGATGACCGTGAACGGCGCGATCAGCGCGTTGCGCAGCGCGTGACGCAGGATCACCTGCCGATAGGGCATGCCCTTCAGCACCGCCGTGCGGATGTAGTGGGTGGTCATCACCTCGGCCATGGAGGCGCGGGTCATTCGTGCCACGTAGCCGAAGTCGTACACCACCAGCACCAGCACCGGCAGCACCATCTGCGTCCAGTCGAACCCTCCGGACATGCCGCTGGTGCCGGGCAGCCACTTGAGCGTGAACACGAAGATGAACGAGAACAGCACGGTGCTCGCGAACTCGGGGACCGAGGTCGTGATGATGCTGAACACCGAGATGCTTCGGTCAAGCCCCGAGCCTTCCCGCATTCCCGCGAGAACGCCCAGCGCGAGGGACAGGGGCACCATGATGGCGAACACCCAGAAGCCGAGGATCACGGTGTTCCACAGCCGCGGCCACAGCACCTCGCCCACCGGTGCCTTGAATCGGACCGACCTGCCGAAGTCGCCCGACAGGAAGTCAGTGGCCCAGTCCAGGTAGCGCACGTGCACCGGCCGGTTGTATCCGTTCTGCTCGCGCCAGAGATCGCGCTGCTCCTGGGACACGTAGGGCCCGAGCACCCGGGTTGCCACGTCGCCGGTGAGTCCCGTCTCCAGCAGGGCGAACAGCAGTGCCGAGACCACGAACATGGTCAGGGCCATGAATCCGAGTCGCTTGAGGATGAAGATCAGCATGGCACGCGGGCCTCGTCAGGCGGTGGCGCGGGCCCGGCTCCCGCGCAGGCGCCCGGCGGCACCGGGTGCCGGCGGACGGCCGCCCCGGCGGCGGCGCGCCTCGCGCACGGCCGCCGGGGCGAGGAGTCGCATCAGGCGTCGATCCAGACGTCGTTGAACTGGTGGTACAGGGTGGGGTGGGTCTTGTAGTTCTTGACCTTGCTGCTCACCGCCGAGAACACCCCGCGGAAGAATGGCTGCACCATGATGGCGTCGTCCTGCAGCATCTTCTCCACCGCTTCCATCTTCTTCTTGCGCTCGGCCACGTCCAGGGTGGACTCCGCCTCGGTGAGGAGCTTGTCGAACTCCGGATTGGAGTACGCCGTCTCGTTCCAGGGCACGCCGCTGCGGTAGGCGAGGCTGAGCACCATGGTGCCGAGCGGCCGGTGGGTCCAGGAGGTGAGGCTGAAGGGCGCCACGTTCCACTCGTCCCAGTACTTCGCCGAGGGCATCACGTTGATGTTGATGGTGATGCCAGCCTTGGCGGCGTCCTCCTTCAGCACCGCGATGGAGTCCTGCTCCCAGGTGCCCTGGGTGTTACCCACGTTGCAGCCCACCTCGAGGCTGGAGTGGCCTGCCTCCTTGAGCAGCCGCTTCGCCTCCTCGATGTCCTGCTTGAACTCGGGCAGGGCGAAGTACTCCGGGTGAATCTGCGCCACGTGGTGGTGCTCCGCCACCAGGCCGAGGCCGCGGTGGGCAATCTCCAGGTTGCGCCTGGCGTCGCAGCACTTCTGGATCGCGCGGCGCACCCGGTGGTCGTCGAAGGGCTTTTGCTTCACGTTCATGCGGATGACGCCGGTCTGCGCCGTGTCCGCCTTCGAGACCTCGATGCCGGGGATGGCCTTGGCGGCGTCCAGGGTCTGCAGGCTGAGCACGTACACCCCGTCCACCTGGCCCGACGCCAGCGCCGCGAGGCCCGCGTTCGCGTCCTCGCCGGTGTCGATGTAGCGCAGCTCGTCCAGGTTGACCTCGCCGCCCCAGTACGGATCGCTGCGGCGCTTGAGGACGGCGATCTCGCCGATGCGGAACTCGGTGAGCGTGTAGGGGCCGGTGCCGACGCGTCCCTTGGACAGGTCGCCGCCCTCCTTCTCGAAGTCCCGGTGCACGATGGCGGTGGGGTAGTTGTAGAGGTTCTCCGGGATGGACAGCACCGGGGCCTTGAGGCGGATCTTCACGGTGTGCTCGTCCACCTTCTCCACCGCGTTCGCGCGCATGCGCTTCTCGACGATCTCCTTGCCGTCCTTGTCCTTCTTGCCGGTCTTGATCTCGTCCAGCATGGCCGAGAACAGGCCCTGGTTCGACGAGCCGGTCTTGGGATCCAGCCAGCGGGTGAAGTTGAACACCACGTCGTCGGCGTTGAAGGCGAGGCCGTTGGACCACTTGATGCCCTGGCGCAGGTTGAAGGTCCACTCGGTGAGGTCGTCGTTGGCCTGCCACTTCTCGGCCAGGTAGGGGCGGGTGATGTTGTCCGGGCCGGTGATGGTCAGGTACTCGACCATGTGGCGCGACACGTTGGACTTCTCCACCCAGTCGAAGGTGGCCGGATCGGTCATCTCCTGCACGCGCATGGCGATGCGCAGGGTGCCGCCCTTCTTCGCCGCCTGCGCCTTCGCCACCGGCAGCAGATCGTGGCCGGTGATCCGGCCGGCGATCGCGTAGGCGGCGGTGGCCGAGAGCCCGAGCAGGGTGCTGGTGCGCACGAAGTCGCGGCGGCTGATGTTCTTGCGCGCGAGCTCCTTCTCCAGGTCCGGGATGGCCGGATGGACGCGATCGGTTCTGAACTTGGTGGTCATGGGGGGATCTCCTCCGCTGCCCGCTCGGGCTTGTCGTTATGGTGCCGAAGCTGGACGCGCTTTCCGACTCTGGTTCGCGCGCGTGCTTCTCGAAGCCGCCGGGGTTATAGCAAGGCCACCCCACGGCGTCCACCGAGGCCTGGCCGTATCGTTGGCGCCGCCGTCACGCCTCATCTGTCTGCGCCCGACCTGCACTTGCCAGAATCCGACTCCGTGCTGGTGACGGCAGCGGCGGGGTCCTCCTCGTCGGTGGCTGCCGATACGGCGCTTGCCTACCATCGCCGCAAGCCACCGCCCCATGGCCGCCCCCATGACCCGTCGCCGCAGCCATCGCCGATCCGCCGGGGCGCCCGCCTCCGGGCGCGGTGTGGCGTCGCAGCAGCCGTGGGGACCGCCGCGCAATCCCTTCGCGCCCATCCGGGTGCTGGACGACGAGCAGGTGGAGCGCATCCACGAGGCCTCCCTCACCGTGCTCGAGGAGCTGGGAGTGGCATTCCTGCTGCCGGAGGCGCTGGACGTCCTGGCGGCAGCGGGTGCGGAGGTGGACCGCGCGACACAGGTGGTGCGTTTCGACCGCGGTCTGGTCACCGAGTGCGTGGCGCGCGCGCCGTCGCGGTTCGTGCTGCACGCCCGCAACCCGGCGCACAACCTCACCATCGGTGGCGACCACGTGAACTTCTGCACCGTGGGCAGCGCCCCGAATGCGTGCGACACGGTGCGCGGCCGGCGCCCCGGCAACCACCAGGACTACTGCGACTTCCTGCGCCTGGGTCAGTCGCTGAACGCGGTACACCTGTTCGGCGGCTACCCGGTGGAGCCGGTGGACCTGCCGCCGGCCACCCGCCACCTGGACTGCATCCAGGCCTTCGTGGAGCTGGGCGACAAGGCCTACCACGCCTACTCGCTGGGCCGCGGTCGGATCCTGGATGCGCTGGAGATCACACGCCTGGCCCGCGGCCTGGACGAGGCCGGCCTCCGGCGCGAGCCCAGCCTGTTCACCATCGTCAACTCGAGCTCGCCGCTGCGCATCGACGGGCCGATGCTCGAGGGGGTCATCGAGATGGCGCGCCATCGCCAGGTGGTGGTCCTTACCCCCTTCACCCTCGCCGGAGCCATGGCCCCCGCCACCCTGGCGGGGGCGCTGGCGCAGCAGAACGCCGAGGCGCTGGCGGGCCTCGCCTTCGCCCAGATCGTGGAGCCCGGCGCGCCGGTCATGTACGGCGGGTTCACCTCCAACGTGGACATGCGCTCCGGCGCACCCGCCTTCGGCACCCCGGAGTACACCCTGGCCGCGCTCGCCGGTGGACAGCTCGCGCGGCGCTACGGGCTTCCGTACCGCTCCTCCAATGCCAACGCGGCGAACCTGGTGGACGCGCAGGCGGCCTACGAGTCGCAGATGTCCCTGTGGGGCGCGGTCATGGGCCACGCCAACATGGTGATGCACGGCGCGGGGTGGCTGGAGGGGGGGCTCACCGCATCGTTCGAGAAGATGGTGCTGGACGCCGAGATGCTGCAGATGATGATCGCCTTCATGGCGGGCTTCCGGGTGGACGATGACGCGCTGGCGCTGGACGCCATGCGCGAGGTGGGGCACGGTGGCCACTTCTTCGGCGCGGCCCACACGCTGGCGCGCTACCGCGACGCGTTCTACGAGCCGATGCTCTCGGACTGGAGCAATTTCGAGAGCTGGCGCGAGGCGGGCGCGAAGAGCGTCACCGAGCGCGCGGCGCACGCGGTCACGGCCCTCCTCGAGTCCTACGCGCCGCCGGCGCTGGATCCGGCGGTCCGGGAGGCGGTGTCCGCGTTCGTCACGCGGCGCAAGGAGGAGGGCGGCGTGCAGGCCGCCTGAGCGCCCGTCGAGGTCCCGAACCGGGTGCGCGCCAGCCTGCCCATGTACGACCTGCCCGAGGCGCGAGCCGCCACCGATGCGTGGTGGCGCGGAATCGCGCGCTGGCTCGCCCGGGCCGGTATCGACGCGCCGGACGCACTGACTCGCGACGGGCACGGCGAGGCCCTGTGGCGCGCCCCGGATCTGCTCCTGAGCCAGACCTGCGGCTGGCCCCTGGTGCACCGGCACGCGGGCGAGCTCTCACCGCTGGCGACCCCCGCCTACCGGGTCCCGGGCTGCCGCGGCGCGCGCTACACGAGCCTGGTGGTGGTGCGCGAGGACGACCCGGCCAGTGCCCTCGACGACCTGCGCGGCGCGGACCTGCTGGTGAACGCGGAGCACTCCTGGTCTGGCTGGCAGGCGCTGGTGCGGGAGGTGCGCGAGCGGGTGCCGCGCCCCCTCGAGTTCTTCGGGACCCGCCGCGCGAGCGGTACGCACCGCGCGAGCCTCGCCGGGGTGCAGGCGGGGCGGGGGCGCTATTGCAGCGTGGACACGGTCACCTTTCACCTGCTCGCGCGGCACGCCCCGGCGGCGGTGGCGGGTCTGCGCGTGCTCGCGCGCACGCGGCGCGCGCCGGCACTGCCTTACGTGGTGACGGCGAGGATGGCCGGTGCGCAGCGCGCCCGGATGCGCGAGGCGCTGTGGCAGGCGGCGGCGGATCCGGCGCTGGCCGGCTGCCGCGAGGCGCTGTTCATCGGCGGGTTCCGGCGCCTGCCCCTGTCGCTGTACCGCCGGCACATGAGCCGCTTTGACCGGCCGGAGAGCCCCGCGTAGCCTGCCCGTGGTCGCCCGGTACCCGGGCTCGGTGGCGGAAGGCGCTTCACGACCATGCAGCCCGAGCTCCCGATGATCCTGTGCCAGTTCCCGGATCGGCTGCACCCGGTGAGCGAGAACATCCTGGGGCACTGGCTGTCGGGCGTGCTCACCACCCCCGAGTTTCTGCGCTTTTTCTCCCTGCCCGACTCCGACTACATCCCGCTGGCGCGCTGCCTGGTGGATCTGCTGCCCGCCTGACGGGTGCGGAAACGCCCCGAGTCCGCACGCGGGTTGCCAGGCTCGACCCTCCTCTCCCCGCTCGCCGGGAGAGAGTTGGGGTGCGGGGTGACACGAACTCGTGCGACACCCGCTGCCCGACTCTGACGAGCGTCAGCCCACCGTGAGCAGGATCTTCCCCACGTGGCGGCTGCTCTCCATCAGCGCGTGGGCGTCCGATGCCCGCGCCAGGGGGAAGGTCTGGTGCACCACCGGCGCCACGCGCCCGGCGTCCAGCAGCGGCCACACCCGCTCGCGCAGCGCCGCGGCGATGGCGGCCTTGTCGGCGACGCTGCGTGGGCGCAGGGTCGAGCCGCTCACGGTGAGGCGCTTGAGCATGATGGGCAGCACGTTGAGCTCCTTCACCTTCGGCCCGCCCTGCACGGCGATGAACACCAGGCGCCCGTCGGGCGCCAGGCACTCCAGGTCCCGGGGCAGGTAGTCGCCCATCACCATGTCCAGCACCACGTCCACGCCGCGTCCGTCCGTGAGGGCCTTGACCCGCTCGACGAAGTCCTCCTCCCGGTAGTTGATGGCGGCCTCGGCGCCCAGCTTCTCGCAGGCGGTGCACTTCTCCGCCGTGCCGGCGGTGGCGTAGGGCACCGCGCCCAGGGCGCGCGCCAGCTGGATGGCGGTGGTGCCGATGCCGCTCGAGCCCCCGTGCACCAGGATGCGCTCGCCGGGGCCGAGCCGTGCACGCTCGAACACGTTGCTCCACACGGTGAAGAAGGTTTCTGGCAGCGCCGCGGCGCGCACCGCGTCGTAGCCCTGCGGCCAGCGCAGGCACAGGTCGGCATGGGCTACGCAGTACGCGGCGTAGCCGCCGCCGGGCACCAGCGCGCAGACCCGGTCGCCGGGCGCGACGTCCGCGGCGCCCGCGCCGACGGCCACCACCTCGCCGGCGATCTCGAGCCCCGGGATGTCCGGTGCCCCCGGGGGCGGCGGGTACATGCCCTTGCGCTGCATCACGTCCGGGCGGTTCACGCCGGCGGCCGCCACCCGCACCAGCACCTCGCCCGCACCCGGCGACGGCACCGGACGCTCGCAGGGCACCAGCACCTCGGGGCCACCGGGCTCGCGGATCTCGATGGCGGTCATGACGGTGGGGACCGTGGACGTGGTCATGGTTGCAGTCTTCCGGTGTCAGGGCAGTCCGCGGGCGACGAAGTCGGGGTTGTCGAATCCGGGCTTGCCGTAGCACAGCGGCTGTCCGTCCAGGGTGCGCACGCTGCCGCCGGCGGCCTCCAGCACTGCCTGGCCGGCAGCGATGTCCCACTCCATGGTGCGGCCCAGGCGCGGGTAGAGATCGGCGGTCCCCTCGGCCACGCGGCACAGCTTCAGTGACGACCCGGCGGAAACGAGCTCCTTCACCGTGTAGTCCTCGAGAAACGCGTCGGTGCGCGCGTCCCGGTGGGACCGGCTCGCCACCACCACCAGGCCGTCCGCGGGAGGACGGCGGCAGCGGATGGGCTCGGCCCCCCCGCGACCCCGGCGGCGGTAGGCGCCGTCGCCGGCGCTCCAGTAGCTCTCGTCCAGGGCCGGCAGGTGCACCACCCCCGCCACCGGGCGTCCGTCCTCCACCAGCGCCACGTTGACCGTGAACTCGCCGTTGCGGCTGACGAACTCCCGGGTGCCGTCCAGCGGATCCACCAGGAAGAAGCGGTGGCCGTCGAGCGCGGGGATGCGGCCTGCCTCGACGCTCTCCTCCGCCACCACCGGGATGTCCGGGGCGAGCTCCGCGAGCCCCGCCAGGATCACCCGCTCGGCGCGGAGATCCGCGTCGGTGACCGGGCTCGCGTCGGACTTGTCGCGCACCCGGAACGCGGTCTCGTAGACGCTCAAAATCTCGGCCCCGGCGCGCTCGGCGAGTGCCACCAGCCCATCCATCAGCGCCTCGTCGATGGGTCCCGCCATGGTTCTACCGTCCTCCGGTCACGTCCAGCAGCGCGCCGGTCACATAGCTGGCCTCGTCGCTCAGGAGCCACAGGATGGTGCTGGCCACCTCCGCCGGCTCGCCGCCGCGCCCCAGCGGCACCGACGGCGCCACCCGTGCGACCCGTCCCGGCTCGCCGCCGCTCGCGTGGATCTCGGTGGCGATGATCCCGGGGCGCACGGCGTTGACCCGGATGCCGTCGGCGGCCGCCTCCTTGGCGAGGCCGATGGTGATGGTGTCCATGGCGCCCTTCGACGCCGCGTAGTCGATGTACTCGTTCGGACCGCCCAGGCGCGATGCGGCCGAGGAGACGTTGACGATGGCGCCGCCGGCGCCACCGCGGCGGGTGGACATGCGGCGCACCGCCTCGCGGGCGCACAGCATCGCGCCGGTCACGTTCACCGCCAGCACCCGCGTGATCCGCGCCGCGTCCATGTCCTCGAGGCGGCACTGGGTGAACAGGATGCCGGCGTTGTTCACCAGCGCGGTGACGGGCCCGAGCTCGGTGGCCACGGTATCGAACAGCCGCACCACGTCCGCCTCCTCCGCCACGTCGCCCTGCACCGTCACCGCCGCGGCCCCGGCGCCGCGCACCTGCTCCGCCACCGCCTCGGCGGCGGCCGCGTCGCGGGCGTAGTTGATGCCGACCGCGTAGCCGCGGGCGGCGGCCAGGCGCGCCGTGGCGGCGCCGATGCCGCGGCTCGCGCCGGTGACGAGGATGACCTTGCTCATGGGTTGGGGTGCCGTCGCGGTGAGCCGGGAGCGGGCGAGTCTAGCACCCGGTCACGCGACGGGCCGGCCGACGGCGGGCGCGCGTGCACCCGCGGCCGGCGCCGCGAATCAGCCGATCCAGTCCAGCGCCGGGTGGCGCTGGTGGTAGTCGGTGGCCTCCTGGAAGGCGGCCCCCGCGTCCAGGAGGACGCGCTCGCCGAAGGGGCGGGCGTAGAGCATCAGTCCCACCGGCAGCCCGGCCCGGGTGAAGCCGCAGGGCACGCTCAGGCCGCACAGGTTGAGAATGTTGCCGATGGCGGTGTTGCGCAGGTAGCCCAGGTTGAGCGCGGCGTAGGCGTCGCTGCCGCGCTCGGCGTCGGCGACGGGACGTGCCGGGATCATGGTTGCCGGGCACAGCAGGATGTCCACCGCGTCGAAGCGCGCCAGGGCGCGGGCGCGGAGATCCTGCCACTTCGAAACGGTGTCCAGGTAGTCGGCGGCGCTCACCTCGCGGCCCTTGATCACCCGGTACGCCACCACCGGGTCCAGGTCATCGAAGTGGTCCTCCACCAGGGCCTTGTTGATCTGGTACGCCTCCGCGGCGATGACCAGCCCGCGGGGATTGAGGGTGAGGGCCTCCGCTGCTTCCGGGAACGGCGTCTCGATTACCGCGGCGCCCAGCTCGTCGAACACCCCGGCCGCCTCGCGCACCCGGGCGGCGCTTTCCGGATCCGCATCGTCGAAGAACGCGGTCTCGGCGATGGCCACCCGCAGTCGGCGCACGCGCCGGGTGACGGGCTGGCTGAAACGCACGCGCTCGTGGCCGTGGGTGCTGGCGTCGGCGCCGTCCTCGCCGTTGATCCGGTCCAGCACGCGGGCCGCGTCGGCCACGTCGCGGGTGAGCGGCCCCACCGAGTCCAGGCTCCAGCTCAGGGGATACACGCCGGCACGGCTCACCCGCCCGACGGTGGTCTTCAGCCCCGTGACGCCGCACAGGGACGCGGGGATCCGAACCGATCCGCCGGTGTCCGTGCCGAGCCCCATGGGCGCGAGCCCGGCGGCCACCGCCACCCCGGAGCCGCTGCTCGACCCGCCGGGCAGGTGGGGGATGCGGTGCCAGGGGTTGTGGGGGGTGCCGTGCTGGGTGTTGATCCCCGCGCCCCCGTAGGCGAACTGCACCGTGTTGGTCTTGCCCAGCAGCACCATGCCCGCCGCCTCCAGGCGCTCGATTACGGTGGCACTGCGTGCCGCGGGCGTGCCGCCCAGCAGCGGGCAGCCGGCGGTGGTGGGAAACCCCGCCACGTCGAAGAGGTCCTTGGCGGCGAAGGGCAGGCCGTGCAGCGGGCCGCGCAGGCGCCCGGCGGCGCGCTCCGCGTCCATGGCCGCGGCCCGCTCCCGGGCCCGGTCCAGCAGCCTCAGGCGGAAGGCGTTGAGGGCGGGGTCCAGGGCCTCGATGCGGGCGGCGTACAGGTCCACGAGATCCCTGGAGCTGAACTCGCCGTGGCCGAGGCCCACGGCCAGCTCGGCGAGGCTGCGGAAGTGTACGGGCGTGCTCAGGGTTGGGCGCTCAGGTCTTGCCGGGCAGCCGGCCCACCAGGCCCGAGAACGCCTGCAGCGACGCCAGATGCAGGTACACGAGCTCCAGATCGTCGGCGGCGAACATCTCCTTCAGCGCCGTGTCGCCGACCTGTTTCAGACGCGTGCGATTGACCACCTTGAAGTCGGTCAGCGAGAGCTTCTGCCCGCTCTCGGTGGCGACGTTGGCCTGCACCGGCTCCATCAGCCCCAGGGCCGCGATGCGCTTCGCGAAGGCCTGGGTGCGCTGGTGCTCCACCTGGTACTCGCGCAGGAAGGCGAGCACGTTGTCCAGGTAACGGGTGGTCTTGCCCGCGTCGTCGAACAGCCGTTCCCCGCGGCCGTCCTCGTTGCAGCCGGAGAAGGCCTCGTCGATGCACAGGGTGAAGCTCTGGCCCTCGTCGAAGGTGGTGAACACGAACGGATAGCGGCGCACGAAGGCCGGCACGTAGTCGCCCTGCCAGCTCCCGTCGTCGCCGATGAACAGGTTCTGGCGATCGGCGAGCCCGAGGATGGCCAGCGGGAAGGGCTGCTCCTCCGGGCCGGCGAACACGATGGGGAAATCGCGCGAGGCGCGGGCGAACTCCACCCGCGCCAGCGGCACCGAGTTGGTGGAGCGGGCGAAAGCGTAGTCGCGCCCGAGCTCCACCGCCCAGCCGCCGTGGCGCTCGGCGGTGACCGGTACCGCCTGCTCGTAGAACAGGAGCTGACGCCCGCCCGTTCGGGGCACATTCGTCGCGCCGGCACCGCCGCCCTCGCGCGCCGCCTCGCGGCCGGCCGCCTCGTCGTCCCCGGATCTCTTGCTCATCGGCGCGATGCTCCTCTGCGTGTACCGCCGGCCTGGGGACGCCGCGCGGCGCCCGGTCCGTCCTCGTCGAAGAGCGCGGCGAGCTGCTCCATGACGGCGCCGCCCAGCTGCTCCGCGTCCACCAGCGTCACCGCGCGGCGGTAGTAGCGGGTCACGTCGTGACCAATGCCGATGGCCAGCAGCTCCACGGGGCTGCGGGTCTCGATGTACTCGATGACGTCGCGCAGGTGGCGCTCCAGGTAGTTGGACGGATTCACCGACAGAGTGGAGTCGTCCACCGGCGCGCCGTCGCTGATCACCATCAGGATGCGCCGCTGCTCGGAGCGGCCCAGCAGCCGCTGGTGCGCCCACAGCAGCGCCTCGCCGTCGATGTTCTCCTTCAGAATCCCCTCGCGCAGCATGATGCCGAGGTTTCGCCGGGCGCGGCGCCAGGGGGCGTCGGCGCCCTTGTAGACGATGTGGCGCAGATCGTTCAGCCGTCCGGCGTTGGGCTGCTTGCCGCGGGCCAGCCAGCGCTCGCGCGACTGCCCGCCCTTCCACGCGCGGGTGGTGAAGCCGAGGATCTCCACCTTCACGCCGCAGCGCTCCAGCGTGCGCGCCAGGATGTCCGCGCTGGTGGCGGCGACGATGATGGGCCGCCCGCGCATGGAGCCCGAGTTGTCGATGAGCAGGCTCACCACCGTGTCCTTGAACTCCGTCTCCTTCTCCCACTTGTAGGACAGCGGGTGCATGGGGTTGGCCACCACCCGGGCGAGGCGCCCGCTGTCCAAATGGCCCTCCTCCAGGTCGAACTCCCAGGATCGGGTCTGGCGCGCCATCAGGCGGCGCTGCAGGCGGTTGGCGAGCTTCGCGGTGACGCCCTGGAGGTTCACGAGCTGCTGGTCCAGGCTCTGGCGAAGGCGGTTCGTCTCGTCCACGTCGCACAGAGTCTCCGCGGGCACCACCTCGTCGAACTCGGTGGTGAACACGCGGTACTCGTCACCCCGCGGCGCGTTGCGGCCGAACTCCGGCGGGCGCGCGGACTCGCCCGGCATCTCCGGAGCGTCGTCGCCGAGCTCCAGCGCGCCCAGGTCCAGCTCGTCGATGTTGTCCGCGTCGGCGCTCTCGTCGCCGGCAGCGTCGCGCAGCTCCACCCCCTCCATCTGCTCCGGGCGTCCCTCGCCCTCGTCGCCGCTCTCGCCCTCGTTGAGCGCGCTGGAGCTGTCGTCCCCGTCCTCACCCTCGGAGTCGGCGTCCTGCTCGAGATCCTGGGGGTCCTCGGGGAAGCCGAGGGCCTTGAGGATGGCGCGCATGTCGTCGGCGAAGGCCTTCTGGTCGCCATAGTCGTGGCGCAGGCCCTCCAGCAGCGCACCCACCCGTGGCTCGAGATCGCTGCGCCACATGTCCACCATGTGCGCCGCGGAGCGCGGCGGGCGCCGCCCGGTCATGGCCTCCCGGGCAAGGAGGGCGAGCGCGTCGGGCAGCGCCGCCTCGTCGCGCTCCGGCGCCTCGTCGTAGCCCGCCATGCGGTAGCGCTCCTCCATGGCGGCAGCCAGGTTCTCCGCGACGCCGCTCATGTGCCGCGACCCGAGCGCCTCGCAGCGCGCCTGCTCCAGCTTGTCGTAGATGCGCCGCGCGATGTCGCCGCCGGGCGCGCCGCGGGCATGCACCGCCGCGTCGTGGTGGCGCAGGCGCACCGCGGCCGAGTCCGCCTGACCCCGCACCCGCGCCACGTCGCCGTAGGGCAGAGCGGCGCCCGGCGACTTCAGGTGCAGCACGCCGCCGGCGGCGGTGGGGCCGTCGGCGCCGAACTCCACCTCCAGGTCATCGCGCCGCGAGATGGCGCGGGTGGCGCCAGAGGTGCTCTGTCGGAAGCTCTCGAGGGCGGCGTCCCGGTCGCGATCGGCCATGGCGCGCTGGGGTTCGGTCAGAGCCTGTGAAAGGATCGCCCGCCGTCGCGAGAGGCACACTGGACGTGCCTGGCTTTGGCAGCGAGGGTGCAGACAATCGCGCGCGTAGCCACAGCTACGTAAGCCATTTTCGGCGCCCCCGTACGAATCCGCCCGGAGCGGACTCGGTCGCGCGCAGCGCGCCCGAAG
>JBFHNV010000092.1:0-21669 GCA_041593595.1 Gammaproteobacteria bacterium
CGCCGGATGCCGCCCACGCCCGCCGCGCGGCGGCGGTGGTGCAGTCGGTGTGGGGCGTGCGCGGGGTGCGCGATGCCAGCACCGAGGCACCCGGCGGAGGCGGCGAGGAGGCGGTGCTGCAGGCAATCCAGCTTGCGGTGCGCGCCATGCGCGCCGGTGGCGCGACGGCGGATCCCCGGGTTCTGGAGCAGGTGCAGCGCCTGAGCGAGGACGAGGCCCGCTTGCCGGATGCCGCCCCCGGGGACACGGTGCTCGAGGCCATCCGCGCCGCGGTGGCCGCCATGGGGCAGGACGCCGGCGGTGCCCCGGCGCTCACGCCCCGGGAGCGGGCGGCCGCGTCCCGGCCCCTGGACGCGGTCACCTGCCGGCGGCTGTTCGACGGGCTGCTCGCCGCGCAGCCCGCGCTGTTCGACATCGGCAGTGCGATCCTGCGTCCCGAGGCGGGCCGGCTGCTGGAGCAGCTCGCCACCGTGGCGGTGCACTGCCGCGGCGTGCGCCTGGCGATCGCCGGGCACACTGACGCTGCGGGGGATCGGGAACGCAACGTGGCATTGAGCGGCGAGCGGGCGCGGGCGGTGATGACCTATCTGGTGGCGCGCGGTGTCTCGGCGGGGCGCGTGAGCGCGGTGGGCTACGGACCGGACATGCCCATCGCCGACAACGCCACCGCCGAGGGCCGCGCGCGCAACCGTCGCATCGAGATCGATGTGATCGAGGGAGAAGCGTCCTGATGGGCTACCTGATGGTTCAGATCCTGGTGTTCCTGGCGCTGGCGGCGGCCGTGGGGTTCGCCGCCGGCTGGACGCTGCGCGGGCGCCGCGCTGCGGCGGCACCCGGCGCCGGCGGCGCGCCGCCGGCGCCGCCCGGGCCGGCCACGGCGCGGGAGTCCGCAAGGCGGGCGCCCGCGGAACCGGATGGTGGCCGCGCGGGCGCCGCCGCATCGGGCGACGATCTCAAGCGCATCAGCGGCATCGGCCCGCAGCTGGAGGCGGGGCTCAACGCGCTCGGCGTCATCCGCCTGGAGCAGATCGCCCAGTGGAGCGCGGAGCAGGCCGCGGCGATGGACGCGAAGCTGGACGCCCGCGGGCGCGTGCAGCGCGACGACTGGGTGGGCCAGGCGCGCCGGCTGGTGTCCCTTGGCTAGCCCGCATGCCTCGCCCTCGCTTCGCGCCGAGGTGAGGCATGGGGGCTAGCGCCGGCGGCGACCGGCCGGACCCGCTGCCCCTCGCGGGGGTGCGGGTGGTGGAGTTCGTGCACATGGTGATGGGGCCCACCTGTGGCCTCATCCTCGCGGATCTGGGCGCCGAGGTGATCAAGGTGGAGCCGGTGGCAGGCGACAACACCCGGCGCCTGGCCGGCGCCGGCGCCGGATTCTTCGTGGCCTTCAACCGCAACAAGAAGAGCCTGGCAGTGGACGTGAAGTCCGCCGAGGGCCGCGCGGTGGTGGCGCGGCTGCTGGCCGGGGCTGACGTGGTCACCGAGAACTTCCGCCCCGGCGCCATGGCGCGCCTGGGGCTCGACTACGAGGGCGTGCGGGCCCTGCGCCCGGACGTGGTGTACTGCTCGCTCAAGGGCTTCATGCCGGGCCCTTACGAGCATCGCCCGGCCCTGGACGAGGTGGTGCAGATGATGGGCGGGCTCGCCTACATGACGGGTCCCCCCGGGCGCCCTCTGCGCGCGGGATCCTCGGTGAACGACATCATGGGCGGAACGTTCGCCGTCATCGCCATCCTCGCTGCGCTGCGCGAGCGCGACGCCACGGGGCGTGGCCAGCGGGTGGGCAGCGCGCTGTTCGAGACCAACGTGCTGCTGGTGGCGCAGCACATGATGCAGTACGCGGTGCTGGGCACGGCGCCGGAGCCCATGCCCAATCGCATCTCCGCGTGGGCCATCTACGACGTGTTCGACACCCGCGACGGCGAGCAGCTCTTCGTGGGCGTGGTCACCGACACCCAATGGAAGGTGTTCTGCGACCACTTCGGCCTCGACGATCTGTACGCGGACCCGACGCTGCGTACGAACCCCATGCGGGTGGCGGCCCGACCCCGCCTGCTGCCCGCGGTCCGTGAGCTGTTCGCCGGTCGCACCCAGGCCGAGCTGATTGGCGCGTGCGAGTCCATCGGGCTGCCCTATGCGCCCATCACGCGCCCCGAGGAGCTGTTCGATGATCCGCATCTGAACGCGCCCGGCGGAATGCTGGACATCACCATCCCCGGCAACGGCGGCACGCGCGTGCCGGCCCTGCCGCTCGAGCTGTCCGGGCGCCGCCCGGGCCTGCGCCTGGACGTGCCGCGCCTCGGCGAGCACAGCGAGGCGCTGCTGCGCGAGCTCGGCTACGGCGACGACGCCATCGCGGATCTGGCGGCGCGGGGCATCGTCGCGCTGGATCCCCAGGGCACGCCGTGATGATTCGTTTCGCTGGACCCGCAGCGCCCGGCATGACAGGTTGCGGTGCGCGGCCCCGGGTGTGCGGCATGACGAGTCGGGGCGTGCGCCGCTGGGGCGGATATCACGAGGACGGGAGGAGGGAGCGGAGACGATGAGCGCTGCAGACCTGCACGGTGACGCGGTCGTCATCGATGGGCTGGTGATCTCGCGCTGGAGCCGCGCGGTGTTCGAGGAGATGCACGCAGGCGGGCTCACCGCGGCGAACTGCACCTGCTCGGTGTGGGAGGGCTTCCGGGACACCATGACCAACATTACGCGCTGGCAACGCTGGCTGCGGGAGAACGACGACCTGCTGCTGCAGGTGCACACGACTGACGACATCCGCCGCGCGAAGCGCGAGGGCCGGGTGGGCATCATCCTCGGCTGGCAGAACACCTCGGCCCTGGAGGACAGGGTGGAGTTCGTGGAGCTGTTCAAGCGCCTGGGGGTGGGCGTGATGCAGCTCACCTACAACACCCAGAACCTGGTGGGCAGCGGCTGCTGGGAGAGCCAGGACGCGGGCCTCTCGGACTTCGGTCGCGACGTCATCGACGAGATGAACCGTGTGGGCGTGCTGGTGGATCTCTCCCACGTGGGCGCGGCCACCAGTCGCGACGCCGTCGCGCACTCTGCCAAGCCCGTGGCGTACACCCACTGCTGCCCCACGGGGCTCAAGGACTACCCGCGCAACAAGACCGATGCCGAGCTCAGGCGCGTCGCCGAGCGCGGCGGCTTCATCGGCGTCGCCACCTACCCGCCGTTCCTGCCCTGGGGCGACGAGACCACAGTGGACCACTGCGTGGAGGTGTTCGAGTACGTGATCGACGTGGTGGGCGAGGACGCGGTGGGGATCGGGACCGACTTCACCCAGGACCAGGACGTGGCCTTCTTCGAGTGGCTGCGGGCCGACAAGGGCCACGGCCGCGTGCTGGTGCCGGGCAGGGCCCGGGTGCCCAAGCTGCCGGCGGGACTCGAGCGGCTGCGGGACTTCCCCAACCTGACCGCCGCCATGGAGCGCCGGGGCTGGGCGGAGGCGCGCATCCGCAAGGTGCTGGGCGAGAACTGGCTCCGGTTCCTCGGCGAGGTATGGGGCGCGTGAGCGCCGACCGGTCGCCTCAGGCGACGCGTTCGCCGTAGCGTTCCAGCGCCGCCCGGGACAGGCTGAGGCCGAGCCCCGGCGCGTCGTTCAGCGTGAGCATGCCGCCGGCGATGTGCGGCGGGTTCTCGTAGAGCTCCGCCTGCAGCGGGTCGCGCTCCGGATCGGTGAAGGACTCGACGATGCAGCCGGCGGGGCTTGCGGCCACGATGTGCGCGTGGATGAAGCAATCGTGGTGCGGCGCCACCTGGACGTGATTCAGCTCGCACAGCGCCGCGAGCTTGCGCCCCTCGGTGAAGCCGCCCTGCATGGTGCAGTCGAACTGCAGGATCTGGATGGCCTGCTCGTCGAGCAGTGCGCGGCAGCCATGGGGCGTGAGCTCGCTCTCTCCGGCGGACAGCGGGATGGCGGTCTTGCGTGCCAGCAGCGCCAGCATGCGCCGGTCGTCGTGCCAGCGCACGGGCTCCTCCAGCCAGCGCGGCGCGAGCGCACCCATGGTGCGGGCTGCCACGATGGCCTCGTCCAGGGACCAGGCGCGGTTCGCGTCCAGCATGAGATCGGCGTCCGCGCCGATCACGTCGCGCACCACCTCGAGCCGGCGCATGTCCTCGGCCAGCGGCACACCGCCCACCTTCGCCTTGAAGGCGCGGTGGCCCTGGTCCTTGAGCATCTCCATCTCGTCGCGAAGCTCGGCCAGATCCTTGCCGTCGCGGTAGTACGCGCAGGTCACGTAGCAGGCCACCCGCTCGGCGAAGCCGCCGAACAGGCGGAACAGGGGCAACCCCGCCGCCTTGCCCATGAGGTCCCAGCAGGCGATGTCCGTCGCGGCAGCGACCCGGATCACCGCCTCGCGGGTCCAGCGCCGCTCGCTCGCGAGCCGCGACCAGGTCAGCGCGAAGAGCTCCCGGTGCAGCCGCTCGGGCGCCAGGGGATCGGCGCCCAGGATGCGCTCGCCGATGCCGGTCCTGAAGGCGTGGATGGCCGCCTCGATGGGCGTGTAGCTGGTGGCGATCCCGAAGCCCTCGAGCCCCTCGTCAGTCGTCAGTCGGACCAGGATCTCGTTCGCCCGCGGCACCACGAAATGACTGACCCAGTGGGGGCGATCGTCGCCGGGCGCGCGCAGCACCCAGGCCTCGAACGCGGTGATCTTCATGGCGTCGCTTCCTCGCTGGCGCGCCGCACGCGCAGCCGGCCCGGGCGGTGCCCGGTGTGCGCGGTGGCGGAAGAAAGTGGTCGGGGTGACTGGATTCGAACCAACGACCCCCACGTCCCGAACGTGGTGCTCTACCAGGCTGAGCTACACCCCGACGTCGATGTGAGGCCGGTGCGGTGCCGCGGCGGCCCGGGTTGCGCGCCGCGGCTTCGCACTTGCCGCCGCCTAGTAGGTGCGGCAGACGGCGAACTCGGCGAGCGCCCCGAGGGCGTCGCGGTAGGGCGAGGCCGGCAGTCCGGCCAGCGCCTCGCCCGCGCGCCGGGCCTCCTCCTGCGCGCGGCGCGCAGTGTAGTCAATGGCCCCGGAGCGTTCAACGGCGGCCACCACCGCGTCGATGCGGCTCAAGCCGCCCTGCTCGATGGCCTCGCGGATGAGCCCGCGATCCGGGTCGGCACTCTGGCGCATGGCGTGGATCAGCGGCAGCGTGGGCTTGCCCTCGGACAGGTCGTCGCCCAGGTTCTTCCCGATCTCGTCCTCGCTGCCCCGGTAGTCCAGGACGTCGTCCACGAGCTGGTAGGCCACGCCCAGGTGCAGCCCGTAGCGGGCCAGCGCGGACTCCCGGGCCTCCCCGGCGTCGGCCAGGACGGCCCCCATGCGCGCCGCCGCCTCGAACAGCTTCGCGGTCTTGGCGTGGATGACCTCCAGGTAGCGCTCCTCGCCGGTGTCCGGGTCGTGGCAGTTCAGCAGCTGCATCACCTCGCCCTCGGCGATGGCGTTGGTGGTGTCGGCCATGATGTCCATGATGCGCATGGAGCCCGCGGCCACCATGAGCTGGAACGCGCGGGAGTACAGGAAGTCGCCCACCAGCACGCTGGCCTCGTTGCCGAACAGGGCATTGGCGGTGACCTGGCCGCGGCGCATTCGCGAGTCGTCCACGACGTCGTCGTGCAGCAGGGTGGCGGTGTGGATGAACTCCACGATGGCGGCCAGCGTCACGTGAGCCGATCCCTGGTAGCCGCTGGCGTGGGCGCCGAGCAGGGTGACCAGCGGGCGCAGGCGCTTGCCGCCACTGTGGATGATGTGCTCGGCCACCTGGTTGACCAGCGCCACGTCCGAGTGCAGGTGCTCGACGATGGTCCGGTTGACCGCCTGGAGGTCGTGCTCCACCAGCGCCTGGATCGCGGCGAGGCCGTCGCTGCGGGCCGGGCCCGGGGAGAGGAGGGCGGTGGTGGACATGGGCATGTCGCAGGCCGTTCGGGGGACCCAAGTATACCGACGGCCGGGTGATCGCGCGGCGCCCGCCCCTTGTCCGGGGCCGGCTGCGTCAATACAATTCCGGTTTTGGTCGAGCCCGGGAACGGACGGCCCTCGAGGGTGGATTCCCCAGAGGGCGCGAGCCCCGGCCCAGCGGAGAGCCCCAGGCAATGTATGCGGTGATCGCGACCGGCGGCAAGCAGTACCGGGTCGAGGAAGGCGAGGTGCTGCGCATCGAGCGCCTCAGCGCCGAGGAAGGCGCCACGGTGGAGTTCGACCGCGTCCTCATGCTGGGCGAGGGCGGGGACGTCACCGTCGGCGCGCCGGTGGTGGAGGGCGCGAAGGTCTCCGCGACGGTGCGCGGCCACGGCCGCGGCGAGAAGATCCGCATCGTCAAGTTCCGTCGCCGCAAGCACTACATGCGCCGCCAGGGCCACCGCCAGGATTACACCGAGATCCAGGTGACCGGCATCGCGGCCGGCTGACGCATCCGCAGGAGACCCGACTCATGGCACACAAGAAGGCAGGCGGCAGCAGCAAGAACGGCCGCGACTCCGAATCCAAGCGTCTCGGCGTGAAGCAGTTCGGCGGCCAGGCGGTGCGTGCCGGCAACATCCTGGTGCGCCAGCGCGGCACGCAGTTCCACGCCGGCGTCAACGTGGGGCTGGGACGGGACCACACCCTGTTCGCCACCGCCGACGGCGTGGTGCGCTTCGAGCGCAAGGGCCCGAAGAACCGCCGCACGGTGAGCGTGGAGCCTGCCGGCTGACGCGCCGGGGCTCTCGAACCGTATCGAAGACCCCGCCCCTGCGCGGGGTTTTTTCTGTCCGCGTCGGGGCCGCACCCTGCCCCCATCACCATGAAGTTCGTCGACGAAGCCTGGATCACCGTGGAGGCCGGCAAGGGCGGCAACGGCTGCCTGTCGTTCCGCCGCGAGAAGTACATCCCCAGGGGCGGGCCGGACGGTGGCGACGGCGGTGACGGGGGCGATGTGGTGCTGGTGACCGACGGCGGCCTCAACACGCTGGTGGACTTCCGCTACCGGCGCCGGCACCGGGCCGAGGACGGGCGCCCGGGAGAGGGCTCCGACTGCACCGGGCGCCGCGGCGCGGACCTGGAGGTACGGGTGCCGGCGGGCACCCAGGTGTTCGACGACGACAGCGGCGAGCTGCTGGGCGAGCTGCTCGCCGACGGCCAGCGCCTGGTGGTCGCGCGGGGTGGCGCCCGGGGGCTCGGCAACACGCGCTTCAAGTCCAGCACCAACCGCGCACCGCGCCGCACCACCCCGGGCAAGCCGGGGGAGGCGCATCGGCTGCGCCTGGAGCTCAAGCTGCTGGCGGACGTGGGGTTGCTCGGGATGCCCAACGCGGGCAAGTCCACCTTGCTGCGGGCAGTGACCGCAGCGCGCCCCAAGGTGGCGGACTACCCGTTCACGACGCTGTACCCGGGGCTCGGTGTGGTGCGGGTGGCGGCGGACCGCAGCTTCGTGCTGGCGGACATCCCGGGCCTCATCGAGGGGGCGGCGCAGGGCGCGGGTCTGGGGACCCGGTTCCTGCGCCACCTGGCACGCACACGCCTGCTGCTGCACCTGGTGGACATGGAGCCGGGCGACGGGTCGGGCATGCCCGGTGCGGCCGCCCAGGTGCGCGCCGTGGCTGGCGAGCTCGCGTCCTTCAGCGCGGAGCTGGCGACGCGCGAGCGCTGGCTGGTGCTGAACAAGGCGGACCTCATGCCGGCGGCAGCGCGGGCGGCGGCCCGCGATGCGCTGGTGCGCGAGCTCGACTGGCACGGGCCGGTGCACGTGGTCAGCGCGCTGTCCGGCGACGGCTGCGAGGCGCTGTGCGCCGCGGTGATGGCGCGCCTGGAGACGATGGAGCGCGACGATGAGTGATCCGCGCCCCGCGGCGGCCCGGCGGCGCTGGGTGGTGAAGCTCGGCAGCGCCCTGCTGACCCGTGACGGGCGCGGCCTGGACGAGCCGGCCATCCGGGTGTGGGTGGACCAGCTTGCCGCGCTGCGCGACCACGGCGTGGACGTGGTGGTGGTCTCCTCGGGCGCCATCGCCGAGGGCATGAGCCGGCTGGGTCTCGCGCGTCGTCCGGAGGCGCTGCAGGATCTGCAGGCGCTGGCGGCAGTGGGCCAGATGGGTCTCGTGCAGGTCTACGAGCGGGCGTTCCAGCGCCACGGCACCCACGCCGCCCAGGTGCTGCTCACCCACGAGGACGTGGCCGACCGCCGCCGCTACCTCAACGCCCGCACCACCTTTCGCAGCCTGCTGGCCTACGGCGTGGTGCCGGTGGTCAACGAGAACGACACGGTGGCCACCAGCGAGATCCGGCTCGGCGACAACGACACGCTGGCGGGGCTGGTGGCGAACCTGGTGGAGGCGGAGCGGCTGGTGATCCTCACGGACCAGGCAGGGCTGTTCACCGCGGATCCGCGCGTGGATCCGTCGGCGTCGCTGGTGCGCGAAGGGCGCGCCGGCGACCCGGCACTGGATGCCATGGCGGGGGGCGGCGGCGCCCTGGGGCGCGGTGGCATGGTGACCAAGCTCAGGGCCGCCGCGCTGGCCGCACGTTCCGGCGCCGACACCTGGATCGTGTCCGGCCGCGAGCCGGAAGTGCTGCTGCGCCTGCACCGGGGCCAGCCCACGGGCACGCACCTGACCTGTGGGCGCGCGCCGCTGGCGGCACGCAAGCAGTGGCTCGCAGGCCAGCTTCGGGTGCTCGGCCGCCTGGAGCTGGACGACGGCGCGGTGGCGGTGCTGCGCACATCGGGCCGCAGCCTGCTGGCGGTGGGCGTCTGCGCCGTGGAGGGGGAGTTCGGGCGCGGCGAGCTGGTGGCCTGCGTGGACGGGCGCGGTCGCGAGGTGGCGCGGGGCCTGGTGAACTACGATGCGGCGGAGGTGCGTGCGATTCGGGGCCAGCCCTCGGGACGCATCGCCGAGCTCCTTGGCTACGTGCGCGAGCCGGAGCTCATCCACCGGGACAACCTGGTGCTCATCGGTGACTGAGCGGACCGCGCGGCCAGGAGACGCGAAACGGCCGGCCCACCGTGAGGTGGCGCCGGCCGTTGCGGGATCCTGGAGGTCCGGTGTCGCGGCGGGTGGACGCGTGCGCCGGGGGGCCCGTGTCAGGCCATCGCGCGAAGACGCGCGTTGAGCCGCGACTTGTGGCGGGCCGCCTTGTTCTTGTGGATCATCTCCTTGTCCGCCACCCGGTCGATGACCGGCACCGCCGCGTCGTAGGCGGCCTTGGCGGCGGTCTTGTCGCCCGCCTCCACGGCGCGCAGCACCTTCTTGATGTGTGTGCGCATCATGGAGCGCATGCTGGCGTTCAGCGTGCGGCGCTTGTCGTTCTGTCGCGCGCGCTTGCGCGCCTGGGGAGTGTTGGCCACGGGCCCTCCTGGAAGGTGCCGGAAAGCGAAAAACGCGCCATGGTACCGGCTTTCTCGTTAATGTCAATAGAATCAGGGGATTGTGGGTTCGACGGACCGGGCCGGCCGGGGCAGGGCGGGGCGCGGTGAGCCGGAGCATGCTGCGCGCCACCGCCACCGTGGGCGGCCACACCCTGCTCTCGCGGGTGCTCGGCTTCGTGCGCGACGTGGTGGTGGCGCGGGCCTTCGGCGCCGGCAGCGAGGCCGACGCCTTCTTCGTCGCCTTCCGCATCCCCAACCTGTTCCGCAGGCTGTTCGCGGAGGGCGCCTTCAGCCAGGCCTTCGTGCCCGTGCTCTCCGAGAGCCGCAGCGCCGGAGGCGACGCCGCGGTGCGCGAGCTGGCCGCCCACGTGGCCGGGGCGCTGGGCGCGGTGCTGGTGCTGGTCACCGCGGTGGGGGTGCTCGCGGCGCCGGTGCTGGTGCTGGTGTTCGCGCCGGGCTTCCACGACAACGCGGACAAGTTCGAACTGACGGTGCAGATGCTGCGCATCTGCTTCCCCTACCTGCTGTTCATCTCGCTGACCTCCCTGTGCGGCGGCATCCTCAACACCTACGGGCGCTTCGCGGTCCCCGCGTTCACGCCGGTGCTGCTGAACCTGTGCCTGATCGGCGCCACGGTGTGGATTGCGCCGCGACTGGAGCAGCCCGTGGTGGCGCTGGCCCTGGGAGTGCTCGCCGCCGGCGTGGTGCAGCTCGCGTTCCAGCTCCCGTTCCTCGCGCACCTGGGCGTGCTGGTGCGCCCCCGCCTCGCCCTCGCGCACGCCGGCATGCGCCGGGTGGCGGTGCTCATCGTCCCGGCCCTGTTCGGCGTCTCCGTGACGCAGATCAACGTGCTGATCAACACCCTCATCGCCTCGTTCCTGCGCGAGGGCAGCGTGTCATGGCTGTACTACTCGGATCGCATCATGGAGTTCCCGCTCGGGGTGTTCGGCATCGCCCTCGCCACGGTGATCCTGCCCGGGCTGTCCCGCGAGCACGCTCGTGGCGCACCCGAGGTGTTCTCCGACACCCTGGACTGGGCGCTGCGCCTGGTGTGGCTGATCGCGCTGCCCGCGGCGCTGGGGCTCGCGCTGCTGCCGGTGCCGGTGCTCTCCACCCTGTTCCAGTACGGTGCCTTCAGCGCCGAGGACGTGCGCCTCGCGGGCCTGAGCCTCACCGCCTTCGCGGTGGGACTGCCGGGCTTCGTGGCGGTGAAGGTGCTCGCGCCCGGTTTCTACGCCCGCCAGGACATGCGCACGCCGGTTCGCATCGCGGCCATATCGGTGCTGGCCAACGTGATCCTCAACCTGCTGCTGGTGCTGCCGCTGGCCCACGCCGGACTCGCCCTCGGGACCGCCTGCGCGGCGCTGCTCAACGCCTCGCTGCTCTACCGCGGGTTGAAGGAGGCGGGCGTGCACCGGCCACGGGCCGGGTGGGGCCGATTCGTGCTCCAGGCGCTGGCGGCGAACCTGCTGATGGCGGTGTTCCTGCTGACCCTTCGCGGCGATGCGGGTGAGTGGACGCAGGCGGCGGCACTGGAGCGGGCGCTGCGCCTCGCGTGGCTGATCGGTGGCGGCGCTGCGGTGTATGCGGTAACGCTGCTCGGGCTGGGCGTGCGCCCGCGCCACCTGCTCGCCCCGGGCGGCGCGGGTTAGTCTGCTTTCCTCACCGCCGCAAGGCTGCGGACGCGGATCGGCACGAATCTTCAGGCCGTGCTCCCTGCGGGCTCGTCGCCGCCGTGTGGTGTACGCCCCCTCGCGCCTCGTTCCGCGCGGTCCCAATCTGCAGGCATCTCGACGCCCTCGCTTCGCGCCATGGTGAGAAATGCAGGCTAGAATCCGCCCTTCCACGAGCAGCGGCCAGAGCAGCGGCCAGAGCAGCGGCACTCCGTACGTGATCATCACCCGCGGCCTGCACAACGCGCTCCCCGGGGCGGGCTGCGTCCTCACCATCGGCAACTTCGACGGTGTGCACCTGGGTCACCGGGCGCTGCTGGAGCGCGCCGTCGCGGTGGGCCGCGAGCGCCGCCTGCCGGCGGCGCTGCTCACCTTCGAGCCGCACCCGGTGGAGGTGCTGGCGCCGGAACGCGCGCCGGCGCGGTTGACCCGCTTCCGCGAGAAGATGGTGGCACTGCGCGGCGTGCCCGTGGAGCGCGTGGTGTGCGCTCGCTTCGATCGCAGCTTGGCGGCCATGAGCCCCGGCGCGTTCATCGACGCGGTACTGTGTCAGCGCCTGGGCGTTCGCCACCTCATCGTCGGCGACGACTTCCGCTTCGGGCGCGGGGGGGCAGGGGACTTCGACACCCTGCGCGCGGCGGAGCGTGCGGGGCGTTTCGCCCTGTCCCGGGTGGACACGGTAATCCTCGGCGCCGGGCGGGTGAGCAGCACCCGCGTGCGCGAGCTCCTCGATGCCGGGGAGCTGGACGCGGCCGCCGCGCTGCTGGGGCGACGCTTCAGCCTGTGCGGGCGCGTGGCGCGCGGCCAGGGCATCGGACGCACCCTCGGCTTTCCCACTGCCAACGTGCCCATCGCGCGCAACCGCGCGCCACTTGCCGGCGTGTTCGCGGTGCGCCTGCACGGCACCCGCGGGCAGGTCTTCGAGGGGGTGGCGAACGTGGGCCGACGGCCCACCGTGGGCGGCGACGCGGTGCGCGTCGAGGTGCACCTGCTGGACTTCAGCGGCGACCTCTACGGTACGGAGCTGCGCGTCGAGTTCCTCGCCCGCCTGCGCCCCGAGCAGCGCTTCGAGGGGCTCGATGCCCTGAAGGCGCAGATCGCGCACGACGTGGCGGCGGCGCGCCGGATGCACGCCGTCGCCGGCCGCGCCGGGCCGGGTCGCCATGGCTGAGCCGACGCCGAGCGGCCGCGCCGGCGCGCGGCGGGCCCTGGCCGGCTGGATCGGCGTCGCTGCGGCGGTGGCGGCGGCGGATCAGGGCAGCAAGCTCGCGGCCCTGGTGCTGCTCGAGCCCCACCGCCCGGTGCCCGTGTTTCCGGTGTTCGACCTGATGCTCACCTTCAACACCGGCGCCGCGTTCAGCCTGCTGAGCGACGCCGGCGGCTGGCAGCGCTGGCTGTTCATCGGCCTTGCCCTGGTGATCGGTGCGTTGCTGCTGCGTTGGCTCGCGGCGCTCGGTCCCGGCGAGCGCTGGACGGGCCTGGCCCTGGCGCTGGTGCTGGGCGGCGCCGCGGGCAACCTGGTGGACCGGGTGTTCCGCGACGGCCGCGTGGTGGATTTCCTCTACTTCCACTACCGCGATTTCCACTGGCCCGCCTTCAACCTCGCGGACTCCGCCATCTGCGTGGGCGCCGCGGTGCTGGTGGCGCAGGCGCTGTTCGGGTCCACCGGGCACCGGCGCTGACGTCGTGGACAGGCCACGCCGGCCTGTTACGATTACCCGTCTCCGCTTCCGAGCCCACCGGACATGGACATCATTCTTGCCAACCCCCGCGGCTTCTGCGCCGGCGTGGATCGCGCCATCGAGATCGTCGAGCAGGCGCTGCGGGCGCTGGAGCCGCCCATCTACGTGCGCCACGAGGTGGTCCACAACCGCTACGTGGTCGACGACCTGGCGCGCAAGGGCGCCGTTTTCGTGGACGAGCTGGACGAGGTGCCGGACGGCGCCACGGTGATCTTCAGCGCGCACGGCGTCTCGAAGGAGGTACGCCGGGAGGCGGCCCGCCGGGGGCTGCGCGTGTTCGACGCGACCTGCCCGCTCGTGACCAAGGTGCACGCGGAGGTAGCCCGCTACCAGAGGGAGGCGCGCGAGTGCATCCTCATCGGCCACGCGGGGCATCCGGAGGTGGAAGGGACCCTCGGGCAGTACGAGGCGCGCGCGGCCGGCGACGGCCGGATGTACCTGGTGGAGTCCCCCGAGGACGTGGAACGGCTCGGGGTGAACGATCCGGCCGGGCTTGCCTTCGTGACCCAGACCACGCTGTCCATGGACGATACTGCCGAGGTGATCGACGCGCTGCGGCGGCGCTTCCCGGACATCCGGGGTCCGAAGAAGGACGACATCTGCTACGCGACCCAGAATCGCCAGGACGCGGTGCGGGCATTGGCGCCACGCTGCGACGTGTTCATCGTCGTGGGCTCGCGCAACAGCTCGAACTCGAACCGCCTGCGCGAGGTCGCCACCAAGCTGGGCACCCCCGCGTACCTGGTGGACAGCGCGGAGGATCTGGACCGGAGCTGGTTCGAGGGCGTGTCGCGGGTCGGTGTCACGGCCGGCGCGTCGGCGCCGGAGATCCTGGTGCGCGGCGTGGTGGATCGGCTCATGGAGTGGGGCGGGCGCGAGTCGCGCGAGGCGCAGGGCGAGCGCGAGGCCGTGGTGTTCTCGCTGCCGCGCGCCCTGCAGCGCGCCACCCGGGCCTCCCTGGAGGTACCGGCCCCGCGGCGGGACTGAGCGCGCCGGCCTGCGGCCGCGGCGCGCGACGCTTCAGCAGTACTCCTCGATCTGCTTCCTGGCCTGCTCCGTCTTGGCCTTGGTCTGCTCCTCGTCGAGGAAGTACGGGTTGCCCTGCTTGTCGGTCTCCACCACCCGCGAGCCCGACTCCAGCACGCGAAGGTTCTCCTTCGCCACCTCGCAGTTGCGCTTGAGGATGGCTTCACGCTCCTGCTGGGCGTCGGACGTCGCCGCTGCGGCGGTGCGCTCCTCGCGACGCTCGTCCAGCGCCGCCTTGTCCTTCTCGAGCTTCTCCTGGGCCGCCTTGTCCGGAGGCGCGACGCCCAGCAGCCGGACCTCCTCGGCCGGCGCGTCCGGCGGCTTCTTGTAGGAGTAGACCCAGGCGCCGGTCTCGTCGCGGTACTTGTAGAGCTTCTGCGCGTTCGCGATCCCGGGCGCCAGCAGCCCGAGCACGGCCAGGAGCCCCAGCGCTTTCATGACATGCATGGCCACCATCCCCCCCGCCTCCGGTCGCGCTACTTGGTGAAGCACGCCGCCGGGGTCTTAGTCTGGTTGTTGTCCATGGTCAGGGTACCGCACTCGGGCGTCGCCTGCGATGCGATCGGCGCCGCCTGAAGGGTATACGTGGTCGCACTGGCCGCCGGGATCGAGATCGTGTAGTGGCCACCGTCCGTCGTCAACGGGCTCGCGAGGCCCAGGGACGCGATATTGCTGGTATAGGTGCGGTTGTCGAGGAAGTACTGCTCCTGGCGCGATGCCAGGTCGGCCAGTAGCGAGACCGCCTCGGCGCGCCGCGCGTTGCGGGTGTAGTCCTGGTAGGCAGGAACGGCGATGGCGGCCACGATGGCGACTATCGCCACCGTGATCATCAGCTCCGTGAGGGTGAACCCGCGTGCGTCCCGGGGGCCGCGCCGTTGCGCGGCGAATCGTGTCGGTCGGCTCTTCATGGTCGTGCACACTCGCGTCGTGTTGTGGTACCGGGGACGGAGCACGTGTCCCGCCGGCCGTGAATAATGCCGGGTGACGGGCGGATCGACCGCGCGCGGCTGCGTGCGGTGCCGCCCGCGCCCCGCATGGTCAGAAGCGCTCGTGCCAGTAGGTGCGCAGGTTGCTCTTCGCGCCCGTGTTGACGATGTTCTCTCCGGCTTCCTGGCCCTGAACCAGGATCTTGCCCTGGCCGATGGGCACCACCTCCACCGGGATGCCGCCGCTGCCGAGGGTGTCAGAGCGCTCGAAGGTCACCGTCTGACCCGGCGGTGGGTTGGTGTCGTTGGTGGAGTCGAAGTTGATCACCGCGGTGGCGTTGTCCAGCGCGAGCGCGTACAGCCTCCCGACGCCCTCGGACAGGCCGCAGGCGCCCGCCGGGGGCGACGGCTCGAAGGTGGTGAAGAACACCACGCCCCCGGCCGTCACCGATGCGGCCAGGTTCTTCTCGCCGGCGCTCGTGAGCCGGATGCGCCAGCCGTTGTCCAGGTTGGCGATCCCGCAGGCTGCGAGGGTGCCGGTCTGCAGGCAGTTGCTGGTCAGGTCCGGCAGGTCGTCCTCTTCCATGGGCAGGGGATCTCCACCCGGCTCCGTGGTCGGCGGGAGCCCGCTGGTGATGTGCCGGTCCTTGACCAGGTAGAACCAGTTGACGACGGTGGAGGCCTGGGGGTCCTCGCGGTCGCCGCTGCCGATGAGCAGCCCGTCGAAGGGCCCCACGCCGTCGCGACTCTGCACCACATCCACGCGGTTGAAGAAGCGCCGGTCCTGATCGATGGTTACGTGGGTGATGTCGTGGCGACCGATGGTGAGCAACCGCGTGATCTGCCACACGCTGGGTTCGTAGGTCACCAGCACGTCGGGCGTGCTCGGGTCGGCGTCGGCATCGAACAGCCCGGCCAGGTCGACGCGCCAGATGCTGCCGCCGGTGTCGGCCACGTACATGCGGTCGCTGATGCCGTTGCCGGAGGTGTCGATCAGCACCACCTCGGCCGGAATGCTGTCGCGAAGCTCCGGGTGAAACGTGGTCTTTGTCGCGGTGTCGACGCCCGCGGGGCCCTGGACGAACTTCCACACCAGGGCGCCGGTCTCCGCGTTGACCAGGAAGATGGCGTTGCCCTCGTTGTCGTCCTCGCCCATCAGCGGCACCGCGCCCTCGCGGTTGGCGCGGTTCTTGGCGTCCTTGCCGAGCGCCTGGAAGCACGCCACGCGGTCGTCGATGCCGTCGTTCGGGTTCACGTCGGTGCCGGGGGCGATGCCATTGCAGGCGGCGAAGGTGCCGGTGCCCGGGTTGTCGCCGTTGTAGCCGCCGCCGAAGGCGATGACGTTGGTGGGGGTGGCCACCGGGCTGCCGATGCGCACGCGCCCGATCTGGGGCGGCGACCAGGTCTGGGTCAGCTGTACGAAGCTGCCGGTGCCGCCGAGGATGCGCCAGGCGAGGCTCGGGTTGTCCGGATCGAGGATGTCGAGCGCGTACAGGTTGGGGCCGCCGCGGCGCTGGCCGAACATGGCGATGGCCTTGTCCAGCGTGCCCGCGCCGCTCGTGAGGCTGCCGTCGAAGTTTCCGTCCACCAGCAGCGCCACCGGCGAGCCGTCGGTGGTGGCGGGGTGTGACGGCGCACCGGTCTCCTCGCGGTACAGGCGGTTCTGGATCGCCATCGCCGGACGCGGCATGAATGCCCAGCTCTCCCGCCCGCTCTGCACGCCGCTCGCGTCGGTGTTCTGGAACATGTGCATGTAGCCGTCGTTGGTGCCCATGAGGATGCGGATGTCGGGGTTGTTGGCGTCGAAGCCCGCCGCCCGGGCGCCGTAGTTGATGGGCAGCGGCCGCGAGTGCAGCGGGTCTCCCAGGAGCCACTCTCGCGTGGTGCCGTCGGGCTTCAGGCCGCGGGCGTAACGCAGGATGTTGTCGACCTCGATGTTCTGGTCGCCGCCGGCGAGCGCGGCCTGGGCCGGCGTGAAGCTCGCGCTCACCTCGCTGAACAGGTGATTGCGCACCTGGTTGGTCACTTCGAGCGGCATCAGGCCGTCGGCGACACCGTCGTTGAAGCTGTCCGCGGCGTCGTCGAGGAACAGCCGCCGGGTGCTGGCGCTGTTGACCGTGCCCGGCCCCGTGGTCAGGAAGCCGGGGATCTTCTGGCCCGCGCCGCCGCGCTTGATCGCGCGGCCGTCGGCGCCGCCCACCTCGTCGTCGTTGGCGGGGGGCAGAGCCGCGGCGTCGGTCCAGTAGGTGATGGCCTCGCGCTTGATACGCCCGTCCACGTCGATGGCGCCGATGGGCGGGGTGCTCGCGTCCTGCAGCTCGAGATCGCCGAGCGCGTTGGTGCCGATCACCAGCTTCTTCAGGTTGCCGGGCCAGGCGGGGATGTCGTCCGCCTCGAACAGGGCCA
Source organism: Gammaproteobacteria bacterium (assembly GCA_041593595.1). Classification (GTDB taxonomy): domain Bacteria; phylum Pseudomonadota; class Gammaproteobacteria; order HK1; family HK1; genus JBFHNV01. The sequence continues at coordinate 17,119 of JBFHNV010000092.1, forward strand.
GGAACACCTCGTTCAGGGTCTGCGAGCGGTTGAACACGTTCACCGGCACCGACGGCGCCACGAAGGTGGTGCTCACCGCGAGGATGCTCTTGAAGATGTTGCTGATGGTGCCGGTGATGACGTCCGGGTCGCCTCCGAGCTCCACCGCGGCGCCGGTGCCGCCCCCGAGCGCCCACTCGTTCTGGGTGTTGTTGGCGCTCTGCATCAGGAAGTAGGAGGTGACGTTCTGCTTGCCATCGAGCAGCGGCACGGTGCCCCAGGTGCCGTCGCCCAGGTCCGCGTCGTTGAGGAACTGGAACAGCTGGGCCTGGGTGTTGCTGCCGGAGAGGTTGAGGTTCAGCCCGCCGGAAGCCTTCGTCGCCGCGATGGCCGCGTCGGAGTCGTTGTCCTGGTTGGCGGTGCCGAAGCCCACGTTGATGACGAACACGCGGGAGCAGTTGCCGCCGATGAGCGGGCTGATGTAGTTGGCGCCGCTGCCGCCGCCGGTGATGATGCTCGTGTCCCAGCCGGGGTAGTTGAAGATGCCGTCCACGTTGAAGCCCGGGTCGGCGGCCTCCGGCCCGTCCAGGTTCACCACCTTCGCGGCGTTCGAGGAGTCGAAGTCACGCCAGCCGTTGCGCCCGTTGTACACGCCCTGGCCGGTGAGGTAGCGGAACAGCTCGAAGTAGGTCTCCTTGATCTGATAGGGGTGGTAGTCCGGCAGGCCCGCGATCCCCGGGGTCGCGGGGATCTGGCGCAGCACCTGACGGAACCGCGCCTTGCCATTGAGGGGCGCGCTGAAGTCGTCGATGTCTTCGTCGGTGGTGACGCTCGTGAAGCCCAGCATGATCATGCCGCCGTTGCTGCACTCGACGCGGCCCGGTCCTTCACAGTTGCTGTTGTGGCCGTGGCTCATCATCAGGCCCACCCTGACTCCCCCGAGGGGCGCGATGACGTTGGTGAGCGCGGCGCGGATGAGCTCGAACAGCGAGATCTTGGCGTCGCTGTGGGCGTTGTCCTCACCGAGCGTGTCGATGATGTCCTCGCTGTAGCCGCACGCGGCAATGGCGGCGACGGTGGCCGCGCCCAGGTTGCACGACACGGATCCCAGATTGGAGCGGTAGTCGATGTTGAACATCACCAGCGGCTCGCCGCCCCCGGGCAGGGCCGGGTTCAGGTAGATGTCCGTATCGTCCGCGTGCGCGGCGCCTGCGATCGCGAGGCACGCGGCCAGCGCGGCCGTCGGGAGACGTCGGGTGCTCATGATGTGAATCCTGGTGGAGGTCCTGCGCCGCCTCAGCACTTGGGTCCCAGGACCAGGTAGCCCTGGGCCAGCCCGGTACGACCGTTGCCGGTGGCGTTGCGATCCACGTCGGCGACGATCTCGTAGGCAAAGGCCGAGAAGGCGGTGATGCTGCTTCCGGCGCGCGCGCGTGGTGGCGGCGCGCAGTCCAGCAGCCGAACCGCGTTTGCGGTGATGGTCTCCCCCCCAGTGGTCGCGAACACGGTCGTTGCCGGCAGCGTCCCCGTCACGTTGCTGGGCACCAGCAACGGACCGGTCGTGGGCAGCGCCGTATCCGCGTTCTGCACGATCACGTCGATGACTGATTCGGCGGTCTGGAACGTGTCCACCGACGCATTGAGATTGCGCGCCATGCGCAGTTCCATGGTGCTCTGGCCGACGCCTGCGAGGCTGATCAGCGTGACGCCGATGAGGATGATGAGCGCCACGATCAACGCCACGCCGCGCTGGCGGCGGGGCAGGTTGGGCATTCGGCGGAGCGTGTTGTGCTTGGTGGCCATGGTTCAGTAGTTCAGCAGGTTGAGCGACACGGAGTTGCGCACCTTCGCGGTAGTGGTGTAGACGCGGCGGTAGAACGCGTCGTTCGCGGGCCAGCCCCCGGTCGGCGACGTGGCGTCGACGCCGGCGCCCACCTGGTAGGACTTGTCGTTCACGTAGAAGGGCACGGGCTCGCTGCTGCGCGCCACCAGGTACACGCGCGCGGTCACCGCCTGCTCCATCTGCGCGACGGTGGGCGTCGACGTGTACTGGTTGGCGACGCCGTCGTTGTCGGTGTCGATTCCGAACTCGACACGCATGTCCTCGATGCCCTCGGCGATGCACTGGGCATCCGTGTCCACGGTACCGTTGGGCGGGCTCGTGGGCCGGCCCATCCCGGTGCCCACCAGGTCGAGCCGGCACAGCGCCGGGATCCCGTCGCCCACGGTGCGGTAATAGTCGCGGATGAAGTACACCCGCGGCACGTAGCGCCACACGCTCTCGCCCAGCGCCGGCGGGGTGGCCGGGGACAGTCCGCTCTCGAGGCCGCCGCTCACGCCGTTGGTGCGCAGGTACACCACACCGCTGACCAGGGCGGCGGCGCCCTCGGTGATCTGTTCGGTGGTGTCGCCGTCGCCATCGGTGTCGGCGAAGTCGATGAACTGCTGCGCCGTCGGCACCGACTCCACGCGCTTGATCACCAGGATGTCCGTGTTGGCCACCCGGTTGCTGTTGATGATGGTGCAGTCCGAGGCGGTGAACTGCTCCGACGTCCCGCCGTGATAGCTGTTGTAGAGGATCGCCCTGCTGCCGTCGAACAGGTCGAGGTCGGTCGCCGCGGCGCACGCGCCCGTGGTGCCGAATGCCGGCGCGGTGGCCGCGTCGATGGCGGTCATCTTGCCCCAGAAGTCCGCCATCGTGAGGTCGCCGGTGAGGACCTTCAGGGCGTAGCGGCCATTCTCCTGCATGATCGAGTACCGCTCGTCCTGGACGTAGGAGCGGTTGGTGTTCACGTACAGCGTGATCACGGCGAGCATCACCAGCGAGCCGAGCACGATGGCCACCAGCAGCTCGACGAGCGTCATGCCCCGCGCAGCCGGGGCGTTCAGGCGAGGCTGCCGCGCGCTCATACGCCCGGCCCCGTGAGGACGCCCGCTGGCGGCGACACGTCGATGTACGTGCGCACGTTGAGCACGCGCCGGAACACCCCGACGCCCGCCGGGCCCGCGATGGACGGATCGTTGTAGTTGGCGTTGCCGGCGCCGCAGTTGTTCTTCCCGGGCACTGCGCTGTCCGGCGCCAGGCGGGTCTGGCCGCGCCAGGCGATGGCCACCTCGTACTCCCCGGCCACCGAGGTGGCAAGGGGGAAGGTGGGTGGTGCCGGCGGGCCCACGGAGGGACCCGCACCCACGAAGCGGATGCACGCGATGGGCAGGTGCAGGCCGCCCACGTTGGTGGCGCCGATCTTCTCCGCGGCGCCGGTGAGCTGGCCCTGGAACATGCTGAGATCGTAAAAGGACAGGAGATTCGGGTTGCAGTTGGCACCCGCCGCAGCGCAGTTGATCGGGCCTGTCGGCGGGTAGGGCAGGAACGGGCTGGGCAGCACCATCCCCGCGCCCATGGCGGTGTAGCGGAACAGGTACTCGGGGTTGGCCCGCATGCGCTCGAACATCTCCTGGGCCAGGGCTGCCGCCGTGGCCCGCTGCACCGCCTCGTAGTTGGTGCGCTTGGAGGTGAACTGCAGCGCCGCCACGGACACCAGCCCCACCGAGAGGACGAACAGCGCCACCAGCACGTCGATGAGGCTGAAGCCGGCGACGTGGCGGCGCCGGGGCGCGGCGCGGCGGCGCCCGGCGGTGGGCACCTGGATCCGCGGGTGGCGTGGCGAGATATGCATGTCGTGGCTGTGCGGGCTCATGACGGACAGGCCGAGATGGGGTTCGATGTGGTGCCGGAGAGGATCCGCGCGCGGCCGTGGGGCGCGATGTCCACCTCGCGCCCGAAGGACGTGCCCCGCTCGTCGCACACGTAGAGGGCGGCGCTGGCCCCGGCGGTGTCGGTGGTGCCGTCGGCCAGGAAGCGCAGCGCGTTGGCCGCCGTGGCGTTGCCGGCCACGTCCACGGTCTCGGACACCTGGGCGACCCGCCGGATGAGCTGGTCGCCCGCGCCCACGTCGTAGGTGAGGTTGCCGTCGGCGCTCACGAACACCAGCCAGCCGGCGCTCCAGTTCCCGCCGCCGGTCTGGCAGGTGGGGTTGACCGCCACCGGGTCGGCGCTGCGGCAGATGACCACCGGGCGCTTGCGGGTGACCGCCTCGCTGCGGGCGTAGTTCAGGCTCGCGAGCACCTCGAAGCTGGTGTTGCGCAGCCGGTTGTTCTTCAGGAACACCCCCATGGCGGGGGCGCCGATGGCGGCGAGCACCGCTGCCACCGCGATGGTGATCAGCAGCTCGGTAAGGGTGAATCCGCGGCTCCGTTTCATGGAGCGGTACCAGACCAGAAGCCGGCGGCGGCCGCCAGCGTTGCGCGACGGGCGGGCCGGCGTCGGGGACGAGCGGTCGTGCCGGGAGCCGGCGGCGGGGCGCGGTGCGCCGGCATGCCGGGCCGGCGGCGCCGCCGGGGCTGTCGGATTTCTTTACACGAACACGCTTGGTGCATCGCGGGGGTGTCCGTTACGGCGCCCCGCGAACCGGTCCCATCAGGGGTTTCGGCGCAATGGCCTGGATTTTGCTTGCATCTTGCAAAGGCACCCCGTCGCCGCGAGCGGGGTGTGGTGCCGCGGCGAAACGCCGC
>JBFHNV010000093.1:0-21585 GCA_041593595.1 Gammaproteobacteria bacterium
CAGCACGTGCTCGCGCGCCCGCGCGAGCGGCTGGCGGGGCTGCGCGAGGCGTGCGCCGACGGCGCCGTGCGGGAGGCGCTGGACGAGGTGCTCGAGCGCACCGACCACGCGCCGCGCTTCAATCCCTTCGTGGTGTCCATGCTGATGCCCAACGCACCCAGCGCGTACCTGGGGATCCGCTACGGTCTGCGCGGCCCCAACGTGCCCTGCGCCCAGGCCTGCGCGTCCGGGACCATCGCCGTCGGTCGCGCGTGGCGCGACATCGCCGAGGGCCGCGCGGAACACGCGCTCGCGGGAGGCAGCGAGTACCTGGACGATCCCCACGGGAGCATCTTTCAGGGCTTCGACGTGTGCCGCGCGCTGGTGCGCGACTGCGATCCGCCCGAGGAGGCCAACCGTCCCTTCGACGCACGCCGCTCGGGGTTCCTCTTCGCCCAGGGCGGTGCAGCGGTGCTGGTGCTGGAGAGCGCCGAGGCGGCCGCCGCCCGGGGCGCGGCGCCGGTGGCCGAGATCTCGGGCTTCGCGGAGAGCTTCGACGCCCACAGCATCATGAATCCCGAGCCCGAGGGACGGGCCATCGAGTCGATGCTGCGTGCCCTCATGCGGGAGGCGGGAGTCGGGCCGGAGCAGGTGGACTACGTCAACGCCCACGGCACCGGCACCCAGAGCAACGACGTGTGCGAGTCCGCGGTGCTCGCGCGGGTGTTCCCGCGCGGGGTCGCGGTGAACTCCACCAAGTCGTTGCTCGGCCACACCATCGGTGCCAGCGGCGCCATCGAGGCGGTGGTCACCGCCCTGAGCCTTCAGGCGCAGCGCCTGCACCCGTCGCGCAACCTGACCGATCCCATCGCGGATCTGGACTTCGTCGTGCGCGACGAGGCCCGGGAGCTGCGCTTCGCCATCAGCCAGTCTTTCGCCTTCGGTGGCCACAATGCGGCTCTTCTCATGGCGCACCCGGATCTCGCGGGCGCCTGACGGCGCCGCAGACCCACCCCCCGGCGGCCCCGTGCCCCACGGCCTACCGGCGGGCGGCGATGCGCCGCGCTGGCTCGCGGCTTACGTGGACGGCCTGTGGCGCATGCGCTATGCGGTCGCCGTAGTGCTGGTGCTGTTGTCGGGCTTGGCGGTGGCGGGCGCGGCGCGCCTCATGCTCGCCAGCAATTACGAGATCTACTTCGACCGTGCCAACCCCCGGCTCGAGGCGCTCAACGCGCTGCACCGCACCTTCTCGCGCAACGACAACGTGCTGTTCGCGCTGGCGCCGGACGATCGGCAGGTCTTCACGCCGCGCACCCTGGCCGCGGTGGGCGCGCTGACCCGCGCGGCGTGGCGGATGCCCTACGCCGTGCGCGTGGATTCCGTGGTGAACTTCCAGCACGTGAGCTCCGATGAGGAGGGCGTGACGATCCGGGACCTGGTGCCCGATTCGGACACCGTCGATGGCGACACCGCGGCCCACGCGCGCGGGCTCGCGCTGGCGGAGCCCGCGCTGCTGGGGCGGTTGATCACGCCGGCTGCCGACGTCACGGGCGTGAACGTGCGCCTGGAGCTCACGGGAGACACCCGCGCCGCGATCCTGGAAGTCGCGCAGGCCGCCCGGGCGCTGGGTGCGCGCATCGAGTCCGAGTACCCGCACGTGCGCGTGCACATCACGGGCAATGCCATGCTCAATGCGGCCTTTCCCGAGGCCAGCGTGCACGACCTGACGCATCTCGTTCCGTTCATGTACCTGGTGATCGCGCTGGCCCTGTGGGCGCTGCTGCGCAGCCTCGCGGCCGCGCTCGCCGCGATGCTGGTGGTGGCCGTGGCGTCGCTGCTGGCCATGGGCACGGCGGGCTGGCTCGGAATCGCCGTGAGCTCGGCCTCGGTGACCGCACCCACCATCATCGCCACCGTCGCCATCGCCGACAGCGTCCACCTGCTCGCGAGCTTCCTCTTCGCCCGCGCCGCGGGAGCGACGCCACGGGCGGCGGTGACCGCGACGCTTGCCATCAACCTGCAGCCGGTGGCCGTGACCAGCCTCACCACCGCCGTGGGCTTCCTGAGCCTCAATTTCAGCGAGGCGCCGCCGTTCCGGGATCTGGGCAACATCACCACCCTGGGTGTCGCCGCCGCTTTCGTGCTCTCGGTGGTGGTGCTGCCGCTGCTGCTGCTCGCGGCCCCGCCCCGGCAAGGGCCGGCGCCGGTAGTGCGCCTGGACGCGCTGTCGCGCATCCTCGTGGCACGCCAGCGCGGCACCCTGGCCGTGGTGCTGGTGGCGACCGCCGCCGCCGCGGCGGTGCTGCCGCGGCTCGAGCTCAACGACGCCTTCGTGGAGTACTTCGACGAGCGCGTGCGCTTCCGTCGTGACACCGATTTCGTGATGCGCCATCTGACGGGCATCTACCAGGTGGAGTACGCGATCGGCGCGGGCGGCCCCTTCGGAGTCCACGATCCGGACTACCTGGCCACCTTGGATGCTTTCGCGAGCTGGCTCGAGGCGCAGCCGGAGGTGGTGCACGTGGCCGCGATCACCGAGGTGCTCAAGCGCCTGAACCGGCACCTGGGGGACGGCGGTGAGGCGCTGCCACCGAGCGACGAGCTGGCGGCGCAGTACCTGCTGATCTACGGGATGTCGGTGCCCTTCGGCCTCGATCTGAACGACCGCGTGGACGTGAGCCGCTCCGCATCGCGCGTCACCGTGACGTTGCGCAATGTGGACAACGAGACGCTGCGCGCCTTCGAGGCTAGCGCCGCGCGCTGGCTCGAGGCCAACGCGCCGGCCCACATGCATGCGCCGCCGGTGGGCGCGGCGGTGATGTTCGCCTACATCGCGGAACGCAACATCCGTGCCATGCTCCAGGGAATCGCGCTCGCCATCGGCCTCATTTCCGTGGTCCTCATTGTGGTGTTCCGCAACGTCGCCGTGGGCCTTCTCAGCCTGCTGCCGAACCTGGTGCCCGCGGTGATCGCGTTCGGGATCTGGACCCTCCTGGTGGGTCGCATGGGCGTCGCGCTGGCCATCGTCTCGGCCATGTCTCTGGGCGTGGTGGTGGACGACACGGTCCACTTCACGTCGCGCTTCCTGCACGCACGGCGCCGGCTCGGGCTCGGGGCCGACGACGCGGTCCGACATGCGTTCGCCACCACGGGTACCGCCCTGGCCTCCACCTCGCTGGTGCTGGTGCTGGGCTTCGCGGTGCTGTCCCTGTCGGCCTTCGAGGTGAACCACGGCATGGGGCAGCTCACCGCCCTGGTCATCGTGTGCGCGCTGGCGGCGGACTTCATGATGCTGCCGGGGCTGCTGGCGTGGGCGGCGCGACGGGGGTGGGCTTGAGGGGAACCGGGGCGCCGGAGCGCGTTCCCTCGCGGCCGGGGTGGGGTCGGGGGTGCTGCGACACGCCGTGAACCCGTCCGTGGGGGCTCGAAGGCGCCGTCCCTGGCGCGCACGGTCGCATCACCCCCGACCCCACTCCACTCGGATCGGGGCTGGTGGGCCGCGTCGTGTCACTGCGCCTTGCGGCGCAGGTAGCTGGCGAACTCGCTGCGGGTGCGCTCGAAGCTGGCGGCGAGGCCGGTGAGTGCGGCGCGGAGATCTGCCGGCGTGCGGCGCGCGCCGGGCTTGTCCAGGGCCTCCACCTGGCGCGCCAACTCCACCGCGCCCACGGTGCGCGCGGCGCCCTTGAGCTCGTGGGCGCGCTCGGCAAAGGCCTGCCAGCGGGCCGCGGCCAGATCCGAGGCCATGACGTCCAGCAGCCGCTTCGCGTCCACGGTGAACTCGTCGACCAGCTCGCGCACGAACGCGCCGCTCGCGTCGAGACGGGCCAGGGCGGCGAGCTTGTCGCCATCAACGTGGGCCACCGGGACGTCGGCGGTGCGGGGCGCGGCGGCCGGCGCGCCGCCCCCGGGCACGGTGATCCGCGCCACGGTGTCCAGCAGCCGCTGCGGGTCCAGCGGCTTGGTGAGGTAGGCGTCGAAGCCCGCCTGACGCGAGGCCTCCAGGGCGTCCGTGGTGGCGTTGGCGGTGAGCATGATGAAGGGCATGGGTGCGCGGTCGGGGCTGCTCATGCGGAACAGCTTCATGGTGTCCATGCCGCCGAGCTCGGGCATCTGCATGTCCACGATGCAGGCGTCGTAGTCCTCGCGCTCGAGGCGTTCCAGGGCCTCGCGCCCGTTCTCCACCAGCACGACGTGGTGACCTGCCTGCTCGAGCACCCGGCTCACCACCTTGCGGTTCACCGCGTTGTCCTCCGCCACCAGCAGCCGGCGTGCGGTCGGCCCGCCGTCGCCGCGGGCGCGGCGGTGCTCCGCGAGCAACGCCACCCGCTGCGTGCCGTGGGCGAGGTCGTGCCCGGCGCTGGCCGCGTGCACCGCATTGAACAGCAGCACGTCCTCGAAGGGGCGGAACAGGATCGAGTTGTAGCCGGCCCGCATGTAGCGATCCTCGTCAGTGGCCTGCTCGTCGGCGGCCAGCAGCACCAGCGCCAGGTTGCCGAGGCTCGACTCGCTGCGCAGCAGGTTGGCGAACTCCACCGCGCCCATGCCCAGCGTGCGCTCGTCCACCACGGCCACCTGGAACGCGGCGCCGGGACCGGCGCCGTCCACGAGCCGTGCCAGACCACGCACGCCGCCTGCTTCCACCGTCACACCCTCGGCCCAGGTCGCGAGCGTCTTGCGCAGCCGGGCGGCCTCCACCTCGTTGCCGCTCAGCAGCAGCACCTGTCCGACGCTGCCGTCCGCCGCAGGCAGCGGCTCTGGCGGTGCGGCCTGACGCGAGAAGGGCAGGGTGAACCAGAACCGGCTGCCCTGCCCCGGCGTGCTCTGCAGGCCGATCTGCCCGCCCATCAGCTCCACGAGCTGCTTCGCGATGGAGGTGCCGAGGCCCGTGCCGCCGTAGCGCCGGGTGACCGAGTCGTCGGCCTGGGTGAAGCTCTCGAAGATGCGCGCCTGCACGTCCTCGGGCATGCCGATACCGGTGTCGATGACCTCGAAGCGCACCTCGACGCGGTCCTCGCCCTGGTCCATCAGTGTCAGCCGGACCTCGACGCTGCCCTCGTGGGTGAACTTGAGCGCGTTGCCGATCAGGTTGATGAGCACCTGGCGCAGGTGCTGGGCGTCACCGCGCAGCGCGAACGGCACCGCGGGGTCGATGTAGGTGTTGAGGCGCAGGCCCTTGCCCCGGGCCTGGGGCGCCAGCATCTTGCTGGTGGAGTTCACCAGCAGGTGCAGGTCGCAGTCCGCGTCCTGGATGGAGATCTTGCCGGCCTCGATCTTCGAGATGTCGAGGATGTCGTCCACCAGCTCCAGCAGGGCGTGGGCGGAGGCGTGAATGGTCTGCACGAACTCGCGCTGCTCGCGATCCAGCCGGGTGCCCACGAGCAGGTCGCTCATGCCGATCACACCGGACAGCGGGGTGCGGATCTCGTGGCTCATGTTGGCGAGGAAGTTGCTCTTCGCGAGGCTCGCCTCGTTGGCACGGCGGATGGCCTCATTCAGGCGCCGGATGAGCGCCGCGACGTAGAGCGGCAGCACGATCAGCCCCACCAGCACGCCGATCGCCAGGTGCGTGTTGTCGCGCCAGTACTCGTTGATGGTGAGCGCCACGGCGAACCCGGCCGCGCTGGCCACCATGGCAGCGTGCAGGTAGCGCGTCCCGTAGCGGAAGCCGTTGCCGAAGGTGACCCACAGGTAGACCACGAACAGGGGCGCTCCGGGCGCGCCGGTCCAGGCCAGCGCGTAGGTGGTGAAGCCCATGTCAGCGGCCATGCCGATGAGGCGGCGCAGCACCGAGCGACGCGGCTGCACGACGATGGCCGCGAGGATCAGGATCGCGCAGCTCATGAAGGCCAGCCCCACGACGCGGTGGGTGGCGGTCATGGGGTCGGGCGAGCCGTGGGTGAATACGCCGCCGCCGTAGAGGTAGGCGAGGACCAGGACGCCGATGCACACGCGGATGATCGCCTGCTCCGGCTCGGTGTCCGGGCAGCGCTTCAGCCGCTCGCGCAGGCGCAGCACCTTCTGTGCGAGCTTGCGCCGGACGCTGTGAGGTGGCAGTCGATCGAGCACGTGAGGTTCCGCGTGGCGGCCCCGAGGCCGGTGGGGTCTGGCCGGGGGGAGGGCGATGGTAGCCCAAACGCCGCCGCCGGCCGAGATCCGGTCCGGGTCAGCCCGGGGAAGCCGCTCCGGCGGCGAGCCCGGTGGGCACCGCTGCGGGCGCGCCCGACAGCCGGGCGAGCCACTCGCCGAAGGCGATGCTCGCCAGGGGCGGGCTGATGTGGAAGCCCTGCCCCACATCGCAGCCAAGGCGTCCGAGCCAGCGCAGGGTGTCCTCGGTCTGGATGCCCTCGGCCACCACCGTCAGGCCCACGCTGCGGGCGAGCTCCAGGCTCGAGCGGATCATGGCGGCGGCATCGGCGTTGTTCTCGGCGCGCATGGCGAACTTCTTGTCGAGCTTCAGCGTCTCGTAGGGGAACTCGTAGAGCTGGCCGAGGGAGCAGAAGCCGGTTCCGAAGTCGTCCAGGGCGAGCCGGATGCCCTTCAGCCTGAGGCGGCTCAAGGTGTCGGCCATGCGCTGGCGGTCGTCCGGAGCGCTGGTCTCGGTCACCTCCAGCACCAGCCGCTCAGGCTGTACACCGCTGGCGGCGAGCATGCCGGCGATGCGATCGGGCAGCGTGATGTCCCCGAGCAGCATCGGTGAGACGTTCACCGCCACCTGCAGGTCCGGCGCCATCGGGCTCCAGGTGGCCAGGTCCGAGAGCGCGCGCTCGAGGACCTGGAAGGTCAGGGTCTCGATGAGGCCACAGTGTTCTGCCACCGGGATGAACTGCTCCGGCGCCATCTCCGCGGCGCCCGGCGGGCACAGCCGCGCCAGCGCCTCGGCACACACCACCGCTCTGGTGTTGAGGTTGACCATCGGCTGATAGCACACGTCCAGGTGGCCCTGCTCCAGCGCCTCGCGCAGCTCGCCGGCGCCGATGGAGGCGGGCGGGGCGGCTGTGGGCTGGTCGCGAAAGGCCTTCAGGCGCTGGCGCACGTCCGCGACCATGAGTGGCTTGCGGATCGGCTCGAGCATCCGCAACCCCAGTGAAAGTCCGAGGGAGTGGGCGGCAAGCAGCAGCCGCTCGTCGACGCCGCTGGTCACGATGACGCTGGTGTCGCGGCGTTCCTCGGCGATGAAACGCAGCAGCTCCACGCCGTCGATGTTGCGCATGTTGAGGTCGAGGAAGACCAGCGCGGGCTCGAAGACCCGGAACGATGACTCGAAGAACTCGGCGTCGAGCACCGAATGGACCTCGTAGCCGACACTCTCGCAGGCGCGCTTGAGAACGCGCAGGATGCGCCGGTCGTCGTCCACGGCGACGATGCGGGTTCGTGACATGGCTGGACCATTCTTGTTGTGTCCGCCCACGCCACTCTGGCGGCGGCTGTGGAGCGCGGACCCGGGATGCCGTGTCCCTGGCTTGCCCCGCGCTCAACATAGCAGGGGCGCCGCGACAGTCCACGAACTTTTGACGGCGCGTTGTAAAGAAGTGTGAAGTTTGTAAAGCAACCCGGGAAGCGCGGGAACCGGGGGTGTCAGGGGGCCCCGGATCGGGCGAAGCGCAGTCGCGCGACGGTGCCTTGCCCGGGGCGGCTCTCGATGTCGAGCTCAGCGCCGCTGGCGCGGGCGAAACCCTCCACCACGCTCAGTCCCAGCCCGCGATGCACGGCGCGATCGCGCGTGGTGAAGTAGGGATCCCTGCAGGCGGCGAGCGTGGCCGCGTCCATGCCCTCGCCGCCATCCGTGACGCGGATCTCCGGTGCGACGCCGTCGCAGGTCTCGATGCGCAGCTCGCCGCACCCGCCCATTGCGTCGCGGGCGTTGGCCGCGAGCTCGATCAGCACTGTCTGGAGCTGTGAACGGTCGACCCACGCGATGACGGGCGAATCGGTGAGCGTCAGCTCGACGCGCACCTCCGCGGGCAGCGCCCTTGCGAGCAGCGGCTCGATCTCGCGTGCCACGGCGTTCAGGTCGGCGCACACGGGCTCCACGGCCTGGCGTCCGGCCCAGGCCGTCAGGCGCGCGATCACATCTGCCGCCTCGCGTGCCGCGGACACCACGTCCTCGTAGGTCTCCCTCGCCTCCGGGCTCCACGCCTCCCCCGGGACCTCCTCGCGCAGCAGCGAGAGGCCGCCGAGGATGACGCTGAGCAGGTTGTTGAAGTCGTGGCCCATGCGACGCACGAGCAGATCGGTGCTCGGCGCGCTGCCAGGAGGGGTGTGCGGGGCCTGATCCATGACGCTGGGTCGCCGCGGCGGATCCCGGTGGGGTGGCGTTGACCGCTATACTAGCCCGATGCGCAGCGCGCCGAGCATCCTCATCGTGGACGACGATCAGCGTCTGCGCCGGCTGCTGTCGCGCTTCCTGTACCGGGAAGGATTCCAGGTGCGCGAAGCCGGCAACGCGGACGAGATGCGCCGCGCGCTGGCCGTGCGCCCCGCGGACCTGATCGTACTCGACCTGATGCTACCCGGGGAGGATGGCCTGTCCCTGGCCCGCGAGCTGCGCGCCACCTCGGACGTCGCCATCGTCATGCTCACCGGCAAGGGCAGCACGGTGGACAAGGTGGTTGGCCTCGAGGTGGGCGCCGACGACTACATCACGAAGCCCTTCGACGAGCGCGAGCTGCTGGCGCGGCTGCGCACCGTGCTCCGGCGCAGCACCCGCCGTGCCCATCAGGGCGGGGAAGAGCCGGGCGGTCGCGTGGCGCAGTTCGAGGGCTGGAGCGTGGACATGGTGTCCCACGAGGTCACCTCGCCGAGTGGCGAGAAGGTGGCGGTCACCGGCAACGAGTTCCAGCTCCTGGCGTCCCTTCTGGCGCGCCCGCAGCGTGCGCTCACGCGCCAGGAGATCCTCGACCTGGTGTTCGGCCGCGACTGGTCGCCCAACGACCGCAGCATCGACGTGCTGGTGGCGAAGCTGCGGCGCAAGCTCGAAGACGATCCGAAGCACCCGCAGATGATCAAGACCGTGCGAGGCGTGGGCTACAAGTTTACCGCGCAGGTGACCTACGCCTGATGGCATGCACGAGGATCAAAGGGCCTGCGGCGGCGCCCGGGGCTGTGGGGATTCCCGGCCAGTCACGTGTGATGGCGGGCGACGGGTTCACGCGATCCGGGGCGGCGCGCCTGCGTGGTGCAGGCGCGTCCCGTATAATCCGCGGCCTCGCGACGGCTTCCGGAGAGGTACCGAAGCGGTCATAACGGCACCGACTCGAAATCGGTTGGGGGCATTACGCCCCACGTGGGTTCGAATCCCACCCTCTCCGCCAAAGAAACCAGTATGAAACGGGGCGCAGCGCGCCCCGTTTCGCGTTCGGCCCCTCATCCCCGCGCGCGGGGAGAGGGTTCGGGTGATGGGGAACCCCGCACGGTCTCCGATGCGGTGCACGGCGCGCCCTGTGCCTTCCCGTGCCACCTCCCGGCGCGGTATGCTGCAACGCAGCACGGCGGCGCCATGTCCCGGAGTGGCGCGGCCCCACCGGCGCAGGACGTGGAGGATTCCCGCCCATGAGCGTGCGCAACCTGGAGTTCCTGTTCCGGCCCTCGTCGGTGGCGGTGGTGGGGGCGTCCAATCGTGAGCGCAGCGTCGGTGCCGCGGTGATGCACAACCTTCTGGCGGGCGGCTTCGCCGGGCCCGTGATGCCGGTGAACCCGAAGCACGAGGCGGTGGCCGGCGTGCTGGCCTACGCAGATGTGGCGAGCCTGCCGGTGACACCCGACCTGGCGGTGATCTGCACCCCGGCACCCGTCGTTCCGCGCCTGATTGCGGACCTGGGCCGGCGCGGTACCCGCGCGGCGGTGGTGCTCACCGCGGGGCCGGGCGCCTGCGCCGGGGATGGCCGCACCCTGGAGCAGGCCATGCTCGAGGCGGCGCGGCCACACCTGCTCCGCATCCTGGGGCCCAACTGCCTCGGCCTCCTGGTGCCCGCAAGCCGGCTCAATGCGAGCTTCGCGCACATGGACGCGCTGCCTGGGCACCTGGCCCTGGTGCACCAGTCGGGCGCCCTGTGCACGGCGCTGCTGGACTGGGCACGGGGCAAGGGCATCGGCTTCTCGCACTTCGTGTCCGTGGGCGACAGCGCGGACGTGGACTTCGGCGACACCCTGGACTTTTTGGCCTCGGACCCCTCGGCCCGCGCGGTACTCCTCTACATGGAGTCCGTGCGCAATCCGCGCAAGTTCATGTCCGCGGCGCGGGCCGCCGCGCGCAACAAGCCGGTGCTGGTGATCAAGGCGGGTCGGGTCGCCGAGGGCGAGCGGGCCGCCGCCTCCCACACCGGCGCCCTGGCCGGCAGCGATGCCGTGTACGACGCGGCGTTTCGTCGCGCCGGCATGCTGCGGGTGTTCGACACCGACGAGATGTTCGACGCGGTGGAGACCCTGGCCCGCGCCGGGCCGCTGCCGGGCGAGCGGCTCGCCATCCTCACCAACGGTGGTGGACCCGGGGTCATCGCGACCGACGCCCTGGTGCTGGGCGGAGGCCGGCTGGCGCAGCTCGCGCACGACACGGTCGCGCGCCTCGACGAGGTGCTCCCCGCCCACTGGTCCCGGGGCAACCCGGTAGACGTGATCGGTGACGCCGGCGGCGAGCGCTACGCCCGTGCGCTCGAGATCCTGCTCGACGCCCCCGGGGTGGACGCCGTGCTGGTGCTGCATGCCCCCACCGCCGTGGTCGCGAACCTCGCGGTGGCCGAATCCGTGGCAGCGGTGGCAGCGGCCCGCCAGGCGGCGCCGCGCCTGCTCGCCTGCTGGCTGGGAGGCGAGAACGTGCAGCCCGCGCGACGCCGGCTCTCGGCATCGGGGATCGCCAACTACGACACCCCGGAGAGCGCCGTGCGCGGCTTCATGCACCGGGTCCGCTACCAGCGCAGCCAGGAGCTGCTGATGCAGACGCCGCCCGCGGCCCCGGACAGGTTCCAGCCGCCGACACAGGCGGTGCGCCAGGTGATCGAGCAGGCGCTGGCCCAGGGGCGCGAGCTGCTCAGCGAGCCCGAGGCCAAGGCGGTGCTGTCGGCCTACGGCATTCCGGTAGTGGAGACGCGCATCGCCCGGGACCCGGCGGATGCCGCGGACGCCGCGCGGGCGGTGGGACTGCCGGTGGCGCTCAAGGTGCTGTGCGAGGACATCACCCACAAGTCCGACGTGGGCGGGGTGGTGCTGGACCTCGAGTCCACGGACGACGTGCGGCGGGCGGCGGAGCGCATGCACGCACGCATCCGGGAGATGCTCCCGGACGTGGAGCTGCAGGGCTTCACGGTGCAGCCCATGGCACGCCGGCCCGGGGCCATCGAGCTGATCGTGGGCGTGACCACCGACCCGGTGTTCGGGCCGGTGCTGCTGTTCGGCGAGGGCGGTACCGCGGTGGAGGAGCTGGCCGACAGCGCGGTGGCGCTGCCGCCGGTCAACGTCAAGCTCGCCCGCGAGCTGATGCAGGATACGCGGGTCTGGCGCCGCCTGCGCGGTTACCGCGATCGGCCGCCGGTGGACCTGGACGCCCTCGCGCGCGTGCTGCTGCGAATCTCACAGCTCGTGGTCGACTGCGGGGAGGTGGTGGAGCTGGACGTCAACCCGCTGCTGGCCGACGCCGGTGGCGTGCTGGCGCTGGACGCGCGCATGCGCGTGCGGCGCGCCGGCGCCGCCCCCGAGCGCCGCCTCGCCATCAGCCCCTACCCCGAGCAGCTCGAGGAGACGCTCGAGATCGACGGGCGGCCGCTCCTGGTGCGGCCCATCCGTCCCGAGGACCAGCCGGAGCACAAGGCCTTCCTGGACTCGCTGGACCCGCAGGACGTGCGCTACCGCTTCTTCGGCCAGGTGCGCGAGTTCGTGCACTCCCAGCTCGCCCGCTTCACCCAGATCGACTACGACCGCGAGATGGCCTTCATCGCCAGCGAGGCGGGAGAGCAGGGCCGGCGCACGCTGGGGGTGGTGCGGGCCGTGTTCGATCCGGACGGCGCGCGCGCCGAGTTCGCCATCGTCGTGACCTCGGCGATGAAGGGCAAGGGTCTCGGGCATGCGCTGATGGAGAAGATGATCGGGTACTGCCGCTCGCGAGGCGCTCGCGAGCTGTATGGCGAGGTGCTTGCGGAGAACGAGCAGATGCTGCGCCTCGCCCGGCGCCTGGGCTTCGCCATCCGCCGCGTGCCGCGCGCCGAGGTCATGTGCGTGAGCCTGGAGCTGTCCCCGCGGGAGGCCGAACCCGGTTCTCCGAGCACGTCCGCGCCAGGCTGAAGGGGCCGGTGATCCGGGCTTGCGCGTACGTGCCCTAGTCACCCGGTGACGCGGCGGGCGAAGTCCGTGCGCCCTCGCGGTGCAGGCGTGCGAGCCTGCGGCGCTCGACCGGCGCCACCAGTACCGTGAGCAGCGGTGGCACCATCACCAGGGTCAGCGCCGCGGACAGGGCGAGCCCGCCCACCACCACCGACCCGAGTCCGCGATAGAGCTCCGAGCCGGCCCCCGGGAACAGCACCAGAGGCAACATGCCGAACACGCTGGTGAGCGTGGACATGAAGATTGGCCGGATGCGGTTGCGGGTCGCGGTGTCGATGGCCTGCTCAGGCGCCATGGCATCCTCGCGCAGGTGATACAGGGTCTGGTGGACCAGCAGGATGGCGTTGTTCACCACGATGCCGATGAGGATCACGAAGCCGAGCAGGGTGAGCATGTCCAGCGGCTGGAATCGGAACAGGTTGAGCACCGCGATCCCCGCCACGCCACCGGCGGCGGCCACCGGCACCGACGTGAGGATCACCAGCGGGTAAACGAAGCTCTCGAACAGAACCGCCATCACCAGGTACACGATCACCAGCGCCAGCAGGAGCTGCACCAGCATCGCGTCCCAGGTCTGGCGCAGCTCGTCGGCGGTGCCGGACACGCCGAGCTTCACGCCTGCCGGCAGGCCCTCGGATTCGAGCGGCTCCATGACCCGATCGCGCAGCACGTCCAGTGCCGCCTCCAGCGCCATGCCCGGCGCAGGGCGCACCTCCAGCGTCACGGTACGCTCGCGCTCTCGGTGGCGGATCTCCGTGGGGCCCGCGGTGAGCAGGACCCGAGCCAGGCTGCTGGTGGGGATGATGCGTCCGTCCGGGGTCACCACCGGCAGCGTGCCGATGCCCTGGGTGGAGCTCACGTGCCGGGCCGGGCCCATGAGGGTGAGATCGATGCGCTTCGAGCCGGACGTCACCTCGGCGACGCGCAGGCCGTCGTTGAAGGTGTCCACCGTGTCACCCAGCTCGCGTGCGCTGATCCGGTTGTCGGCGAGGCGGAGGCGATCCGGGATCACGCGCACCTCGGGTGCCCCGAGCTCGAGGCCGGGATTCGGCCTGAGCTGGTTGCCCTGGTCCAGCGGCAGGGCCGTGGCCAGCTTGCGCACCGCGCGCACGGCCACCTCCAGGATCACCTCGAGCTCCGGGCCGGAGATGTCGAAGTCGATCTTGCGCCCGGACCCGATGCCGCGCCCGAAGATGGAGGGCTGGTTGATGAAGCCGAAGGTGCCGGGCTCGGTGAACACCGGCTCGCGCAGCACCGGCACCAGCTCGCCGGCGCGCTGGGGCTGCTCGGCCGCCGCGCCCACGAAGGTGGTGGCGCGGGTGGCGACAAAGAAGAAGCGGTTGATCTTGGGCGGGCCGCCAGGCTCCGGGTCCGGGCCCGAGACGCTCGCCCACAGGGGGCGGGTCGCGTTCTCGACGCGCTCCGCGATGCCGGTCATGGTCGCGAGGTTGTAGCCGGGCGGCGGGATGATGATGCCGAACACGAGGTTGCGGTTGCCCTCGGGCAGGTACTCGAGCTTGGGCAGCCAGGCGTAGCTGAAGGCGCCTGCGGCCCCCACCATGGCCGCCACCACCGCCACCGCCAGCACCCGGCTGCGCACCACGCCGCGCACGAACCACATGGTCACGCCCACGAACAGCGCCGCCAGCGCGTCGACGCCGGGCAGGCGCGCGCGCGCCAGCGGCTGCGGTGCCTCGTGCGGCGAGGCGCGGCTGCGGAACAGGTGCCGGGACAGTGCCGGGATGACCGTGATGGACACCACCAGCGACAGGGTCACCGCCACCGAGATGGCCACCGCGATGTCGCGGAAGAGCTGCCCCACCTCCAGATCCATGATCAGGATCGGGATGAAGACCATGACGGTGGTGAGCGCGGAGACCAGCACCGCGCCCCACACCTGCTTCGCGCCCAGGTACGATGCCTCGCGCGCGGTGCGACCCTCCTCGCGCAGGCGGTAGATGTTCTCCAGCACCACGATGGCGGCGTCCACCACCATGCCCACCGCGAAGGCCAGCCCCGCGAGCGAGATGACGTTGATGCTGCGCCCGAGCAACGCCATGGCGACGAACGCGCCGATCACCGAGACGGGGATCGCGATGGAGATGACCAGCGTGGCGCGCAGGGAGCGCAGGAACAGCAACAGCACCACCGCCGCCAGCGTGCCGCCGACCCAGATGTTCTGCCGCACCAGCTCGATCGCGGAGTTGATGTAGACGGTCTCGTCGTAGACCTGACTGAGCTCGAGCCCGGCGCCCGGGATCAGAGACCGGTTGAGCTCTGCGACCGCCTCGCGGATTCCCTCCATGGTGGCGATGACGTTGGCCCCGGTCTGGCGCTTGGCGTTGAAGGCGATGGCGTTTTCCCCGAGAAACCGGATCGTGGCGGTGGGCTCCTTGTAGCCGAACGCCACCCGTGCCACGTCGGACACGGTCACCCGCGCGGTGCGCCCGGTCTCCGCGTCCACCTGGGAGCGCAGCACCACGTCGCGCACCGCCTCCAGGGTGGACAGCTCGCCCTCGGTGCGCACCACGTAGCGCCGCTTGCCCTCGTCCACGTCGCCGGCGGACATGGACGCGTTGGCGGCGCGCAGCGCCGCCAGCACCTCGCTCACCGTGAGCCGGTATCGCGCCAGCAGCTCCGGCAGCACCGTGACCTGGATCTCGCGCTCGCTGCCGCCGAAGTACGTCACCTGGCTCACGCCGGGCACGCGCTCGACGCGGTCCTTGACCACGTCGTCGATGAAGTCGCCGTACTCGTGCACCGGCCGCGTGTTGCCCTCGGCGCGGGTGACGATGAACCACGCGATGGGGTTGTCCTCGCTGCCGGCGGTGTCGAGGGTGGGCTGGTCAGCCTCGTCCGGATAGCCCGTAACACGGTCGAGACGGTTCGACACCAGCAGCAGCGCGCGGTCCATGTTGCTGCCCACCTCGAACTCTAGGGTCACCCGGGCGCGGCCCTGCTCGGCCTGGGCGGTGATGCTCTGCAGCCCCTGCAGACCCGCCATCTGCTCCTCCTGGCGGTTGACGATCTCGCGCTCCACCTCGGCGGGCGCCGCGCCGGGCCACAGGGTCTCGACGGTGATCACCGGCCGGTTCACGTCCGGCGCGAGCTGGATGGGGATTCGCTCGAGCGCGACGAGACCGAACAGCACCGTCATCAGCACCGCGCTCACCACGGCGATGGGGCGCTCGATGGCAGTGCGGATCAGGTTCACGACGCGGGCCCGCCGCCGTTGCCCACCCGCACCTTGTCGTCGGGGCGCAGCCGCTCGTTGCCGCGCACCACCACCAGGTCCTTTTCCTCCAGTCCCGACAGCACCTCGAAGCGGATGCCCAGGGCATCGCCGAGCTCCACCGAACGCAGCTTCGCGACACCGTCCTCCACGACGTAGACGAAGGTCTCCTCGCCGCGGCGGTTGATGCCGTCCTTGTGCACCGAGATCACCTGGCGTGGGCGTCCCAGCGGTACGTGCACGGTGGCGCTCTGGCCGTCCGCGAGGCCGGCGGCGCCGCCGGTGAACTCCACGCTGAAGCGCACCGCGCGGGTGCGCGTGAGGCGGTTCTCCTCCGGGATCACGGCCCGCACCCGCGCCGGATGGCGAGTGCCGTCATCCAGATCCACGCTCACCGCGACCCCCGGCGCGAGGCCTGCGAGGCGGTCGAAGGGCACGTCCGCCTCCACCTCCAGTCCCGTGTCGGCAATCATGCGCACCAGCGGATCGCCGAGCTTGGCGTAGGCGCCCGCCTCGCGCATGCGCTGGACGATGACGCCCGCGTAGGGGGCGGTTACCCGGGCGTGGTCGAGATCGATCTCGGCCTGACGCAGGTTCGCCCGGGCCGTGCCTTCCGCGGCCCGCGCCTCGTCCACCCGCGCCTTCGCGATGGCCTCGGACTGCACGGCATCCTCGTACAGCGCCTTGCTCGTGGCCTGGGTGCTCTTCAGGGCCGCGAGGCGCTCGCGCTCCTGGCGTGCCAGTGCGAGCTGCGCCTCGGCGGTGACGGTGCGCGCGCGGGCCTCGGCCAGGCGCCCGCGGGCCTGGTCCAGCGCTGCCCCGAGCAGCCGCTCCTCGATGCGGGCGATCAGGTCCCCCTCCGAGACCCGGTCACCCACCCGCACGGGGAACGTCTCGATGGGGCCTTCCACCCGCGCGGCCACCTGGCCCTCGCGGCGTGCCACCAGCCGCCCGATCACGGGCACCGTCTGCACCACGGGCTCGCGCTTCACCGCGTCCACCTGCACCAGCGCGGCCGGCGGCTGGGCGGCGGGCGGCACGCCCGTCGCCAGTGTGGCGAAGACGAGCGCGGCCGCCGCCGCGAGGCGGAGGCGTCCCGCGTCGGAGGAACCTCGCCGCGCAGACGTCACGAAACGACGACTTTCAGCGGCTGCCCGGCAACGGGCTGGGCGCCGGGCGGCAGGTCGTTCAGCACCCGGAACCAGTCGGCGTTGAATTGACCGTAGGGCAGGGGCGCCGCCAGCGCCTCGACCCGATCACCCGGCTGCGCGGCGCGCACCTTCAGGCGCAGAGGCGTCACCGCCGCGGCCTCGGACTCGGTGAGCGGCCGGAAGCTGTAGGTGGTCCGGCGAAACTCCACCTCCAGGGCCGCGGTACGTTGGCGCGGCGAGATGAACAGCAGTCGGTACACGGACCGCGGGTCGCGGGCGAGCGCCACCAGCCTCAGGTCCACGGCACCGCCTCGGGTCTGACCCACGGTGGCGCCGGTGGCGCCGGCGAGACCGTTCACCGCGATGGGCTCCACCGCCACGAGACGCGCCCTCGGCGCCCACTCGCGCTGGAGGTACTCCGGGAGGGTGCGCGAGCCGCGCAGCGGTGCCACGTCGAACACCACCGCCGCGCCGTCGGCGTCGCTGGCCATCACCCGCTCGGGCGCGTTCTGCAGCCGGAACCCGGGCGGCGCCGTGAACTCGAAGCGCATCTCCGGGTGCACGAAGCGCCGGCCCTTGACGAGCCCCTGGGCCGGGTCGTCGCCGAACAGCATGCCGTCGATGAGGGCGAGGAATTCCTGGCGCGCCAGGCGCGCATCCGGCGGCCGCGACACCTGCGCCTGGGCCTGCGCCTCGCGCACGCGGTCCGCGGTGCGCGGGTGGGTGGCCATGAGGTTGTACTCGTCCACGGAACCTGGGGGCAGGCCCATGGATCGCGCCTCCACCTGGCTCTGCTCGCGCAGGCTGGCGAGGAAGGTCACCATCGCATCCGGGTCGTAGCCGGCCTGGCTCATGTAGCGGATGCCGAGGGTGTCGCTCTCCATCTCCTGCTCGCGGGAGTAGCTCTGGATGGCCAGCGCGGCGATGGTCTGGCCGATCTGCGCCACGTTGCCCGGGGAGATCCCGAGCAGGCTCGCGCCGATGGCGCCGGCGAGGACGCCGAGTGTGGCCACCTGCTGCGCGCCCAGGCGCTCGGCAGTGTGACGCGCGTTCACGTGCCCGAGCTCGTGGGCCACGACCCCCGCCAGCTCTGCCTCGTTGCTGGCCAGGGCCAGCAGCCCACGGGACACGTACACGTAGCCGCCCGGCAGGGCGAAGGCATTGACGATGGGGGTATTGAGCAGTGTGAACGTGTAGGGGAACTGCTGGTACTCGGTGTGTCGCGCGAGGCGGACGCCGATGGTGTCCAGGTAGCGGTTGAGCTTCGGGTCCCGGTACTCGCCGCCGAATGCCTCGAGCAGCTTGGGATGCTGCTCTGCGCCGAGACGGATGTCGTCCTGCGGCGAGAAGCCGCCGGTGAAGCTCGAGCGACCGGTGGCGGGGTTGGTGGCGACACAGCCGGCGATGCCGCAGGCGCAGCCGGAGACCGTCAGCGCGCCTGCGACCTGAAGGAGCGATCGGCGGTGAACGGGCATGCGCGGGGCCGGCATCGTGTGGAGGCGGAGTATACCGCCGCGTGCCGTGCGCGGCGGCGCGCATGCGTGATCGGTCAGGCCTTCGGAGGGCGCGTCCCCTCCGGTGCGGGCCTTCGGGACAGGCTGTGAATACCTCCCTGTACGCTCGACGGCCGCGTCCGTGCGGCCGACGGTCCCCACGACCCGCACCGGACCGGCCTGAACCGAACACGGATGACGCGGTCCGGCGGTCGTCCCGTCAGTTCGGCGCGAGCGCGATGGTCCAGCGCTCGCCGTCCAGCGCGTGCTCGGCGAGGTAGGTGCCGGTGAGTCCCTCGTCCCCCCACGCGGTGGCCAGCGTCTCCTCCATGATGTGCTCGCGGTGCTCGGCGATCGCGGCCTCCACGGCCGCCGTGCCGTCGATGTGCAGCGTGATGCGGTCCGACACCTCGAGCCCGGCCTGCTTGCGTGCCTCCTGCACCGTGCGCACCAGCTCCCGCGCGAGGCCCTCGCGTTCCAGCGCCGCGTCCACGCGCGTGTCCAGGCCCACCAGGAATCCGCCTTCCTCGGCGCAGGCGTAGCCCTCGGCAGACTCGGTCTCCACCAGCACGTCCTCGGGCTCGAACTGGAGCGGCTCGCCGTCCGCGGTCACCGTGAATCGCTCGCCGGCCGCCACCGCGGCGGCGATGGCGGCACCGTCGGCCTCGGCCAGCGCGGCACGAATCGCGGGCACCCGCTTGCCGTAGCGCTTGCCGATGCGTGGCAGGTTGGGCTTGAGCCGGTAGCGCACCAGCTCCGCGTCCCGCGCCACGGTCTCCACGGCCTTGACGTTCAGCTCCTCGAGGATCTGCGCCTGGTGGCCACTCACCGCGCGCGCCGCGGCATCGTCGGGGACCCGCACCAGCACCCGGGGCAGCGGCTGGCGGGTGCGCAGCCGCGTCTGGTTGCGGGCCGCGCGACCGAGCGACACCACCTTGCGTACCACGTCGAAGTCGGCGACCAGCGCGTCGTCGATGCGCCCCTCGTCGGCGGCGGGCCAGGCAACCATGTGCACGCTCTCCGGCGCCGCCGCGTCGCGGTTGCGCACCAGGTTGTGGTACATGGACTCGGCAATGAAAGGCATGAACGGTGCGAGCAGTCGCTGCACCGTGTCCAGGCACTCGTACAGGGTGAGGTACGCGGCCTGCTTGTCATCCCCCGCGGCAGCCTTCCAGAAGCGGCGCCGATTCAGGCGCACGTACCAGTTGGAGAGGGCGTCCACGAAGGACTCGATAGCGCGCCCGGCGGCGAGGGCGTCGTAGCGGTCCAGCGCATCGGTGGCCTCGCGCACCGTGCGGTGCAGCAGCGCGAGCACCCAGCGGTCCATTTCCGGGCGTTCGCTCACCGGGACGTCGCGATCGAGATCGGGCGCGTCCAGGCGCGCATACATGACGAAGAAGGCGTAGGTGTTCCACAGCGTGTTGATGAACGAGCTGGCCACGTCGCGCACGATGTCCACCGAGATGCGCTTCTGCACGTCGGGGGCGACGCGTGCGATGAAATACCAGCGCAGCGCGTCGGCGCCCACGGTATCGAACACGTCGTAGGGGTCGACGATGTTGCCCTGCGACTTGGACATCTTCTTGCCGTCCTTGTCGACGATGTGGGCGAGGCAGATGCAATTGCGAAACGCCACGCTGTCCGAGACCAAGGTGGCGATGGCGTGCAGGGTATAGAACCAGCCGCGTGTCTGGTCGATGGCCTCCACGATGTAGTCGGCGGGGAAGTGCTTCTCGAAGGTGTCCGCGTTCTCGAACGGCCAGTGCCACTGGGCATAGGACATGGCGCCGGAGTCGAACCAGCAGTCGATCACCTCCGGGACGCGGCGGTAGGTGCGGCCGTTGTCCGGGTGCGTGAACGTGATTTCGTCGATGGCGGGGCGGTGCAGGTCCAGCTCGCGCAGGCTTCGCCCGCACAGGCGCTCGAGCTGCTCGAGCGAGCCCACGCACAGGTAGTCTCCCTCGCCATCGGTCCACACCGGCAGCGGGGTGCCCCAGAAGCGTTCCCGCGACAGCGCCCAGTCGATGTTGTTCTCCAGCCAGTTGCCGAACCGGCCGTCGCGGATGTTCTCGGGCACCCAGTTGATGGTCTTGTTGAGCGCGACGAGCCGCTCGCGGAATTCGCTGGTGCGGATGTACCAGGCGTTCTTCGCGTAGTAGATGAGCGGGTCGCCGGTGCGCCAACCGTGAGGGTAGTTGTGGCGGTAGGTCTGCTTGCGCCACAGCAGTCCCGTGCGCTCGAGCTCCTTGACCAGGACCGGGTCCGCCTCTTTGAAGAACATTCCGGCCACCGGCGTGACCTCCGGGAGGAAGTGTCCGTCCAGCCCGACCCCGTGCACCACGGGCAGGCCGGCGGTCTGGCCCAGCGTCAGGTCGTCGACACCGTAGGCGGGCGCCACGTGCACGATGCCGGTGCCGTCCTCGGTGGTGACGAAGTCGGCGGGGTGCACCGTCCAGGCGTCCGGGGCGTCCACCGCCAGGTAGTCGAAGGGGCGGCGGTAGCGAAGGCCCACCAGCTCGGCGCCCTTCACGGTGTGCGTCACCTCGTGGGGGCGACCCTCCATGGCGACGTCCACCAGGCTGGCGGCCAGGACCAGCGTCTCGTCTCCGCTTCGCACGTAGGCATAGTCCACCTCCGGCGCCACCGCGAGCGCCAGGTTCGACGGCAGCGTCCAGGGCGTGGTCGTCCACACCAGGAAGGACACGTCGTCCTCGCCTGCGACGGGAAAGCGCACGTAGACGGACGGGTCGTCCACCTCCTTGTAGCCGAGCGCGACCTCGTGGGACGAGAGCGTGGCGCCGATGCGCGGGTCGTAGGGCACGACCTTGTATCCCTGGTACATGAGCCCCTTGTTCCAGATCACCTCGAGCAGGTACCAGACGGACTCGATGTAGTCGTTGTCCAGGGTGTAGTAGGCATCCTTCATGTCCACCCAGAAGCCCATGCGCTCGGTCATGCGTTCCCAGTCGGCGATGTAGCGCATCACCGACTCGCGGCAGCGCCGGGTGAACTCCGCGACGCCCACCTCTGCCTCGATGCGGGCCTTGTCGAAGATCCCGAGCTCCTTCTCCACCTCGTGCTCCACGGGCAGCCCGTGGGTGTCCCAGCCAGCCTTGCGGGGTGCGTGGTAGCCGCGCATGGTCTTGTAGCGCGGGTACAGGTCCTTGAAGGTGCGCGCGAGGACGTGATGGATTCCCGGTCGACCGTTGGCGGTGGGCGGGCCGTCGTTCCAGGTGTACAGCTCGCGGCCCTCGCTCGCCGCCAGCGTGCGCGCGAACACGTCGCGCTCGCGCCACAGCGCCAGCACCCGTTCTTCCAGCTGTGGGCCGTGGTATCGGCCGGTGACTTCTTCAAAGCTCATCGTGTAATCCTGAGTGACCGCCGGAAGCGTGCGCCGGAACGAAAAACGCCCCGGGACAGG